>NZ_NFVA01000270.1 GCF_002264395.1 Paenibacillus sp. VTT E-133291
CGGCTCAGGAAGAGGTGCTGAACCGTCTAGGTGCCTCTGCTATGCCTAACAAAAAGATGATTTTATCGCTGTTGGATCACGCACGGCCGATGCCGACGTACCCCTTCATGATTCAAGTATGGGAGGCGCTAAATACGGGTCTAACCGAGCTGCCCTTAAGCAATCCTGAACAAGCATTGAAAAAAATAGAACAGGCCATCCAAGCATCCTGGGGCGTATATAAAAGCTAAAAAGAGACGGGGAGAAGAAACATGAAAACAACGATATTCAGCCAAATTTCG
>NZ_NFVA01000047.1 GCF_002264395.1 Paenibacillus sp. VTT E-133291
CATGTCTTCTCCGGTGTTATCGAATTTTTTAACTATATGGGCGACAAGTCTCAAATTGTGCTCGATAAGCAAATTTCGGGCTTTAGCATCCCCTTCAGCCATCATGCCTAAGTATTTGCTTTCCTCCTGCTCCGAGAGCGGCTGTGGAAATGCGTTGTTCCTTACGTAGGATACCAGCAACGTCAGTTCTTTGATTAGCAACGCGATCGTACTTAAGAATCCAGGCAACTTGGCGACACCTCCCGCACTTGTACAATGAAACCGATCTGTTAGCCTTACGGGTTCATGGTCATCTTATTGTATGTGGGTAGATGCCTAGAAGTGCATGTACGGGGGAAATTGTACAAACCCATTATTAGTCTCACCGCTTTAGCTTCATTAATGTTCTCCTCCACTTGCCACCCGATTAAGTCCATGTACTTTAACCTACAGCTATATGCAAAGATTCTCTAATATCAGAAGCATATTTCTCACCCGTGATAGATGTTCCACCGCCTGCAGTTCTGCTCAACGGAACGACGCTAATTAGTCATGATAAAAATGATGCAGCAAGATCCAGCATCAAAAACAGTACAACTGCCTTAATAAACTGCAATAACCTGCGAATCTCCGCGATTTCAATACTTTAATAGAACGTTTACTAGACTAATTCCCAACAAATAAGGGCTCTTTCCATGTTGACTTTTCAACATATAGTGATTAAAATAAACAACGCACACTAAATATAGTATGGATATGATTTTCCAGTATTTACAGCTTATCTATTCAATCTTTACATATTTAATGTAGGTTTAATATATACAGGGGGAGAGACTCCATGCTAGTCGCATACGATTCGAAAACAGGAAACGTCAAACGCTTCATTGGTAAGCTTAAGCTGCCAGCTGTGCAGATTGAAGAGCATATGACCATTGATGAGCCTTATGTGCTTATTACATATACCACCGGCTTTGGACAAATTCCAGAGAAGGTGTCTACTTTCTTAAAGAACAATTATTCCAATTTGAAGGGCATCGCCGCCAGCGGCAACAAGAACTGGGGCGAGCTGTTCGCGAATAGTGCAGACTTGATTGCAGATCGGTACAACGTGCCAGTTATTGGGAAATTTGAACTATCAGGCACATTTGGTGATGTAGAACGAATTAAACAGGAGGTGAGCCGAGTTGCGGCATATTGAATTAAACAACATGTTGATGAAGAGAGACGAAAGTGGCTTCTTTCAATTGGATAAAGACCTTGAGGCAGTAGCCGAATTTATGCGGGATGTAGAACGGCGTAGCCTGGTTTTTGCGAATACAAAGGCCAAGGTTGATTATATGATTGAACAGGATTTCTATGAAAATTTTTACGAGCAGTACAGCGTGGCTGAAATTGAGGAAGTTTATCAAATTACCCATGCCTACAACTTCAGTTTTCCATCTTATATGGCAGCTTCAAAGTTCTATACGGATTACGCTGTAAAAACCAATGACCGTAAGCAATATCTGGAGCATTACCCGGACCGTGTGGCGGCAGTTGCCCTTCACCTAGGACGCGGGAACGCCGACACTGCCAGCATGCTTGCCCGTTCAATGATGGAGCAGCGCCTACAGCCGGCGACTCCGACCTTCTTGAATGCCGGCAAGAGCCGTCGCGGTGAGCTAGTGTCCTGCTTCCTTATTGAAATGGATGACTCGCTTAATTCGATCAACTATGTACTAAATACTTGCATGCAGCTGTCGAAGATCGGCGGTGGCGTGGCTGTCAACCTGTCCAAGCTTCGCTCCCGCGGGGAGACCATTAAAGGGGTTGAAGATGCAGCCAAAGGCATTATACCTGTACTCAAGCTGATGGAGGACGGCTTCTCCTATGCTGACCAGATGGGTCAACGTAAAGGCTCTGGAGCCGCTTACTACAACATTTTTGGCTGGGATGTTCTTGAATTTCTCGACAGTAAGAAGATCAATGCCGATGAAAAAACAAGACTCAAAACCCTGTCCATCGGCCTAATCATTCCGAATCGCTTCTATAAGCTGGCGAAGGACAATGAACCGCTCCATGTATTTGCCCCTTACAGTGTGTACAAAGCTTACGGCACGCATCTTGATGACATGGATTTGGATGAAATGTACGATAAGCTGCTAGCCGATCCACGTGTCAAAAAGAAAAAGGCCATGAGCGCACGGGATATGCTGACCAAAATCGCCATGATCCAACTGGAATCTGGCTATCCATATATTATGAACAAGAGCAACGCCAATGAAGCTCATGCCCTGAAAAACGTAGGACAGATCAAAATGTCCAACCTCTGCACGGAAATCTTCCAGCTGCAGGAGACCTCTGAGATTGCCGACTACGGGCAGGAGAATACTATCCGCCGTGATGTTAGCTGCAATCTGGCTTCCTTAAACATTGTCAACGTGATGGAGCATGGCAAAATCCGTGAATCGGTACATGAGGGCATGATCGCCCTGACCGCTGTCAGCGATATGACCAGCATCTCCAATGCCCCAGGCGTAGCCAAAGCAAACAAAGAGATGCACTCGGTTGGTCTCGGTGTTATGAATTTACACGGCTATCTGGCCAAGAACAAGATCGCCTATGAAAGCGAACAGGCTCGCGATTTTGCCCGGACCTTTTTCATGACCATGAACTACCATTCACTGGAGAAAAGCATGGAGATCGCTGCTGCAACTGGCCGGTCTTTCCAGGGATTCGAGGCTTCTGATTATGCGACAGGAGCTTATTTTGAGCGTTACCTGACTACAGATTACCGCCCTGTAACGCCAAGAGTACAAGAGCTGTTCGGTGATATTTTCATCCCATCCCCTGCGGACTGGGAACAACTACGCGATGCAGTAAAAGCAAAGGGTCTATATCATGCTTACCGTTTGGCGATTGCGCCAACTGCCAGCATTTCCTATATTCAAAATGCCACTTCAAGTGTTATGCCTATTGTAGAGCAGATTGAGACACGGACTTATGCCAATTCAACGACTTACTATCCAATGCCGTACCTGCGGCCGGATAATGTATTTTTCTATAAATCGGCTTACCAAATGGATCAGTTCAAGGTAATCGATCTGATCGCGGAAATCCAGCCCCATATCGACCAGGGCATCTCGACCGTTCTGCATGTGAACAGCGATGTCTCCACCAGAGAACTGGCCCGCTCCTATCTGTACGCGGCGCATAAAGGTTTGAAGTCGCTGTATTACACCCGGACCAAAAAGCTGTCCGTTGAGGAATGCCTCACCTGCTCTATCTAACTGGAAGGCTATAGCCGCAGAAAAGGAGATTGCCATATTATGACCGCTATCCAAGCCGTTAACTGGAACCGTCCTGACGACGATTTCTCATTGATGTTCTGGAATCAGAACATTATGCAATTCTGGACGGACGATGAAATCCCATTATCCGATGATAAAATGTCCTGGCTCACACTCAGCGAGACAGAAAAGGATTCCTATATGAAGGTACTCGGCGGACTCACGCTGCTGGATACGATTCAAGGCGGAGTAGGTATGCCGCAGATTATGGAGCATGTCGAAGGCCTTCAGCGCAAGGCTGTGCTTGGCTTTATGGGCATGATGGAACAGATTCACGCCAAATCGTACAGCAGCATCTTCACCACTTTGTCCTCCACGGAGGAGATTGACAGTGTATTCCGCTGGGTTGAAGAGAATCCTTATCTGCAGTTCAAGGCAGAGACCATATCACAATATTACAAAAAAATAGATTCACCCAAAGATCTGTACCTTGCCATGGCAGCCTCAGTACTGCTCGAGAGCTACTTGTTCTACAGTGGCTTCTTCTACCCCCTATATCTGGCCGGTCAAGGCAAAATGACTTGCAGCGGTGAGATTATCGACCTTATTCTACGGGATGAGAGCATTCATGGGGTATATGTCGGTGTACTGGCGCAGGAGATCTTTGACGGGCTTCCAGAGGACGAGCAACGCGAGCTACACCAGAAGCTGGTAGACCTCCTTAGACTGCTCCATGAGAATGAAGAACGTTATACAGAGCAGATCTATGCTCCCATCGGACTGGTGGACGAGGTTAAGACTTTCCTTAGATACAATGCCAATAAAGCCATGATGAATCTGGGCCATGATCCGCTATTCGACGAGGAAGAGATCAACCCGATTGTTCAGAATGGTATCAGTACCCACACCAAGCAGCATGATTTCTTCTCGAAAAAAGGGAATGGATACGTGCGGGCGCTTAACGTGGAGCCGCTAAAAGATGAAGACTTTCAATTTTAAATATAGATAAAGTAAAAAAGTGCGGAGAACATTCTCCGCACTTTTTTGCTAACTGTAATATTAGATTATTGCAAACTTTTTAGGTATGTTCTGGCTTCTTCGTAGGTATCGTAAGCATCTGCAAAATCTCTACCAAAAATACGTTTCAATTGCATTCTCCAAATTGGATTTTTAGTTACATAAGCCCATCCTGCTTGACCAGCTTCACTCGCCATCGCACCTGTAGGGGCTAGCATAGCTGCAACCTCAGGAGTAAGTACACTTTTAGATTCAGTTACATCAGTTGTTCCTGTAAATTTAGGTTTAACAAGCTTCATGATATTTTCAAAGTCTTTAAGGTATCCTGGAACATCTTCAGCTGAAAAATCAATAGATACTACATCGATATGGTTCTCATTTTGGTTGTACTTAATTGTGTATGGCATAATTTTTTTCCTCCAAGTTTTAAAGTTATTTTTTTAATAATAGAGATGAAAATGTATGTAACTTCACAGACAAAAAATACCTGCCCCAGGCTTTTTCAGGGCGAAGACATCTACTTCCTGTATCGTTTTTATAACAACACCCTTTCTAGAATATTAACTAATACATATTACCTATATTATTATCGACAAATTTCTTTTTTTATTTATATTAAAATACAATTTTCTACAAATTCCAACATATCCATGGTCATATTTTCCTTAATTCATTCATTTTTGTGTATCAGCTGTCCCTTACAACCATGCAATTTGCCAACATACGAAGAATCTGTTTTTAGACAACTAAAAAAGACTCTGCGTGCGACTTCCAATTTTAATCCAGTCACCCTACAGGTTTTTGGAACCAGAATACGCCGCAAAGCCTTTAATATTATATATTAGTTGTTATATAAGTAAATTAATCCTTAATTACTTTGTTGCGGAATAGCCCCCGTCAATCACATGTGCTGTACCTGTAATAAAGGAAGCCTCATCACTTAGTAGGAAGCATGCAAACGCAGCTACTTCCTCAGGCGTACCGTATCTGCCCAGAGCCGTTCCAGAAGCGATAAGAGATTGAAGCATCTCTACATCATCAGACAACAGCTTTTCATATCTGTTCATGGTTGGTGTTGGGATAGGACCAGGGCAAATAGCATTTACTCTGATGTTCCGGTGACCCACTTCTTTGGCAACCGATTTAGTCATGCCTACAATGGCATGTTTACTTGCTGAATAGGCTGCATCATTGGCCATCCCAATGAAAATACCATGCAAAGAGGAACAATTTAGAACGGAAGCTCCGGATTTCATATGTGGTAATGCATAATGCAACATGTAGAATTGGCCATTAAGATTTGTCTGAATCACCTTTTGAAACAATATCGGATCATATTCTGTAACATCCGCATTATCTCCTGTAATTGCTGAGTTGTTGTAAAGGCAATCAATTTTTCCGTAGGCTGCCAATGTTTGATCTACAATATTTTTGCAGTCTGCTTCAAGAGAAACGTCTGCCCGAACAAACAACGCTTGCCCGCCTAAAGCTTTGATTTCTTCAACTGTGTTAGCTCCAGCATCTGATCGATTGGCAACTACTACAGTACCACCCTCACTTGCTACTCTTAAGGCTGTAGCTTTTCCGATTCCTGTACCTGCACCTGTAATAATAACTACTTTGTTCTCAAATCTGTTGCTACTCATTATGTGCACCACTTTCTTCTGTCTTTTTCAGGAGGAGGATTCGAACCTCATAGACCCTAAAGTCACCTGATGCAATGCGAATTGGAACATTTTTGCAGAAAAATCGACAAAATTATCCTCTATATGACAACTTTATTGTATTTAATTGTATATAGCAATCAATATTTTGATCGACATAAAAAATACACCCCTTAGAATTTCATCAGAAAAACCAGAAGTTTTATCCAATGTATATTCTAAGGGGTTTGGTAGTTTGCAAATCCGTCGTTGTTAATGAAACCATATTCCAAACAAATTATTTATTGGCTTATAGATAAGGATAATTAGAAACAGCGGACTGGGGATGTTCAACTTTAACAACGCGCATAAGGTCGCGCCAAGCCCCAAAATCCAAAATATAAAATATACGCTAAGATCACGTACTCGGCGCTTTCGTATTAATTTAGGCAAATCAAGTGCCATACAACCAACAGCAATCACCAAAAAAAACAGTATTATCATTTGGCTTCACTCCTTGATTTTTTCAAGAAAAGAATTATCTGTTAGACCTACGCGGTTAATAACTACTGAGGCACTATAATGGATGGGCAATGATTTAAGGTAATCGTCGCCCTTTTTTTGCTGTAGCTTTGCCCAAGCTTTAGGGCTGGCATGGTAGATCGATTGTCCAAATCCCATAATATCAACATTGAAGCGATTAGTTACTTGCTCCACAGTGTTTTGCATCCGTTCTATAATCCGTTCCTCTGTTTCCTTTTCCAAACGTCTTATGGTGCTCTCCGATTCCAAATTTTCTGTACTTTGCACTTCTTCAATGTTGCAAAGCGCCTTCACATTAAGGTAAATATGCGGCTCTCCATCAATAATTTTCACTTTGCGTTTGGTTGAAGCCTGGATCGCTTCGATAACAATGGGCTTTCCGTCTTTTCCAGCTATCGGGCCAGAATGTGAGGTTACCTTATCGTTGATATAATTGTAACCAATCGTTTCACCCTCGTTTAGCCAACCGATCAGTTTGTCTTTTCTGAACACAGCTACAGTATGGTATTCCAATCTCGCCTTAGGCATTGTTCGCTCTACATTGCTTTTATCTCCCCCCTCTTTGGGATCTCCCATAACTTCCACTCCTGTCAGTACAGGATGTTCACCTTCAGCCAATAAATTTTCAATAAAATCATCCAGCGTGACAGCGACTGTTTTTGCTGAATCTTTATAAGAATTATCTAGGGAACTAAATAATTTGTTCGCTGGTAATTTATCCATAGGTGTAAGGACATTCAAGACATCGCTGGCGGTTGTATCTCTGGCAACCATAACGTAGAAATCCATTCGAGCTTCCCGACTTCTTTTAAATACGTCAAGTATCTCGCCCACTCCGGAGCGGGCAAGTTCCTCCCCAATAACCAACACCCGGATATGACCAAGATAACTCGTCCTGGAACTATCCAGATTCAACTTACGCTGCGCATCATAAAACGTAGGTACCGTAAATTTATAAACAACCACTGGGACTCCAGTGCCTCCCCCTCCTCCATTCGATTGTGAGGAAATCGCAGATGGAATAACGACCTGCATCGAAACTGTATAACCAGTTTCAGCCTTATCGATCCCTATCCCCAGGACAAAGGCTACCTCATTTAGCTCCTTTCTTTCCCAACAGCCACTTAGCACTAGCGTAAATTGGAGAGCTATCATCAATCGAAGAGCGCCTCTAACTAATTTTTTATTCATTGTGTTGATTCCTCATCACTGGATGTGCTTTGACGAAATAGGTTCTGCGTTTTGTTCTCAGCAGGTCTTGTCTTTAAAAAAGGCCACGGAAAGCGAAAAACAGAGTCTTTTAAGTCTTTTGAATTATAAGGTCCGAGCGGACTCATGTAAGGCATTCCGAAAGAACGCAAACTCGACAAATGCAGTACGATGATAAAAATTCCGAATAGAATTCCAAATAATCCGATAAATCCGGCAAAAGCTATAAGCACAAAACGGATCATCCGCGCAGCTATAGACATTCCTGTCTCCGGAATAACAAAACTAGAAATGGCTGTAAGCGATACAATAATGACCATTGCAGATGAAATAAAACCCGCTGCAACCGCTGCTTGCCCAATCACCAACGTTCCGACAATGGAAATCGCCTGTCCAATATTTTTAGGTATCCGCACCCCGGCCTCCCGCAAAATCTCATAAGTCATTTCCATGATCAGCGCCTCGACAAAAGCAGGAAAAGGAACACTCTCCCGCTGGGCAGCTAAACTAATTACAAGATTGGTCGGTATCATCTCCTGATGATAAGTAGTAATCGCAACATACAATGAAGGTGCAAGCAAAGTAATAAAAAACGAAATAAAACGAACTAACCTCAGCAATGTTCCAATATCGGCCCTTTGGTAATAATCCTCAGCAGACTGAAAAAATGCTACAAAAAATGTGGGTACCAATAGTACAAAAGGAGTTCCATCAACAAGAATGGCCACTTTTCCTTCCAAAATACCTGCTGCAATCGTATCCGGACGATCACTGTTGTATACGGTAGGAAAAGGTGTAAATACCGTCTCTTGAATAAATTCTTCAATATATCCACTCTCGAGAATACTGTCCGTATCAATTTTATTCAGACGGCGTTTTACTTCTTGTACCAACTCCTTATTCGCTATGTTGCTTAGATACATAATGGATACGCTAGTTTGAGTCACCCTTCCGATCTGAACGGTTTCCAGCCATAAATGGCTATCTTTTATTTTCCGCCGAACCAGTGCCGTATTCGTCCGCAAATTCTCAGTGAATCCTTCCATTGGACCACGTACAACCGATTGGGAACTGGGCTCCCCTACATTGCGGTCTTCCCAGCCAGGTAAACCGATCCGGAGAGCGGTGGATGTCCCATCGAGCAGCAGCATTACACTACCGGACAATAATTCGTGTACAAATTGGCTGAAATCAACGATGACGGTTAGATCACCGGCTATTAATATCTGTTTCTTAATGATCTCAATCTTCTGCTCGGGCTCAAGCTTCCCCAGCTGTTCATAAGGAATATGTTCCTGCAAAGAATACAAAATTGAATTATGCAGCACCTGAGTATCCACAAGACCATCTATGTAAATCAAAGAAATATGAGTGTTTTCTTCTATCTGCAACTCTTTGATCACTACATCAGAGCTTTCACCCATCAATTGGTACAACTGAGCAATATTGGTTTTCAATCGATTTGATAATCTACCAGTCTCCGAACTCTTCATGATGTAGCCTCCACTTCACTTAGATTAATGAGTATAGTTTGATATTAATTTTGATAATTATTCCTTTCTAATTAAAATTCGGAATGGCATAATTCTGGTAACTACAACCATACTAAAACTAGTCCAATAAATTTGAGGGGGTATATGCATTTGGAGAAAGATCGAATTAGTACCAATCAAATGATTATACTTGGGTTATTCACATTTATTGGGGATATGGCACTTGTATATCCAGCGTTAATGATATCAGGAGCGAAACAAGATGCATGGATTGCTGCTTTGATTAGTATTCCCTTGGGCCTAGCGACCATAAAACTGTTGCTCTGCTTAGCAGACATTGAACCAAACAAGAATATTATCGAGCTTAGCCTACAAATTCTAGGAAAATGGGCCGGAACTGCTGTAGCCTTGTTCTATCTAGTGTTCTTCTTGATTGCCGCTTCAACTTACATAAGAGAAATTGAAGATTTCATGTGTACACAGATTTACGAGAAGACACCCGGTGGGGTTATCCGTTTTATGGCCATTTTCCTACTGTTATATGGTGTACGACTGGGTCTGGAAACATTGGGACGGGCAGCTCAGCTTTTTTTCCCTTTGTTTGCAGTTTTTTTGATCGGTCTGCTGCTTCTGCTGACTCCCGATGTCAAAATGGAACGTTTATACCCCATTATGAACACACCAGTACCGGACATGCTCCATACTTTGATGTATGGTGTTTTTTATCCTTTTGGTGAATTATGCGTGTTTCTTATGGTATATCCTTATGCTCAGAAGAATAGCAAAACAAGCCGGGATATTTTCATAGCCCTGATCATCGGAGCTCTGGGACTTAACCTCATCTTATTTTTTTCACTTACCGTTCTTGGTGTTTACGCTTCTGAACATCAATTTTATGCCGCATATATTCTTGCTCAAAAAATTAATATTGCTAATTCCCTACAACGTATTGAAGCGCTTATGGCTACTGCATGGATTATCAGCACGTACTTCAAAACAGCCATTTATTACTATGCTTTAACCTTAGGTACAGCCCAATTATTTAAACTCAAAAGCCACCGTCCTCTGATCCTACCCACTGGATTTTTGTTATTTGGTATGTCACAACTGATTGCCAAAGACATCATTTTTTATGTAAAGGAAATCCCCGCCTACTGGGTAGATTGGGATTTCACCTGTGCATTTGTTCTGCCGCTTATGTTGCTAATTGTCTATTATTTCAAGAAACGTTTTGCTGCCAAGGTTTAAACAACCTCTCTCCTAAAAATAAAAAAGGACAGCTATTAAGCTGTCCTTTTTTCCATGAATTCCTTGTATGCAGTAAGTTTATTCCTTCTTATCCAAAGTAATCGACGATGGTGTTACATCACGAATAGGTTCATTGGATGCTTCAAAAGTTGATCCACAACTCGGACAAAAGCGAGCCTCAATAGCCACATTGCCACCGCATGCTTTACACTGCTTCACATCTGACAACCCAGCGATTTGCTGCAGATTGACCTCAATCTCCGATTTCAGTTCAAGAATACGGGAAATATTCTTCTCGATCTGCTCACTCGGCAGTGGTCCTGCTCCTTGTGTTACAGCTTCAAACAACAGTTTACCCATTACTTGATACTGCTGGTCAATGTCATTCTGCTTGCTGTTGTTCTGTAATTTCAAACGATTGATCTCCACCACTGTCTTTGCCTTATTCCCAGCCTCGCTTACGCCTGCCTTTACCTTGTTAAAAAAGCTCATGTTCAGCCCCCAATTCCGTAGTAGTCATATATAAGCATATTTCGACACCGCCACAAGTATTCCTCTCTTTATTGTACCTAACTTCAACCGCGATTTGTAGTTCATCCACAATCATGAACTTATTTCCCCCGCCTTCCTGCGGGAACGAACCTCGACTCAGGTCTGGTATTTAAAACCGCCTTCAGGCCGTTTTGCCGCTTTCGAAAAGGCTATACAATAAGTACATAAGCAAGCGGGTTGCAAGATTTAATAATACTCACCCCCATAAGAGAGGATGACAATAATAAATGAAAAAATTATATCGTTCCAGAAGTGACCAGAAAATTAGTGGTGTATGCGGAGGTCTTGCCAGTTGGTCAGGCATCGATGCCACAATTCTCCGTCTCGTAACGGTTGCGGCAGCACTTTTCAGCTTCGGTACCGTACTTATCTTTTACTTTATCGCCAGCATCATCGTCCCTAAAGAACCTTTTGGCAGCTTTTCGGATGGACATGATTTCTATTAACAGATCGTCCTTTAATACCAATCAAACATACTAAGGAGAGATATAACATGAGTTTATTCAAAAGAATTTCCACCCTTACTAAAGCTGCCCTACACGAAGGTCTGAACAAATTAGAAAATCCAGTGCTACTGACAGGTCAGTATCTGCGCGATCTTGAGAACGAAATAGCTGCGGCAGAACGCAATGAGCGTGATTTAAAAGTTACAGCGAGTGTATTGGAACGCCGTAAGCAAGAATATACTCAGTTGATAGAGCAAAGCGAAGCTGAAGCCGTTCAGGCGGTTGAGCAAGGAAATGAAGAAAGAGCGCGCCTTGCACTCATGGCCAAGCTGCGGTATACAGAACAGCTGGATGAGAGTATCAATAGTCAGGTGCAAACGCAGCAATCCCTGGCAGAGCTGGAGATCAATATCGCTAGAGCTAAAGAAGAGCGCGAACAGCTTAAAGCGAAAAGAACTGAACTTATCGCTCGTGCTCAGCAAGCTACAGAAACACTAAGCTCCGCTCCTCATAGCAACAGTGTAAAAGGACCTAATGTGGGTACCGCTTCACGTGGCTTCGAACGAATGGAAGAGAAGATTTTCGAGTGGGAAGCTCTGGCGGAAAACGCCAAGTATAAATCCAACTCAGGAGCAGGCGCAGCTTCGTCCATTGATCCTAACCTTCGTAGTGCTGTTGATGATGAAATTGAACGTATCCGCAACCGGAAAATCAATACCGACAAAAAATAAATATAATAACAGGCCCCTTATTTCTCAGCTACTGAGCTATATAAGGGGCTTGTTTTTTCTATTCCTCTTCATCCCGCGAATCATTTTTTTCGATTCCGGATCTACACGGTAAGACTCTGTGATTTTCTGCAAAGCTTTGTTATAGGTGAAATCATCTAAAGTATTAGTTCTCAAATAACCTATCGTAGCCGCAGGCAGCTTCACATAACACATCGATAACGCCCAAGAAACTGCCATTTTTACATAATACCCCTCATGTCTGACCTTATCGAGTAGTTGTAAAATCCGGTTGATGTACGCTTCTTCAATAAAGAAATTAAGCATCATTACTACCGCAAATCGAATCTCGTATTCTTCGTCAGATGATAGATACGGAACTATAAAATCCCACATCTGTTCTTTATTCTTCAAGGTAATCTTCAGTCCTGTACAAAAGCTATCACATACCGACCAGTTATCGATTTTGGGGATAAAATCTGCGATATATCGCAGGATGTCTTCAAGCTCTGCTTTCACGTAACCAAGCACCATACCCTGCAGCATTACTTCTTCAAAATAATCTGACTCGGCGTGCTCCAAATAGGCTCTCCAGTCACCCTTTGCAATGGTTTTGGCGAGTTTACGCAGCTCCGGTAGCCTGACTCCTATCACATTATCAATCGTCGGAAGTAAAGCCGCAGAAAACTTCTGGTAGTCCGCATCTGCCAACTCCACTAGCTGTTCCTTTATTGATTTCTCCACTATAATGCTCCCTACGTATTAATTATTGAAATGAAATCTCCCATAAATATATGGAGGCTACCGAACCGAATGGTGAGTACCTGAGACGGTATTGTTCGAAGTCCTCTTTGGTAAGCGTATCAAGCCCATACAACTTCATCATGCCACGACGAATGGCGATATCTCCCCAACTAACTACATCTGGGCGCTCCATACAATTGATAAGCATCATCTCTGCTGTCCACTTACCGATGCCTTTTAACTTCATGAGTCTTTGAATAACCTCTTGATTGGATAACCCATATAGTTCCTCCAGCTTAAACGCCCCATCAGCAATCAGCTTGGAAATGTCATGAATACAAACCGCCTTTTTCATCGTCATACCGCAACCCTGAATCTCATCCGCCGTGTGTAAAGCTAGCTGCAGCGGAGTGATTTCTCCGAATTGAGCCTGCGTTCTTGTCCAGATGGTCCGAACTGCTTTGACTGAGATTAGCTGACCTACTATGGCATAAATAAGCGCAGTGAAAAGATCTGGAATAATCACACGTTCCACTTTCCCCATTCGCGCCATCGCCGCACCTAGCACTGGGTCCACACTTCCGAGGTAATCGATTTCTGCTTGTCCATATTCAAAAAATTTAGTGATTACAACTCCCAAAGTATGTCCTCCCGTTTTTGAGCTTAACAATAATATACAATATCTATTTTGCAGTGTACGGATTCTTGAATAGGATAGCAAGATAACGAAACTTGAAAAAGCTACAACACTTCTTGTACACCTTATTTTTACTCAACTACTATTTGTAACTTGTACTAGATTGTATTTATCATTTTACTACTTTAATATGAATGTATATATGATAGATGAGGAGCTTTACGAATGGACTTTATAGCAATTGACTTTGAAACGGCGAATTCCAGTCGATCCAGCGCCTGTGCTTTAGGACTTGTGGAAGTTAAAGATGGCGTTATCACTGCAGAACATTCTTGGCTGATCGATCCGCAACAGCGGTTTGACGGCATGAACATTTCGATACATGGCATCACCCCCTCCATGGTAATCGGTCAACCTACTTTTCACGAATTATGGCCCGCCGTTGAACCTTTGCTGCATGGACGAATCGTTGTAGCACACAATGCCGCTTTTGATATGAGTGTACTGCGGTATTGCCTCGATGGGATGTCCATAAGCTATCCGAGCTTTCAATACTTATGTACTTATTTATTAGGGAAAAAAATGCTGCCCGAGCTTCCCTCTCATAAACTTAATGTAGTATCCGAGCATTTCGGCATTGAGCTGAAGCACCATGACGCTCTCGATGACGCACGCGCAGCGGCTTTAGTTCTATTAATGCTTATGGAGCGAGAATCACACCTTGACCCGCTTTTGCTCTCTAGCAGCCAAGGATATACTAGCGGAACAATGTTTGCTGGTGGATACACTCCTTTTTCTGCTCGTAAGAGTAAGCCTGCTAAGAAACCTGTGAACAATCAAAGAACGAAAAACTTCTATTTATAAGAAAATATTAAGTTGTTTAGCAAAAAACACCCAATCGGCTTATAACAGCTGGTTGGGTGTTTTGCATTCGAAAATGATATAGCATACATGCCGATTCATTCACTATGAAGAAATCTAACCTTGCTGGTCATTATAGGGAAGAATTCCGTATATTCTATCAGCGATCAGTGAACATCCCATCGGTTCATCCAGATCACCAACCAAGATCAACACAACATACTAAATCTTCATCCGATATACTGCTTTATTCTCCAATCCTCTGATGAATGGCGTCCATTCTTCGGTTTCTGGTGTGGTATCCAGCGCATCCTCGACCATCTGCAGCTTCGCATCCATCGCGTCAATATGATGCAGCGCTACGGCCTCAGCCGTTTGCGGCTGAACAGGACTGCCCCATTCACCCAGGTTATGGTGTGACAATACGAGATGCTGTAACGCTAGAACCTTCTCTGAATTCAAATCAATGTCTAAACGGATGGCCGCTTCCGTAATCCAGTTAGATGCCATCGAAATATGACCAATCAGCTTACCCTGAACACTATATTCTGAGACAATCCCGAGCTGAGAGACCATCTCCTCCGGCTTCGCGATATCATGCAGAATAATTCCAGCTTTCATTAAATCTGGATTCAGGAATGGACGCTGCTTGCACAGAAAATCCCCAATCTCCAGCATACGGACCATATGATAAGCAAGTCCGGCAAAATAAGCATGGTGATGCGTTTTGGCAGCCGGATAATGCATCAATTTCTCTTCCACTTTGCTTACACAAAAGGAGACAATCGAAGCAATCTCCGGATCTGTAATGCTTGCCATAACCCCTTTAATCGTATGAATAAGGTCTACTGGACGAATAGGAGCGGAGCGAATGAAATCCGTTAACGCTACGCCATCCTCATCGTTCACCAATCTGATTTTGGTTACTTTGATTTGCAATTTCTCACGATAAGTGTGCGCAATCCCGCGAACCTTCACCAGTGCCATAGGAAAAAAAGTTTCTTTATCGGTTGTGCTGACGTCCCAATATTTCGCGGACAATTGTCCACTGGAATCTCCCAAGACCAGGTCGAAATAATCCTTTGGAGGAGTACCGTTCGTTTGTTTGATCGCTAGCTCTCTTAAGAGATAAAAGCCAACAAATTCATCCTGTGGAGCGAGCTGTTTAATTTGTGTCATGTTGAAGCCTCCTATTAATAACAGGCTTTGTACCTGCCCTCTATATTAAACTTTAGACACTCACGTCCAAAATCCCTTTAAATCACTATACGATCTATTTTCACTTTTATGTACAGGTAGATAAAGGAGGTTACTCCACGGGCCATAATATGGCTCTAGAATAACCCCCTGTATAGATTAACTATTGATTGATAATTGCTTATTTACCAGCGGATTCAAGGGCTGATTTAATAGCTTCTACCACTTTTTCAGATACTTCTTTCTCAGCATCATTATTTCCGAAGGCTGCTGCGCGATATCCATACTTGTGTAAGCTATAACCTGTGGAAGTCGACTCAATCTCGCTCTTCACAGCCAGCTCAGCGTCAGTCAACTGGTTAACCGGTCTTGTATTTCCGTTTTTATCTAAATAGTAAACGAGCATTTTAACAGGAACGCCATGTTCTACATATGTCATAACATTCACAAGCTTATCAGCACTTACACCAATGAAGATTCCATCAAAGTAAGCCGCTTTATTAGCTTCTACAATTTCAGCTTTCCCGTATGCTCTATCCACCGCAGTCTTGAGAGCTACACTACTACTAGTTGCACCGGAAACAGCGTCTACAGCTTGCACAGCTTCTCTAGTACCTGCTGCAAGGAAGCTAGAAGTCAATTGTGGAATTGCTTTTACCACCTCTGGGTAAGCAGCTTTGCCTCTATCCACAAGATTCATTCCTACACGATACAAAGCAACATTTACGATCTTACCGTTACGTAGTGTAACGTCTGCTCTATTTGTTCCTTTATCATAAGCATCACCAAATGCAGTAAACGTTCCGTCTTTATAGGTCCCTTGAACTTTGGATGCGTTAGTCAAAGCATCCGTCAGTGCAGCTTTGGCAGCTGCGGATAGCTCCTCTTGACCTGTGATATCGGACATTTGCACACCTTTTTCAAGTAATCCTGAAGTAAGTGTACCCACCAGTGATTTTTGTTCTGCACTTAGCTTGTCATCAGCGATCAGCTTGCCGTCAGCACTGAACAAGCTTACTTTAATGTTTGTAACTGCATCTGAAGCCATATCAACAAGCAGTAATACTTTAGATCGGTTATCTACACCTGCGAATTTTCCGTCAAAATATCTAACTTCACCAGGAACCTTTAGTGCTTTTTCAAAAGCTCTTTCTACGGCTTGGTTCCAACCGTGACTGCTTTCTGTAGCGCCAGAAATTCCATCAACCTTCTCATCATAGTTAGTGAAGTAAGATCCATTAGCAAGCAACTTAGCTGTCATCGGAGCATTAGCTTTTACAACTTCCGCATAAGCTGTTGCACCTCTGTCAATTAGGTTGTTCCCAAGTCTGAACAGCTTCACATCCACTAGCTTACCGTTGCGGATCACGATGTCAGCTCTTTCAACACCCACACTTCTTGCAGTTCCATAAGAGGAATAGAATCCGTCTACATAAGCAGAAGCATTGTCAATCTTTGCATTCTGCTCAGCATCCCAGAAGGCATTAATCGCAGCCTTAAAGTCGGCTTCGAGTCCTGCAACAGGCTCTGCAGCTGTTCCTTTAGCCAGCAATGCTGGTGTTATAGCTGCAACTGCTGCGGATTGCTCAGCTGTGTAGGCCTTCTCATCCACGAAATCACCGGCACTGTTCAGCGGGTACACCTTAACAGCTGTGAGCTTATTGGATTCGTAGGTTGCAAATACTGCATATTTACCTGAAGGATCTATGCCCATATGAACACCATCAAAGTAAATTGCATCTGTATCTTTCACTGTTAGAGCTCTTTCAAACGCTCTGTCTACAGACAATTTCCATCCATTACTAGAGCGTGTTGCTCCCGAAACAGCGTCTACTGCAGCTGCTCCATCTCTTGTCTTGCCAATCAATTTATTCTCCATCAATCCATAAGCTTGCCATAAAGCGCTATAATTGTTACGAGCATCTCTGTCGATCAGCTTAGGGCTGGTTCTCAGGAGATCGATGCTAGTAATTTTTCCATCTTTAATTTCGATCTTAGCGCCTTCGGTACCTTTGGAGTAAGCATCGCCATACGCTACGTAAACTCCATCTTGATATACATTTTCCTTAACTGTAACCGGAATTGCTGTAGGCACAGGCTTAACAGTCGCTGCTGGAACTACTGTAGCCGCTGGAGCAGCGGTTGCTTTTGGCGTTGTAGCTGGTTTTGTCGTTGCTGCTGGTGCCGCTGTTGCCTTTGGGGTTGCTACTGGTTTTACCGTTGCTTTCGGTGTTTCTACTGGTTTTGCTGTTGGCTTTGGTGTTGCTACTGGTTTTGCTGTTGCTTTTGGTGTTGCTACTGGCTTTGCTGTTGCTGCTGGTTTTGCTGTTGGTTTGACTGCTGGTGCATCCGCTTCTTCAGAAGCTGCGGATACTGCATCCACCTTCAAGTTCAAAGCAGGCACATTAAGTGTGTAAGCAAATGGCGCTAACAATATTGCCGCGCTAACCGTTAAAGAAATTAGTTTTTTCAATAAAATTCTCCTTTACCAAATCCCCAGTGATATATAGCTTTTCTTAACCAAACTTACCTTTCACAGTGCCCCTTCTCTTCTTATGAAGCGTGACTTCTCTCTTCATAAGAACCCATCCCCCCTCTCATGCCAATGCGCGACCCATCACTTTCCAAAAAAGAATGCCTTAAATCTATTCATTCCTTCCTTTTAACAATAAACCGCATAAAAGGTGAAATAATTCACATAAGATGATAGAAAAAGAATGAATGCGTTTTTTCATCAATTTCTGGTTTGATACTACCAAAGTTTTCCGCCATTCCTCTGTATCTAAAATCACACACCCTATAAGAAATATCACTATTTGCTCAAGATTGTGATTTTTAATAATCTTTTCCAGAAAATATCCCCTCTTCCTCTTCCTTATGTAAATAACGTGATCTCGATTATTGTGTTTTCAAGAATAGATATGCTATTTTAAAACGATCTCTAACATGGGAAGGAGTCAAATCCATTGCACAAACAGCCACCTATTGGAGTTATTCTCGCCCAAATTGGCACACCTACTGCACCTACTGCAAAGGCGGTACGTCCTTATCTGAAACGTTTTTTATCCGACCGCCGAATTATAGATTATTCACCACTGCTCTGGCAGCCTTTGCTGCGAGGCGTTATTCTGCGCTTTCGTCCACGCCGCTCGGCTGAGCTGTACAGACAAATCTGGACAACAGAAGGATCACCTTTACTCTCCCATTCATTAACTCAGCAGTCTGGTTTGCAAGCATTTCTAGGTCCGCATTATCAAGTAGAGCTGGGCTTAGCGTATAGCGAACCCAGTATGGAGCAAGCAATGAACAAATTGGAAGCTGCCGGAGTCACACGAATCATCATTGTGCCGCTATTCCCGCAATACTCGTCCACTACGACGGCATCTGTCTTCGATCAAGCAAGTTTTGCTGCATTAGGACGCCAAAGCTCCACTGGACCGGTTACGAAGCGACTGATTCCAGCGCTCAGATTTATAGATGCTTATTACAATGAACCCGGTTATATTTTAGCTATGAAGTCGCATTTACTTCAGCAAATGAAACTTCTGAACTCTGATCCTGATTATTTCGTACTAACCTTCCACGGCATCCCCAAGCGTTATGCAGATACAGGCGATCCCTATCCAGAGCAATGTATGGAAACCGCGCGTCTTCTCGCTTCAGCTATGAATTGGGAGCCCGAACGCTGGCAGCTTACTTTTCAATCACGCTTCGGACGCGAAGAATGGGTAGGTCCCTCTACAGCTGATGTTTTGGGAAAGCTAGCGGAACGCGGAATTCATAAACCTTTGATATTCTCACCGGGACTTGTAACGGATTGTCTGGAAACGCTGCACGAGCTAGCAATAGAAGGGCGCGAACAATTCGAGGCTGGAGGAGGACATGCTGAAGACTTCACAGCGATCCCCTGCTTGAATAATCATGAGGACTGGCTTCAATTTCTGGCTCAGCATGTTGCACAAAACGCCATAGGCTGGTAACATAAAAAACCGTCTTGTCCGCAAATATTCTTTGCTGCAGACAAAACGGTTTGCTATGCCAGTTCATAAGATCTAAGAATTAAAAAGATCCTTAAGCTGTAAGCTGCTTATATTTAGTAGTCAGTTCATGGAACCATTGCTTATCCTGTAAGGTCAATGCAAAGTCGATCAGCTCGGCGATCTCACTCGGCTCTAAATCAGCAGAGTCATTAAACGAGACTTCAGCCATTGCCGTAGCTTCTCCGTTCCCATCCTCTGCATAATTATAAGAGAAGCAAATCTTAATATCACTTTCCAGAAATTCATTACGCAGGAAATATAACACCTCACACATTAACACAGGTCTAACATGATCCTCAAAGACACATTCCATAACCTTTGCCCAATACTGCTGGTTGCTGAGGTGTAGCTTATCATTGGTTAAGAGATATTTCTCACCCTGAAAATCGGTGACAAATCTCAGCTCAAGCGGCTTCATTTTAAAAATACTAGCCATTTGCTTCATGCTAATATTTAGAATGTCTTGCGTTTCTAGTCTGATCATCTCTATGCACCTCGTCCCTCTTAGTTGGGCTATCTGAAATCTAATGATATCTTTAATTTCGTTATATGCCAATCATGTAAAATTAACTCTATCCATTCACTTTAATTTTTATCTAATTTAACATTATTATCGTCAACTGACTACGCTTTGTTAATATTTTTTCATTAATTCCACAAAAAAAATGTTTCAATCTTTGTCCATCTGTTTAATATGTATACTTAAAAAACTTAAATCTCATTATTTTCATAACAAAAAAACTGTTCAGATTGGTCATAAACGACCTCTAAACAGTCTTTTGCCTACTTGTTATTTCTTAAACAAACAGCGGCACTAGCTGTATTCCGTCTTCCGGTGAAATCCGAACCAGTCCTTTATCTGTAATTCGCAATGTCGGGATAACTGCCAAAGCAAGCAGCGATAAGGTCATAAACGCGTAGTTCAAAGTACAGCCAGCATCATATAGCGCTTTGCTGATCGCAGCTGATTTTGCAGCAGCAATTTCGAAGGGTTCCGTGGACATTAGGCCTGCAATAGCCAGCGGGAATAACGTCTCTCCACTGGACGTGATCATGCAAACACCACCCTGGGCATCCGCCACCGCATTTGCAGCTTTAGCCATTAACTCATCATCATTGCCGATGACGAGTACATTATGACTATCATGAGCAACCGTCATTGCAATGGCAGCCGGCTCTTTAAATCCAATACCTTCGACAACGGCCACTGATTTATTGCCTGTACCTTTATGTCTTTCGAGCACGGCGATTTTGCACAAACCTTCTATAGCATTTACATCCAGTTGCCCCTCGACTACTGGTATCGAAACCATACGCTCAATAGTCTCCACATGATTTTCTCTTACTTTAATAACTCTTGTAGTAAGTTCACCGGTTTGAATTGGAGCAGCAATGATGAAATCTTCTGAAGTAGGACGCTGTGGCAAATGAACCGAAGCCAACACTTCCTCCGGATAGGTGAATTCAGCAAGCTCTGCCGTCATTACTCCGTTCTCAGCAACAACTGCACCTGCGGCAATCGTCAGCACTACATTAATATCTGCCAAATTCCCGTCCAGAAGGATGATATCTGCAAAAGAACCCGGAGTAATAGAACCGATATCCCGCGCTAAACCAAAGCGTTCAGCAGTATTAATGGTAGCCATTTGGATAGCTGTTATGGGCTTAACACCTTGAGCAATAGCATCACGCAGAACGAAATTCATATGCCCCTCATCTCGTAAGGATTCCGAACTACGATCATCCGTTACCAGCATCATTCGGCGTGTATCAATGCCGTGTTCTGTATGGGCTGTAATTGTTTTAGCCACATCATGCCAAGCGGAGCCACGGCGCATTTTGGCATACATCCCCAGTCGAACGCGCTCAATCACATCGTCTGCCGTCACACACTCATGATCGCCAGTCACACCTGCCGCCGCATACACGGGCAGTCTCCAGTCGCTGGAAGGCCATGTGAAATGACCGTCTACAAATCTGCCTGCCCGCAGCGTAGCTTGAATTTCTCCAAGCATTTTCTCATCGCCATAAACAACGCCAGGAAAATTCATCACTTCACCCAGCGCAATCACGTCAGGTCCCCAAGTAAAGGCTTCTGCCACTTCTTCTGGTCCAATAGAAGCTCCCGTTGTCTCGAATTCCGCACCTGCCGCAGGCACACAAGAAGCTACCTGCATGTAAGCCGCTAACGGTGTTCCCCGCATCTCATCGAGCATTAATTGAATCCCTTTCAGCCCGAATACATTAGCAATCTCATGAGCATCAAAGAAACCGCCTGTTGTGCCCAGCGGCAGAACCGCGCGTGAGAATTCTGTAACGGTAAGCTGGGTGCTCTCAATATGACAATGGCCATCGAGTAGTCCCGGAGCTATATACTTACCGTTCGCCTCAATGACCTGAGTCCCTTCACCAATCATATGTGTCACATCTTTACCAACATAAGCGATACGTCCACCTTGCACACCAACAGACATTCCTTCTAAAATTTCACCAGAGCATACATTGACCAGCTTCCCACCTGTAATTACTAGTGTTGCCGGTTTATCTCCTCTGGCCGTAGCCACAAGCTCAGGTACACAATCTGCTAAAGGCTTTCTTGTAAAATCTGTCATTTTCATCTCTCCCCCGTTAGTATCCATGTGCGTTCTTGATGTAGTGAATAGATTCATAATAATAGAGGATTGCTTAAGCATCGGCTGTGTTGTTATCATAGTTGGCAAATCTGATATTGTACGAAAAAACGGCTCCGTCATCCCTGTAGATGATAGCCGTTTTCTTAATCCAAAGATTGTCCAACAATCCGGACATGCCCCTGGTATGAACTCACCCGCCAGCATCTATTCCAACGATTATCTTACGTTTTCCTCATATACGTCAAGTGCCGCCTGAACACCAAGACCGCAAGCCACTCCAAATCCATGTCGCAGCAACGCTGCTTCCAAAGCTCCCAGCAAACGCAGCACATTATTTGTACGGCAGCTAAAGCCCATCGTGCCAATGCGCCAGATTTTTCCTTTCAGAGGTCCAAAGGAGCTGGCAATTTCAATGCCGAACCGCTCCAGCAGCAGCGTGCGTACAGATTCCCCCTCTATGCCCTCAGGAATCAGCACACAGGTTACAACGGTAAGTTTGCAAGAAGGCTCCCCGTAAAGTTCAAGCCCTATCGCTGCTAAACCAGCTATAAGTGCTTTTTCATGGAGCTGATGTCTGGCGAATCTGGCATCCAATCCTTCTTCTAGCGCAAGTCGCAAGCCTTCCCGTAGTGCATAGAGCATAGAGGTCATCTCTGTATGATGATTAAGACGTTGCGGGCTCCAATAATCCTGAAGCATGCCTAGATCGAAATAGTTGCTGCGGACAAAAGACCGCTCACCAGCCTGGACATCACTGGTTCTAATCCCACGTTCTACTCGCTTCCGGGTGATGAGCTTAGCTTCAGCGCGGTCATTATACGTTATCGGTGCCATTCCAGAGGGGACGGACAGGCACTTCTGTGTGCCGCCCACGACCGCATCAAGCATCCAAGCATCCGTTTCAACAGGAATGCCCCCAAGAGTTGCAACTGCATCCACTATGAATAGAGCATCCATTCGGCGGCAGGCTCTGCCAATCTCCGCGAGTGGCTGCACCCGTCCTGTAGAGGTCTCACCATGCACCATCGCCACCACATTCGGCTTAAAGGTCTCCATAGCCGCTATCACTTCATCTGGTTCAAACACACTTCCCCATGGTTTTTCCAAAACGAATACCTCAGCTGCACAACGTTCAGCAATCTCATGCAACAAATGTCCAAAACGTCCAAAGATCGGAATCAGCACACGTTCCCCCGGCAGAATCAAACTGACCATCACCGCTTCAATGCCAGCGCGAGAGGTCCCATCTATCGGGTAAGCCCATGTATTTCGGGTAGCGAACAGCTCCCGCAGCATCTCCATCGTTTCATTCATCATATGGGTGAACTCGGGATCAAACTGCCCCAGCACGGGAAAAGACATCGCCCGCAGCACACGTGGATCCACCTCCACCGGACCCGGAGTCATAATGCAGCGCAGGGACGGCGACAAATCTTCGTAACGCTTCATGATGATCTCTCCCTTCAAGCATCAACGCCTTCGGCGAACTCTTTTTAATAAGCTAACTCGTATAACATGGCAGTCAGCACCTCAAGCCCAGCAGCGAGCTGTTCAGGAGAGGTATACTCTTCCGGTGAATGGCTGATCCCAGCACGGCTTGGTACAAAAATCATCGCAGTGGGGCAACGCGGCGCAAAGAGCTGGGCATCATGTCCTGCTCCACTGACCATCCTGCGGTAGGTTTTGCCCTGTTCCAGGCAGATATTCTCCAGCGCTGTAGAGAGCTTAGTATCCATAGGTGTAGGGAGTGTATGAAGCACAGGCGTAACCTCCAAGGTTACTCCACGTTTTGCGACGATTTCATGATATTGCGAAAAAAGCCACTCACAGAAACACTCTAGTTCATCCTCTTCACTGTGGCGGATATCTAAGTTAAAAAGAACCTCACCCGGAATCACATTTGGCGTATTCGGATACACCTCAAGCTTGCCTGAGGTTGCTACGAGCGGATCACCTGCCGCTATAGCAGCACCTTCTAGTACATACAGCATTTCTACCGCACTAGTCAGTGCATCGTGCCGCATCAACATCGGCGTTGTTCCCGCATGATTAGCCACACCACTGACCTTGATCATATAGCGTCTCTGTCCAACAATCCCCTGAACTACCCCTATCTGCGTATCTGTTTTCTCCAGAATAATTCCCTGCTCAATGTGCAGCTCTACAAAAGCACCAATATCATTTCTGGCTCCAGTCTCATCTGTTACACCTTGCAAAAGGCTGGATTCCGCCATTGCTGCCTTTAACGTTACTCCATCTGCATCCATACAGGTCTCTGCCTCACTTCCGTCATATCTTTCCGTGACATGACCTGATCCCCAATAAGCAAGGGGAAATCGGCTACCCTCTTCTTCACAAAAAGATATGACCTCAAGCGTACGCTTCGGCTGACCATAATTCATCTGCAAATCTTGAAGCGCAAGCATGGCTGCTGCGATCCCATAAGCTCCATCATATTTGCCGCCATTGACCACGGTATCGATATGTGATCCGGTTAATATGACCTTTTGCTCCGGACTGCGTCCACACAGGCGCCCATAAACATTGCCCACCTTATCGGTGGTAACCTTTAAACCAAACTCAGCCATTTTTTGCTGCAAAAAGATCTGCGCCCGCCCCCATTCCTCCGTGTATAGCAATCTAGTAACTCCCGGCCCAGGTGCGGTATATGCCGCCAGTTCCTCCAGGAGCTTGAGCAGCTTCTCGGGCGATGCTTGCACTCTGGAATCATTCATAGGCTGTACTGCTCCTTCCTAATCTGCAGCCACTGTCCACCTTCCTCAGCAAGTACGCCTTCTTCAGAGGTATAGACCACCCGGCCACGGCTTATCGTAGCAGCTACCTTGCAGGATAGAGTTCTTCCGATGTAAGGACTATGCTTGTGACGGTATAACAAATCTTCAGCAGCCAACGTATAGGTTGTGTTTGGATTCAGCAGTACGAAGTCGGCATCCAGTCCTAGCGCGATAGTGCCTTTAAGATGCTCCATCCCAAAGCGTTTTGCGGGATGCCCGGCGAGCAGGCGAGAGATTAATGTAATTGGCAATCCCCGGACATTTACACCTTCATGGAACATAAGCTCTAAGCTGCTTTGGGCACCTGAGATTCCACCCCAAGCCTCAAAAAAAGACAACTCAGGGTTCATCTTCAAGTCCGTCGGACAGGGTGAATGATCTGAAGCGATTAAGTCGATTTTGCCCTGGGCGAGCATTTCCCATAACTTCTCCTGCTCCAGTACACTTCGCAATGGAGGGGCACATTTCGCCACAGGTCCTAGCTCCTCCATATCCCTTTCTGTGAGCACCAAATAATGTGGACAGGTTTCAGCCGAAACGTCCAGTCCTCGAACCTTGGCTTCATAGATTTTCTCTATGGCGGCTGCAGTGCTGATATGGACAAAATGCACCCGACATCCAGTACGTTCACTGTACAGCAGTGCCCTGGACACTGACTCCAGCTCCGCTTCAGCAGGGCGGCAAGCCGCAAAATCACGCGCACTGCTTCTCCCATTTCGCACGGCATCAGCGGTCAGCACTGCCGTGATCGCCTCGCTTTCGGCATGAAGGGCAAGAATCCCGCCCAAAGCAGCAATTCGCTGCATTCCTTGATAGAGCGTATCCTCATCCACTTCACGGAATCTGCCTTCACCCTCCCCTCCGGGATTAGAGAGAAAAGCTTTGAAGCCAGTGACCCCGGCAGCTGCCAATGCTTCCAAATCATCCAGATTTCCCGGAACGAGACCACCCCACAGCACATAATCAACCGCGGAATTACCCGCCGCCGCCTTCACTTTTTGATGGAGTGCCATCTCGTTCACCGTAGGTGGATTGCCGTTAAGCGGCATATCTGCATAGGTTGTGCAGCCGCCAGCTGCCAAAGCGGCAGAACCGCTGCGAAAGCCTTCCCAATGTCCCAGCGCAGGCTCATTAAAGTGCACATGCATATCAATCATACCGGGGAGGACATAGAGCCTATCTGCGTCGATGACATGGGTCAGCGGTCCAGTCGAAAGCTCCTCACCTAATGCGACGATCCGTCCCTCTGATACAGCAATATCCAGCTTAAGCACCTGATCGGGCAGCACTACATTCCCGTTCTTAATCACAAGTTCGTAGGATTCCTTCATGAGCTGCCAACCTCCACTGGTCGTTAAATTTCTCCTAACTTCCCCGATACGTACTGTATCCACCAGGAGCTACTAACAAAGGTACATGGTAGTGCTGCATGGAGCTCTCTATATGAAATCGAATAGGTATCTGTTCTAGAAAAAAAGACATCTCACGTTGAGTGTCTACTGAGCTTTCTGTTACTTCTATGCCAGCTGCTGACACTTTGGCATTGGCTCTACGATAGTAATCGCCGACCATAAACAGCAGCTCGTAACAACCAGCCTCCATCTCGGTTCCCTCCAGCAGCGGAGCATCCAGCCTCCCGTCACTGTTCGTGACTTTTTCACACAGAAGCTTGCTCATCCCATCCGTAAGCTTCCAGAGCTGAAGCGTCAGTCCTGCAGCAGGAATGCCCCGCGACAGATCCAGCACATGGGTGGTAAGCCGCCCGCTCATTACGCTGTCTCTCCGGCCAGATCTGCACGGCTGACAGAAAAGCCCTGAAAACCATAGGGTGGACGAGGTTCGGTGAAGACCCCACCTTTAGTTTCTTCAGGCTCAACAATGGTTTCCCAAGTCCGGTTATTGGACTCAAATGAAACGGTAGCCAGCTGTGGAAAACGGGACAACACGCGCAGTCCAATTTGATAAATCAACGATTGGATTGATGGACTGTTGAGCTCATGAAAAGCACTATGGGCGATATCACGAATCTGCTCCGCAGCCACATATTGACCCTGATCTCCATCCAAAGCGTGCTCCACATTAATGTAGGTCCAGTTAATATTCAGAAAAATATAAAGCGGACGGTCAAAGCTTTCTGGCAATGTCGTATATTCATCTCGGACAAATCCATAAAACGAGCTTCCGCTCACTTTTATCAGCTGTAGATCCTTCAACCGGCATCCATGAGCAACAACCTCAGTCCCACTTTCCCCACGCTTTACTGTCAGCGAAGCCGAGTAGGATTCATTATTGGAGTGCCGCAGCACTAAATGACTCTGCCTAAGCCCCTCACCCCCGGGCACCATTACCTGTTCAAAAGGTAACCGGTCTGCGGAAACCGAAACCGCGGTGACATGACTGTATCTATCGATAAAACGGCTGCTCAGAAGCTGCAGTAATCCTTCCGTTGTGCTGCCCGTGTAGTCAGCGGTATTGCGGAGAATGAAATTTTTCATAGAATCAGTAGCTACGACCATTGAATTATCCCCCTCTGAAAATGAAGGAAGAAAGGCTTCACCCGTAACGGCAAATGTAATATTATGCGCGAATATAATGTTGTCGCAGCCCGTAAAGGAAGATTCGGAAACAGGGGTAACGGCCAGCGGTTTGGCATAGGTACGATAGGTTAGAACATCGCTTTTTCCATAAAACATAGTACGTCCGTTCATTGGTTCCAGCATGGCTGACGCCCTCCCCGATTATGATGAATGAATGATTAAATCACTTAGGCGGAATTTCGTAATAAGGCCGATCTCAGAAAAAGCCTGCACCCATTCCTCCTGAGGGGAACGTTCTACCCGTGCTTCCATGGCGTTAATGATGGCATCTTTGTTCTTACCACGTACAGCTAAAATAAAAGGGAACTGAAATTTTTCTGTATATTTTCTATTCAGATCATTCAAAAGATCAAACTCTTCCCTTGTTAGCCGATCTAGTCCGGCTCCCTGCTGCTCTGATGCTGACAAAGGTGTAACCTGAAGCCTAGTCGCCAAATCTGGGTGAGCTTTTAATAGTCCCTCCATTCGGCTACGATCAGCACTCAGAACGGTTTGCATCATGGTACTATGCAAATGCTCTATAGAATGGAACGGGATCTGCTTATAAACCTCCTCTGCTACCCACGGTGAATGTTCAAAAATGCCGCCCAGATGCTTCACAAAATCCGTTATCCTCATGACATTTATCTCTTCCAGCGTATACCTGTATTCAGAAACGACCATCCACTCCACCTCCTATAGCTTTATTGACAGCTCGCAAAATGCCTCCGTATCCTGTACAGCGACAAATGTTACCCGATAAAGCTTCCTCTACTTCAGCCTGAGTAGGATGCGGATTCTCATCCAGCAGGGCAACCACCGAGATGACCATCCCTGGCGTACAATAACCGCATTGGAACCCGCCTTCTTCTAAAAAAGCACACTGAACGGGATGCAGCCCCGCCTCACTAAGACCCTCAATTGTTGTAATTTCGGCACCTGAGCATTGATAGGCCATCATCAGACATGAATTCACCGGATGTCCATCGACCAGCACCATACAGGCTCCGCAACGGCCAATCTCGCAAGAGCGCTTCGTTCCGGTCAGCTCCAAATCTTCACGTATAACATTTAAGAGCCTACGGGAGGGTGGAATCTCCGTGGATATCGCTTTACCATTGAGGCTGCACTTGAAGGTGAACCTCTCTTCTGTAAAAGCTTCCTCAGACGATGCGGGGTTAGGGTCCTCTTCATTTAGATTTGAAATGGGATTATAGCTCGGCATGGATATTCACCGCCTTTTGTGGAATAAACGGCGTAGATTGCAGCCATTCGGGATCAATGGGCAGCTTAGTTACCCGTTTCCCTACTGCCTGAAATATGGCTGATGCGACTGCCGGAGCTAAATTGACGGAACCCACCTCTCCAATGCCGCGAGGACCATACGTATCATGATCTGGCAAATCCTCTATCGGCTGCACCTGAATGCTTCCGTTCATGTCGGCAATGGTCGGCACCAAATAAGTGTCTAGATTTTTGGTGACATAGCTACCGCCTGACATTACAGCATCCTCTGACAAGGTGAAGCCCACCGCCATACTACTGCCACCTTCGATCTGCCCGAGATACCCTTGCGGATTAGCCACCGGCCCCGCAGCTACCGCATGATATTGGTCCAACACACGGACACGTCCTGTAAGCAGATTAACTTCCACGCGCACTGCGATAGCCGAATAGGTGTATAGGAAATGTGCTCCCACTCTTTTAAAAGTTGTGGTTGGATAAGTAAACTTTGTATTACAGACAATGGGTTCTGAAATTCGCTGTGCCAGGTCCTTGTAAGTCAGAAGCAGACCGCCGTCTTTTAGCCAAATGCCGCCAGGACCGAGCTTCATTTCATAGTCATCCAGCCCCGGCTTTATCGTAGCAGCTGTCTGCAACACTCGAGCCGTGAAGTCTGGACGTAGCCGTTTTAGGGCCATCCACATCATGCTTGTCGAACGTGAAGCTGTACTTGATCCGCTATCGGGCACGACGTCCGTATCGCCAATGACGATACTTAGATCCTCTGCTGCGAAGCCAAACTGTTCAATCAGCATTTGTTCCATGGTCGCGATTAAGCCCTGCCCAAACTCCTCGTAACCAAACACCGCCTCAATCTTGCCCTCTAGCGTCAGAGACAGCCGGCCACCCGCGGGATCCGGAATGCCATAACCAAGTCCTGCACCATGCATAGCGATTGCAGCACCCGTTCCGGTGACGATCCATGGTTCCACAAAGCCTAAGCTGCTGTCTGTAGAAGATACCTTAGTCATTAGAGGCGAGTCCGCCAATGCTTTCCACACCTGAAAGGCTCCATCGGTCTGAGCAACTTCCTGACCCAGGGGCCCCAGATCTCCATATTTACGCAAATTGCGGCGGCGCATTTCCCACGGATCGATCTGCAATCGCTCAGCCAAACGATCGATTTGTCCTTCCAACGCGAAAATCGCCTGATTGCCGCCAAATCCTCGAAATTCACCGGACACACCGTTATTGGTATATACAGCGAAACCTTCCACCTCTATATGATCGATGATGTAAGGGCCCATTACATGTTCTGTCGCGAAGTTGAGCACCTCCGCACCGAGCGTTGCGTAAGCCCCCGTATCCGAAATAATTCTGACCTGATGCGCCTTGATGATTCCTTCGTGATCGCAGCCAGTTTTCATGGTGATTTTCATAGGGTGACGTTTAAGTCCTGCACGGACCGATTCAGCTCTCGAATTATGCAGTCTTACCGGACGGAGTGTCCGCAAGGCGAGCAGCGCACCATACGGTTGTACATTCAGCTCGTCTTTTCCTCCAAAGGACCCGCCGATCGGACTCGAGATGACTCGAATATCTTCTTGAGGAATAGCCAGAATTCTGGATAGCTGCATGCGATCCATTAACCCATGTTGTGTAGCTGAATACACGGTAAGCCGTCCGTTATCTTCGGGGATAAACAATCCGCCCTCAGTCTCCATATAGGTATGCATTTGGCGAGGTGTGTAGTAGGTCTCCTCCACTACGTGGCAGCAATCCTTAAATACCGCTCCCGGTTCGCCCTTGCAGTATTCCGTATGATGAAGCACGTTTCCCTCGGGATGCAGAAGAACAGCAGCTTTCTTCATGGCTTCTTCCGGATCTTCCAACAGTGGTAGAAGCACATAATCCACTTCGATAAGAGATAAGGCGTATTCCGCAATTTCGTCCGTCTCAGCCGCGACTGCCGCAATCGCATCGCCAGTGTAACGCACACGATCGCTGCAAAATACTGGTTGATGCGGCAAAGCTATGCCAAAGCCGTTAAGTCCGGGCACATCCTCATGAGTAATTACAGCGTGTACACCAGGGACTTCTATGGCCTTCTCAATGCGTATGGACAAAATACGAGCATGTGCCTGCTCACTGCGGAGCACGCGGCCAATCAACATACCTTCCGCCCTCATGTCGGTCAAATACTGCAGCTTGCCGGATACTTTGCCCTCTCCGTCGGGCCGTGTACGCCAGCGGCTCCCGCTGGATTCCTTATTCAGCAGCATTTTCCCTCTCTCCTTTCGTGGGTTATTCACCTCTTAACTCCGTATATTCATAGCCTTCCACAGCTCAGATACAACCAAATTTCCAGCACTCTTTTTCTTGTAAAGTTCTGTTGCAAAGGGATCACTATACGTCTCAAAGCTGTTCTCAACCACTTCATATAGAGAAGCCAACAGCTCCTCTGTATACCCCGCGCCTTCAAGCATAACTTCAGCTCTGGTTAACCGCTGCGGCCGCCCAGAGCCCCCACCTGCTGCGATACGAACCTCGCGGAAACGATGTTCCTCATCGATCGAAGCTGAGATTGCTACCGTTACAAGTGAAGGAGTGAAAGCTTCCCTGCGGCCAACCTTGCGAAAAATTTCAAGTCTATCTGTTAATGGATTCTCTCGGCGAGCAGGTGATATGCGAAGCTCAGCCACTAGATCTGCCGCAGGTTTAATCCCACTCCAGTGATTGTTTAGCCACTCTGTCAACGGTAGTGTCGTCATAAATTTACCGTCAAAGGAGATCAACTCAGCGTCATATACCAGTAACGCGGGTAGAATATCACCGAAGCCAGAAGCGATATTGCCACCAAGCGTGGCTAGATAACGCACTGATGGAGCCGCTATGCAACGTGCGGCCTCTTGCAGCGCTGGAGCCACTGCCTGCACAAGCTCATTGCTTCGGCACTGTGAAAGTGGGACAAGAGCGCCAAGAGATAAGTGGAACTCCGTCAAAGTGATATCCGCGAGATCTGGGATTTGCCTGAGATCAATCAACTGCTTCGGCATAAGCGCCGTTCCGCTTTCCCACCCTGTTCTCAGCAGTGTCCCTCCCGCGACATATTGGGCACTTTCTCCAAGTGCTATCTTTCTCTCCCAAGCTTCGTGCAGGCTGCGGGGTTGAATTACATCAGGTAACCTTCCTTCCTCTTCCCGTAAGACCCCCATACACTCCGCCTCCTTTTTGAGTACCAGATTGCTGATGCCTCCTCATGCAGCTTGCCTTAAAACCTTTGTTCCCGAATATAAGGCACTCCGAGCGCCTCCGGTGTGCCGGATGGTTTGTTGCGGTTGCGGTACCCCAGGTACATCAGGACTAGAATGGTCACAAGGTACGGAATCATTTTGAGAAAATAGGGCGGGACTGCACTGCCCAGCAATTGAATACGGAAGCCAAGCGAATCCAATGCCCCAAAAAAGTAAGCGCAGAACAAGGCACGCAGCGGATTCCATCTGGCAAAAATCACTAGCCCTATCGCAATCCAGCCTCGGCCGGCCGTCAGTCCTTCATTCCAGGTTGGCGCGTAAGCTAATACCATATCCGCTCCGGCCATACCGATGAGGGCAGCGCCGATGATCACATAACTGTAGCGGATAAGCTGCACACGGATCCCCATCACATCTGCGGTAGCCGGACTGTCTCCGACTGCCCGCAAATGCAGGCCCCATGAAGTGCGGTGAATTAGTAGATGCAAAACAAGCACTAGCAGCAGGCTGAACCAGGTTAGGTAATCCATTTTGCCGAATATTTTTCCGAGGAACGGTACATTTTCCAGCCAAGCCAGATGCAGCTTAGGGGAGGTTCCCGGCAAAGGAATGCCGCTGATCGGTTTGCCTAGATAAGCGCTCAACCCACTGCCGAACAGGGTCATCGCAAGACCGGACATGGTTTGATTCGCCCGCAGAGTCACACAGAGAAAAGAATGCAGCAATCCAAGCACAGCCGTTACAGCTACGGTAGCCAGCAGAGCCAGCAGCAGGTTTCCGGAGCGAATATACACGATACAAGTGGTGACTGCTCCCATCAGCATTAATCCTTCAGCTCCAAGCTGGATAATGCCGGCTCGTTCATTTAGAATGCCTCCCAGCGTAGCCAGCAGCAGTGGGGTCCCTGCGGATATTGCGGCGATTAATAGCTGTGTCGTAAAGTCCATCGGCTACCGTCCTCCTTTCATCTGAACCCCGCTACGGCCAATGCGGAAACGATAGATCATATCACCAGCAATCAGGAAAAACAGGATAGAGCCCTGCAGCATTTCTGATATCGATGAGGGCAGCCCGATAGTTTGAACACTATATCCGCCAACAATTAGGCCACCGAATAGAATAGAAGTAACAATTAGACCGAGTGGATTCAATTTAGCCAACCAAGCCACAATAATAGCGGTATACCCATATCCCGGAGAGATGCCCTGCATCAGCTTATGTGTAACACCTGAGACCTCAGCCATTCCAGCGATACCCGCGAGCCCCCCACTAATCAGCATGACGATAATAATATGGCGCTTGATAGGAATCCCCGCGTATCTGGCTGCAACAGGATTGGCCCCAATCAGACGGAGCTCGTAGCCCCACTTGGTGAAACGAATCATGAAGTAATAAATCACAACGGCGATAAGTCCAAATAACAGTCCGATATGAAGTCTTGTACTTCCGAGAACAGGCAGCGACTGAGCCGCAGTAAACATTGGCGATCCGGGGAAATTAAACCCTTTAGGATCTTTCCAGGGTCCGAATACCACGTAATCGAGCGCCAATAGGGCAACATAATTCAGCATTAATGAAGTGATAAGTTCATTTACTCCAAAATGCGTCCGGGGGATAGCGGTCAGCAATCCCCAAAGCGCTCCCGCCGCAATGCCAAATAGCAGCATTAAGGATAAAGACCAGAATGAAGATAAATCAGGAAAATAAATCGTGACCGCGGTAGCCGCCATAGCACCAACGGTCAGCTGACCTTCCGCTCCAATATTCCATACGGAAATGCGGTAAGCTACCGCAATCCCAAGCCCACACAGGAGTAAGGGGATCGCCTTAACCATCGTTTCTGTAAGGCCATACGTAGTGCCAAATGCACCACGGAACATTTTCTCGTAGACCAGTACCGGATTCATCCCATTCGCTGCGATAAATAAGGCACACAGCAATAACGCTAGAATGATAGATACAATAGGAGTCCACCAAGGAGAACGGACGCGGCTGGCATCATATTCCACACGTAGAGAGAACCGTTTGCCGGAGTGAGTTGGGATAGGTTCAAGTACAGCTGCTGCGGTATTTCTTCCATTCTCCAGGCTCATACGGCGCTCTCCTCTCTGTTATGAATACCAGCCATCAATAAACCAATGCGCTCCCGATTCGCTTCCCCATGTGTACTTTCACCAATAATGGAGCCGTTGTAGATTACTAGAATCCGGTCAGACAACTGAAGCAATTCATCTAAATCCTCCGAAATTAACAGCACGCCACTACCTGAACCACGCAGCTCCATAAGAAGGTCGTGAACACCAGCCGTAGCACCTACATCCAGCCCTTGCGTTGGATGAACAGCGACCATCAGCTTCGGCCGATGGCTGATCTCACGTGCAAACAGCAGCTTCTGCTGATTACCACCTGACAATTGCTGAACTGGTGTATCCATCTCAGGTGTTTTGACGTTAAAGCGCTGGACCAGCTCCTCTGACCACGAACGGTTCTTCGCAGACTTCAGGAAACCGAATTTGGAGTGCTCCTCTGAGCGGTAAGACTTAAACAAAAGATTATCCACCGATCCGAGGCGTCCAGCTAAACCGCTCTTCATCCGATTCTCCGGCACGTGGGAGATTCCTGAATCAATTGCCCCTCTAACCGAAGCCGATTTCACCGTCTTTCCATCAAACGTGATTTCACCACTTTTCCAGCTCCTAAGACCTGTTAACACTTCGGCCAGTTCCTTTTGCCCATTGCCAGCTACCCCAGCTACGCCTACAATCTCTCCTTTGCATACGTTCAGTGAGAAGTGATCCAATGCTTTTCGCCCGTGATCGGCAAATACGTCCACATCTTTCACTTCTAATAAAGAATCCCCTTCAAAGGCTTCCCGCTCTTGACGGGTGATGGTTATTTCCTTGCCCACCATCAAACGAGCCAGCTCTAACTCATCTGTATCTGCCGTAGTCAGCGTGGTGATCATTTTTCCTTTGCGCATGACGGAAATCCGATCGGAGGACGCCATAACCTCTTTCATTTTATGAGTCGTCATAATGACCGTCTTTCCTGCCTGCTTCATGACCCGCAGTGTTTCAAATAGCTGTTCCACCTCTCCCGGGGTCAGTACAGAGGTTGGTTCATCCAGAATAATAATGTCAGCCCCGCGATACAGCGTCTTAACGATTTCAACACGCTGCTGCTCACCCACGGACAACTGCCAGATCGGGCGATCCACCGGGAAATTCAGTCCAAACCTTTTCGCTAATGCCTCGATCTCCTTGTGTTTGTTCTTCATCCACTTACGGCCGCGCCAGAAAGACGACTTTTCGCCAAGCACGATATTTTCTGCTGCTGTGAGGCTTTGCACCAGTCTAAAGTTCTGAAACACCATACCTACACCTAGCTGCGCAGCATCTTTAGGAGAACGGATCTGAGCACCTTTCCCATGAATGAAGATTTCTCCTTCGTCTGCTCTATACACCCCTGACAGCATGCTCATCACCGTACTTTTACCTGCCCCATTCTCACCAAGCAGCGCATGAATCTCACCCGCATTTGCCGAAAAGTCTACTTGATCACTGGCGGTTACCGAGCCAAATTTTTTCACAATCCCCCGCATTTCAACTGAAGTTCCCCGCATGGCCTGTGCCCCTCCTTCCTTCAAGTTGTAGTACGGGTGGGGAAGTTTCCGCTTAACGGAACCCGCCCCACCCATAGATTGTGCACATTTTATTCCCTATTTTTAAACATTATTGCGGGATGGTTCCTTCCACACCTTTTACGAGCCAGTTCATGCCCAGCACTTCCTCCAAGGTCAGCTTCTGACCCTCCTGAACCTTCACATTCCCTTGATTATCTGAGATCGGACCTGTGAAAACCTCAAGCTCACCGCTGATAATTTTGGCTTTGGCGTCTTCGACAAGCTTTTTCACATCCTCTGGAATCTTGTTCCCGAAAGGAGCCAACTCCACCATACCGTCAGCCATATCACCGGAATATTGCTCGCTCTTCCATGTTCCATCTATAACTGCCTGCACAGCTTTTACGTAATAAGGACCCCAGTTCCATACTGGATTCGTTAAATAATTATCCGGGGCGTATTTGCTCATATCCGAGTCATTTCCCCCGGCAAAAGCGCCCCGTTCAGCAGCAGCCTGCAGTGTAGCAGGGGAATCCTGATAAGCCAAAAGCACATCCGCCCCTTTATCCAGCAAACTGATTGCCGCTTGGCGTTCAGTCGTCGGGTCATACCATGTATTCGTCCAAACCACATTTACTTTCACATCCGGATTGACACTTTGTGCGCCAAGGGTATATGCATTCAAGTTATAAATTACTTCACTGATCGGAAAAGCACCGACATAACCCAGCTGATTGTTTTTGGTCATTTTTCCAGCCGCAATACCGCTCAAATAACTGGCTTGATAATTCTTCCCGAAGTAGGTCCCCATGTTCTCTGCGGTTTTATAACCAGAAGCATGCATGAACTTCACATTGGGAAATTTGCCTGCTACATTCAAAGTAAAATCCATATATCCGAAGCTCGTTGTAAACACGATGTCGTGTGATTGCGCAAGCTCTGTAATGATTCGTTCCGCATCGGCACTTTCAGGAACATTTTCTACAAAGTCAGCTTTAATTCCAAGCTCCTTCTCCAGATACAGCCGCCCTTGATCATGTTGATACGTATAGCCGCCATCCCCTGGAGGACCGATATACACAAAAGCAACCGTCGGTTTCTTTGCAGCCGGTTCTGTTGTTGCAGTTGCATCTGTTGCCGCTGTAGTTGTCGCTGGTGCCTCCGTTGCATTTGTAGAAGTATTATTGCTGCCACACCCCACCAAAGCCACCGTCATCAGAACTATTAATGCAAGACAAGATGTTATGAACTGACCCCTTTTTATCATAATTCTCCTCCTCCAAATCATCTCTCATCATGGCTGCAACCATTAATGTACTTCTACTATACTTAGAGGTGGTCTTTGCGTAAATTTATATAACATACGTTTGTGTTAGATGATAAGAATTAGAGCTTTTTTTGTGTGGTATGCACTAACTGGTTTTTCAAAGGTGAGATCCGTGTCATATTATATGACTAAAGGCGAAAAAAGAACACTTACTCAGATCACTTTTCGATTACATTTCTATTTTTCGTTCCTCAGTATCCATTGCTCCTGAATCTCACCAAAATCCTCTTCTGTATCTGCATCCATGAAATAGTGGGTGGATTCAGACTCCAGAACGATTCCCTTATAATCAGGCGAACGCAAAATCGCTGCCGCTCCGCGATCCCCATCCAATCCCTGTAGTACTGGAAACAACGTCTTCGAAAATAAAGCCGGTGGCATAGCTGACCCATTGCTGACACTAGCCACATAATCCATGTCCGGTGATTGTTCAAACGTTTGTATTAAACGATTCACTAATGCCGTAGTAATAAATGGCTGATCCGCAAGCGCCACAACTACTGCATCGGGCTGCAAAGGCAATACCGCATTAAGACCGCAGCGCAGTGAAAAAGACAATCCTAGATGTGCGGTTAAGCAAGTTTCGGTACGTCTGGATCCTTGCGGTTCAATCGCGGGTGGCAGCCATTCCAAGTTGTCATCCGCACGCACTACCACGATTAGCGGTTCTAGATTGCAACGATCCAATTCACTAAGCGCGACGCTCCCGAGTGAGACCTCCTGCGACAATTTCAGTGAAACCTTGGACACGCCCATCCGCCTGCTCTGCCCCGCTGCCAAATATATTCCTGCTACCTTCAATACTCTCCACTCCTTTGGGCAGTTCTCGTGAGCCCGCCCTTCTAATTTGAATAATTTCAGCTATAATACTGACCGCAATTTCCTCCGGACCTTCTCCACCAATGGGCAACCCTACAGGCGCATGCAAAGATGCAGGAGCCTCAAGCTCTTCCAGTAAAAGAGATATCCGCACCTTCGACCCGATAATCCCTATATATAAAGGAGCAAGCGGAATCACACTCTCCAGGAACTGTCTATCTCTCCCAAGCTGATGACTGCAAATCAATACATAATCCTCCTGAGCTATGCCCAATCGCTGAACAACCTCCATAGGGGAACAAATTACCTGTTCAGCTCGAGGAAACTTATTGTGCAAGCTTCCTTCGCGCCAATCCGCAACCGCAACCCGAAAGCCAACGTTGTCGGCAAGCTCCGCAATCGGAACCACATCACGCCCCCCGCCAAAAATCACAAGCCGCGGTTTGGGCACGAAAGACGTATCGAATGCTGTCAATTCTGCTGGAGCGGCCATAAAGTGACCTGTCGCTAGGTTTTCTTTTGCCGAGGGGGATAATTTTGGACGGTTCTTGTTCTGCGATAGCGAAGTATCCGGCTCCAGCTTATAGGCAAAACCTTTCTCCACTGCTTCGCGGAACAGAACTAGATTCTCTCCCCTAGCCAATCTGTCACTCGCCTGCACTAAAAGCTTGTAGAGCTCACCCTGCACGGGTTCAAGCACCACTTTAATTTTGCCCCCGCACCCGACAGTTTCACCCCAGGACAAATCATCCGGAGACAACATATTGTATTCCACAATTTCGGGCAGCCCTCGTTCCCATATTCCAGAGGTACGTAGCTGCAGATCGCTTTCCAGACAACCTGGACTCAGACTTCCAATCGTGCCCCCTTCAAAAAACAGCATCACTGCCCCGGGTTTACGATACGAATGCCCCTCCACTTCTATCAACGTCACCAGCACCGCAGGTGCCTTATGGGTTTGAATATGCATTGCGATCTCATGTGTATTCACGAGGTTCCCCTCCTCCGTGTTTGCATTTCAACCCAGTCCTTAGTCCCGCCCAAGCATTCTCCGAAACATGAACACTAGCTTCAGCCTCATTAGATCATTTATTTTTTTAAAATCGACGTCCAGGAGCTCACTAAGCTTCTCGATTCGGTAGGTAGCCGTGTTCCGATGAATAAACAGCTTTTTGGCTGTCTCATTGACATGCCCATCGTTCTCTAGATAAACCTCCAGCGTCCGCAGCATTTCTCGTACATACTCCGGCTCACGGCTAAGCAGTCCTCTAAGCGTTCCGTTGCAATATTTCTCCATGACCTCTGTCGGGATTTGCCCAAGAAGCAAGGAAAGCTCAAGCTGCCGATAATGTACAACATTCCCATGCACTCCCTCAAACTGAAGCATCCCCATACATTCCTTCACCTCCGCAAAAGCCTCCTTCAGCCCATCCGGCTTCACTTTATAACTACTTATCGCAGCTCGTGGATAATCCCCCTTGTCAAACTTCAGGTTGTCAAAACAAGCCTGAATTACATCCCGAAATTGCTCAGGACTCTGAAGTGTTGCCGGATAGATGGACAATAATCCTTGGTCTACAATCACATGAATGGCCGTTGATTCCCGCAATACGGGGTGTTCAGTGTATTCTTCTTTTAATCTAAGCAGCTCACTTTGGCGGTCTTCAACAGTCGCAACAATATCAGTTAATACCAGTTGAAATGGCGACTGAAGCAGTTCAATTTCCAATTCGAGCGTAGCCTGTGCTAAATCGGCGTAAGATAAGTTACCATTTAGACAACGTCTCAGCAATCCACTGAATTCCCTATGTTCTGCCTGTTCAAAATAATCCTCGTATCCTGAATGAATATGATAAGAAATAAGTTCAGCGCCCTGAACGAACAAGCTCTCTTCCACCGGGAGCAATAAAGGGTCGATGGAACAATACAATAAATAGCCCGAACACTTTTCTCCTTGCATTAGTGGTGTTCGATAACCCGTACGAGCTTCTACACGAAAACGTTGATTACGCTTCTGCCAGGGCCAACCCTCCAGCAGCTGTGACGTCTGATATTCAGAATTGTTATAAATTACATCCCCGCGTGCGCTAACCACTACAAGTGAATGGCCAATCACTTCAGACACCGAGTCAAACAGTGGACGGCTGCGGACAGATCGCAGGGCAAATTGCATCAGCTTTTTCTGCTTCTCCATTATGCCCTGCAAAACATGAGTACTCCGGCTAAGCTCGGCGCGAAACAGGCCATTCATTTGATCCGAAAAAGTGAACTGGAACGGCAATTGGATTAAGGGGAAGCTAAGGTTCTCCGCTTCTGCGATTAGCTTCTCCGGTACTTCATCCCAAAATCGTCCCAGCTTAATACCCAAGGCCGACGAGCCCCTTCGATTCAGTGTTTGCAGCAAAGCAGAGGCATCCTCCAGATTATCCTTGATTAAATAGGCTGTCGTTAGCAGCATCTCGCCTTCTTTGATCCAATCCGAAATATCAGGTGCGTCCATCACATTAATCGATTTCACAATTCGATGTTTCCCCTTGGACCCCGCGATAAGCTTCGCCTCGGACAAAGGATAAATGGACAACGCTTCTTCAACCGTAAGATGCATGCCATCCCTCCTTTTTAGGATCAATAGAACCATTTCTGATTTATAATGTTATTTTATGTAACATTATAATTAAAATGAACCTCCTTGGATAGAGTAAAATTAAAATTTAATGATAATTATGTTAGTTAACATTACATTAAATATATGTATCTAATGAATCATTAAACTTTAGTTCACATCACTTGTGTTAGAGGTATAATTAGATCGGACAACATTAGGATGGATTTGGAGGGGATCTTTTGAGTAAAAAGCAAGTGTTTACGGGTTCACCCTGGGAGTCGGTGGTTGGATATTCTCGCGCCATCCGAATCGGCAATCGTATCGAAGTCGCAGGAACAACAGCCATGCAAGACGGGGAAGTAGTGGGTGTAGGAGATCCATACGCGCAGACGAAATTCATTCTACATACCATCGAAAAAGCGCTAAACCAGCTAGAAGCTGATTTGTCGCATGTAATTAGAACAAGAATGTTCGTGACAGACATCTCACGCTGGGAAGAAGTCGGCAAAGCACACGGCGAATTCTTCAAAGATATTCAGCCTGTAGCAACCATGGTAGAGGTAAAGGCGCTTATTGATCCACTATTGTTAGTAGAAATAGAAGTCGAAGCATTCGTAGAATAGAGCTCGGACGGGGCATGGCACCTTCTTCACGGAAGGTGCTTTGTTTGCGTGTTCAGAGTGAACCGCGAGCGTGTCATAGCTGACCTTTGTGGCGTGGGGCATTTTTGCCCTTCTTTCCTGCAATATGGCCGGAATTCTTGGATTCTGGGGGATTTATACCCCTCTTTCCTGTAATATCGCCGGAATTACTGGATTCCGGGGCATTTCTGCCCTTCTTCCCCGCAATATGAGCCAATTTTTCGAATTCTACGGGATTTATACCGTTATTTTCAGCTATATGAGCCGATTTCGCGCATTCTACGGGACTTATACCGTTATTTTGAGCTATATGAGCCGATTTCACACATTTTACGGGATTTATACCGTTATTTTTCTTCACATGGAGGAGTTTACTGAAACGCTGGTCTTAAGCCAACTTTTGAGCGCTGAATTTATCTTTTACTCTAACACACCATTATTGAACCTACTTCATCACATTGAGATCATTTTTTAAAAACCAATTTCACCTATCATCTCAAAACCCATCAGGTCCCGTCATCTCAAGGTCGCCGCCATACCTCCTTCACCCATGAGAGTAACCGAAGATCCTGCCCATGTCCGGCTATAACCGACAATCCCAGCGGCAGTCCATTTGTAGAGAGCATAGGTAATGTTACCTGAGGAAGACCTGCCAGTCCGGCTATGCAACTCAACATCATCGCTCCACTACGGTTCTCTTCCAATTGACGCAACCCCCCTCCACGCAGTGGAGCAGGACCAGGTACTGTTGGAATCACAAGACAATTATCTTCTCCTAGCAATCCGCGCAATTGAGCAGAAATCTCCGCTCGTTTATTCAGAGCGATACTGTGGTCCTTGTCAGCTAAACTGGCAGCCCAAGAGAACCGTGCTGCAATATCTGGCCCAAAGAATGGTTTTACCTTTTCAATCCAGGCGCAATGGGTTGTCCAGATTTCATTACCCTGTAACTCTCGAAAAACATCCATCCAGACCTTCAATCCTTCTGGAGCTATTTCAGTTTTGAGGAAATGATCAGCACCAGTCCGCAAGCAGTTCAATCCATCCGCTAGAATACTCACATCCTTTGGAACGACCAATTCCCAACAGTCCGTAGCGACAAATAAAGTTCCCATTTTCTTTTGTGAATCATCCCCTTTTTCATCCATGCGCCCAATCCCAAGTAAAACCTCCCCAACCTTCTGGAGCACATCCATACGGTCAGCCATCCAGCCTACTGTATCAAATTGCGGTGATAACGGGATCACGCCTTTCAGATCCACCACACCATGTGTCGGTCGAAAGCCATATACTCCGCAATACGCAGAAGGGACTCGAATAGAACCACCCGTATCTGTTCCGAGAGCAAAATCAACACTACCAGAAGCTACGGCTACTGCCGATCCACTAGAAGAACCGCCCGGGATACAACCTGCGGCACGGGGATTTATCGGCGTTCCATAATGATGGTTCTCACCACCCAGACTGTACATCAGCTCATCCGTATGAGTCGCCCCTCGAAGCGTCGCTCCCGACTGGAGAAGCCGGCGAACTACTGCCGCATGTTCTGTAGAGGGATTGTGGCTCCGTAACCAATCTGGATTACCTGCAGAAGGGCTGTGCCCTGCTATCGCATACACATCTTTTACAGCAAAGGTCATTCCGTCCAATATCCCATTCCCTAACCGTCCGACTGTTAGCTCAGAATCTATGAACGCACCATACCGATTATCCAGAATCATAGCTCCACCCTCACCTCACCGTTCCTTCTAAGATCTTAATCAACCGGTCATCCGTCATTTCTATTAAGAACCTATCGCTCCGTTAAACTAGGATTTTCCCATTTGCCTTTCCGAGAATCCTCTCACGATATCTTTCCCACCAAATAACGGAAGGAGCAATTCGGGGGATTTGGAGAGAGCATCTCACCCTACCAACCTATCGCCGCGCCATCGCAGCGCGGGTCCGTCCCTCCACTACGATATCCATTGTCATCTATGGAGATCACGTGGGCATGACCCACGATCCCGTCGTATGCGTCCACTTTCCGGACAATATGACCAGCCGCCTCTAAATCAGACAGCACCTCATCTGCTACCCGGCCCTCCACCTTCAGCTCCTGCGTAGGCTCCCCCCACGTTCTCCCCCACACAAAACGCGGTTCACTTACAGCTGTTTGCGGATTCATCCCATAATGCAGCATCCTTGTGAGGAGCATCGTCTGAGTCTGCGGCTGACCTTCTCCGCCTTGTGTACCATACAGAATCATAGGTTTTCCCTCTCGGCAGGCCATGGCTGGCATCAGTGTGTGGAAGCTTCGTTTATGCGGTTCAAGCGTATTGATGTGATTCGGATCAAGCGAGAAAAACGAACCCCGATTCTGCAGCAGAATCCCCGTATTTCCAGCTACCACGCCCGATCCAAACTCAAAATACAGACTTTGAATAAAAGAGACCGCATTCCCCTCTTCATCCACAACCGCAGCATATGCGGTATCACTACCGATAGGCTGACTTGTCAGCTGCGCTGCTTTTTGCATCGAGATCGTAGAGGCTAGTTGCCCTGCATAGTTCTTATCTAGCAGCTGCATCAAAGGAATAGCACTAAAATCCGGATCTGTAAGCACTCTATCCCGATCACGAAAACTCAGCTTCAGCGCCTCAACGAGCAGATGATAATATTCGTAAGAGCCATGCTCGATTTCTCCGAAATTAAAATGCTCCAATATATTAAGACTCATCAGCCCCGTAAACCCTTGAGAATTTGGCGGCACTTGATACACCCTATGCCCGTGATATTCCGTATGAATCGGCTCAACCCAATCCCCCTGATGATCCGCAAAGTCATCCCGAGTGAGATAACCCCCGGCTCCCAGCATATAATCACAAATATCTTCTGCAATCTTCCCCTTATAAAAAGCGTCCCGTCCACCCGCAGCCAACGTCTTCAGAGTTGCCGCCAGTTGTGTCTGCTGAAATCTCGATCCAGCAGACACAACCACTCTGCCCGGCATATATATCGCGGATGCCTCCGCTGACAACGCCGCTCCAGCAAGCAGCGTATTATTCCGCTGGTCCGGCGACAGCGGAAACCCACTCTGAGCGTAGCCAATGGCTGGCTCCAGCACCTCTGCCAGCGTTAAACGGCCATACTTACTGAGCATGGCATCCCAGCTATCAACCATCCCCGGCACGGTGATGGCACTGCGGATCCCCCGCCTCGGGATAGCTCCCTCCCCGGCAAAGCAACTTCTGCGAACTCCATAACCCGATCGTCCGCTTCCGTTATACACCCGAACACGCGCCTCTTGCGCGCAATAGGTCAACCAAAACGAATCCCCACCAAGCCCCGTCATATGCGGGTAGACCACAGCGAGCGTAGCACTGACCGCCACTGCCGCATCAAAGGCATTTCCTCCTCTTTCCAAAATGCGCGCACCCGCAGCCGAAGCTAAATAATGAGGGCTGACGACCATTGTTTTGGTGCCTATTACAGGTTTCTCCGCCATATTCCCCATCTCCCTATAAACTTTCCACTCATTTAACGTCATTTAACATCACATAAAAATCCCCTGTCAATCGATTACACTAACCCGCAAAATTAACATCCTTTTTTTGTGATCCATGCACAAAGATTAGCTAATTGCTAGTCAACCACGTAGCTTCAAACATATGAATTGTATAGAATGGGCTCTAAAAACAAGGGGAGATCTCACATGATATCCATCCATAAAGATTATGTACAAATAGCTATCGCCATGTTCAGAACTGGGATTGTCGGCTATGGCGGAGGACCTTCGGTAATTCCATTCATCCGGCATAATGCGGCAGCTCGCTACACTTGGCTAAGTGATGATGAATGAGGGGAGACATTGGCGATTGTAAAGGCACTACCAGGGCCTATTGCCACCAAGATGGCGGCTTATCTCGGGTATAAACTCCGAGGAGTTAGGGGGGGCTATACTGTCAGTTCCGGCACATATTTTACCTAGCTGCCTGGTCATAATCATACTGTTATCAGCTGTGAATTATTTAAGTAGATCAAGGGTAGTAGCTGGAAAGCGCTCATTGCAGTAATCGCATTCTGGGCTATCAAGCGGCTTAAGGTACATCCTGCCTTAGTTCATCTTAGCCGCTTTTACGTATGGGGATCTTGTACTCCGCTACACTGTCTAACTGAACTATTTTAAAATATATTGTGACAATACCGCCTGCACCTCATAAATATTCACAGATTTATTAAAGGTCTTCTTGAGTGGCACAGTGCTGCTGGAAATATAGATACATAGCTCCGCATCCAGATCAAAGTGCCCTGCCGTCTCCACGGAATAATGCGAGATGCTTTTGTACGGGATGGAATGATAATCCGTCTTTTTGCCCGTCAGTCCCTGTTTATCCACTAGAATCAATCGTTTGTCTGTAAAAATAAACATATCTCTAATCAGCTTGTAGGCCCGTTCAATTTTCTCTTGAGGGGCAAGAATTTGTGCATATTCCCGCTGTACCTCCGCAAGATTTACTTGTGATGCATTACCCATCAATCCGTCAAAAATCGCCATATAACTTCCCCTTTTCATCTGTTATTTTTAGTGGCTTGTCTCCTCCCACATAGAACCATATTATTCAACGATTCATATTCTATGCAGTGTAAACTTCGCTTTGCCATCTTTTTACTTGCTAAATTTCCGATTATTGTTTACACTGTCATTAAATTTGTTATGAAAGGGGTGTGGAAGGTATGGATCACAATTGGACCAATAGTGTTATGAGTCGGCTACCTAAAGCGATAGCTGGCATTGCTCATGTAAATGGCGATAACGGGAGAAGTCTGTCCATTTCCATGAATTTAATAACACTACACAATTGTGAAATGCCTTTCCTGCCATCACCCGGACGGATCAGTTAACCGGAGAATGATAAGGCCGTGGGGAAATTTCCCTACGGTCTTTTTTTATGGTTTTTTTGCAGAATTCCAGTTTCGATTTAGGGTTCTGGCGGTGCAAAGGGCATTCTTAAAGGAGAATATATATGATTATTCAATGCCAAAATGTTCAAAAGTACCACGGTGCACAGCTCGTACTAAATAGCATCACCTTCGATATCCGCCAAGGAGAAAAAATCGGTCTCATCGGCCGCAATGGTTGTGGTAAAACTACGCTTTTCCATTTACTTAATGGCGAAGAGCGCCCCGATCAAGGGCAAATCTCCATTCGCAAAGGTAGTGTAGTAGGAATGCTGGCTCAAATTCAAGAGGTTGCCAAGAAAGAAACCGTATATGAAGTTCTACAGCGTAGCTTTGCTGAACCTTTGCAATGGCAACAACGCCTGCGAGAGCTGGAGCTTGAAATGTCCACCTTCAATACCGGGACAGATGAAACACTATGGAATCGGCTGCTGAAAGAATACGGTAGCCTTCAGGATAAATTTGAGACCGCAGGAGGCTACGAAATTGAATCCACAATTCAGCGAGTGGCCACTGGTTTAGGAATCGACGCTGGGCAATATAGCCGACTCTTCTCCACTCTTTCTGGCGGCGAGAAAACTAAAGTCGGACTTGCAGAGCTGCTGCTGCGTAGACCCGATGTACTCCTACTCGATGAGCCAACCAATCATCTGGACATGAACGCCATCGAGTGGTTAGAGCAGTACTTACAGAGCTATGACGGTACAGTGCTAGCCATTTCCCATGATCGTTATTTCCTCGATGCTGTAGTCAAGAAAGTGATCGAGATTGAGGATGGCGAGGCTTTTACCTTCCATACCAACTACAGCGGCTATCAGGTAGAGAAGGAAACACGTCTGCTTCAACAATTCGCTGATTACCAAGAGCAGCAGAAAAAAATAAAACAAATGCAGGAAAGCATCAAACGTCTCATCGAATTTGGCAATCGCGGGACGCCTCCTAACCCTGCTTTTTTCCGGAGAGCAGCCTCCATGCAAAAAGCTCTGGATCGCATGGTGAAGCTTAAACGTCCTATTCTGGAGCGCAAGTCGATGGATTTGCAGCTACAGCAAAATGATCGTTCCGGCAATCAAGTTGTCATTCTGGAGGATGTCGGTAAAGCATATGGAGAGCGGAGCCTTTTTACAGACGCAAATGAAGTCCTTCGCTATGGAGAAACTACGGCGCTTATTGGTGGTAACGGGGCAGGAAAAAGTACACTATTAAGAATTATTTTAGGTCAGGAAACGCCAGATACTGGAAGTTGTATACTGGGTTCAAGAGCCGTTGTCGGTTATCTCGCGCAAGAGGCCGTCCCTGAAAACAACAAACAATCTGTACTCCGTTACTTCCGTGAAGAAGCCGGACTAGAAGAGGGCGAAGCTCGCGGACAGCTCGCGCGTTTCCTATTCTATGGTGCCGATGTATTCAAAGACATCACGAATTTATCCGGAGGGGAATGGACCCGCCTGCGTTTCGCTGTGCTGATGCATCGTAAACCGAACCTGCTGATTCTGGATGAACCAACGAATCATCTAGATATTGACTCCCGCGAGGCGCTGGAGGAAGCTTTAGAGGAATTCCCAGGTACAGTACTGGCCGTATCCCATGACCGCTACTTCATTAATCGTCTGTTCCATAAGCTCTGGTCCATTGAAAGTGGACGATTTGGAGTTTTCAACGGCAACTATGAGTATTACAAGGAAAAACAAGCTGAGAAGGCATCAGCATCAGCAGCATCAGCCTCTGTTCCCGATCAACCTAAACCTTCCTCTTCAGAAGGAATAACTTCATCACGCTCCGGTAAGCCCCAATCTAGCGGTTCAGTGAATGTTACTACAGCTAACTCGTCCAGTTCCCGCAAGAAGAGCGTCCACTTCGACTGGGAGAAGGCTATTGCAGAGGTCGAGGAACAGCTTGAGGAAATTGATGTAAAAATGCTAGATCCACAGATTAGTAGCAATGCGGCAGAGCTTGCGGAGCTACTAAAAGAACGCGATATAATGCAAGAGCAACTAGATGAGCTTTATGCGGGTTGGATGGAAACTGCGGGACATTAACGATCATTAAACGAGGAGATACGGATATGAGCAACGAAACGAAGATTACGCTTTTTTGGGAAGAATATACCCAGCTTTATCCACAAGCAGCGGCTAACTACGAGGCTTGGGCCTTTGGTGACAGTCCTCAAATGGCCGATGAACTATTGGATCTGGTGATCCAAGGGATCAAGACTGGCACCGCTTCGAACTATGAAATTTATGCAATTTCCGACGAGACACTACCTGAAATTGGCCGACACAGTATTCTGCTCGATGGCCACGGTAATCCACAAGCTGTGATCGTTACGACAGATGTGCAAATTACTCCTTTTGATGAGGTAGGCGCTGATTTTGCCTATAGCGAAGGCGAGGATGACAGAACGCTGGAGTCATGGCGCCATGAGCATGAGAAGTTCTTCTCCAGAGAATCTTTAGCGTTCTTGAAAAAGCCTTTTGATCCAAAAATGAAGGTGGTTTGTGAGAACTTTAGACTGGTATTTACGAAATCATAAGAAACTCAAGAAACTAAAAAGGCGGCCTCTTCCGTTAGGAAGAGACCGCCTTTGATGTATACTATACAACTATTAGAGTTAGATAATAATTAAAATACGGCTCAGCGCCAAAACCCCAGAATCCAGCCAATCACAGAGATCCATAACGGAATGCTGATTAAAATACCCCAAATCAGCCCAGTGGCAATATTGCCCTCTGCAGGACGCACAACATTTTCCTGTTTTAATGGAATGCTCAGCTCTTCTTGTTCCATGCGATCCCCTCCTAAAATTCTTATCGTCACAGTAGAGGAAAAAATGTAGACCGCTCGACCCAAAAACTTAGAATATTGACTTTATTTTAGATATAAAGGCTCAGCGGCTTAACACTGAAAGTGCTTACATAATAATCATTAACCAAAATTTTAATATTTTAAAAACTTCGGTTTACGGAAGTCATTCATCATATGCAAATTCTTAGTCCAATATTACTACTTTTTCTGGATTTCGTAAATATTCAAACATCGTCTGAATCTGCTCTTTGGTATTCCGCTCCACGGAGAGCTCAGGCAGTTCATCTTCAGCAAAAAAGGAAACTTCACTCGTCTCCACCCCTTGCATCGCCTCACCGCCCACAATGCTGCACAAGATAAAAAACTTGTACACATGATACGGCTCCGGAGGATGGTTATGAAATTTCTTATCCAGAACAGCCAGCAAGCGAATTGCCTCTGCCTCAAATCCTGATTCTTCTTGAATTTCTTTAACAACGACCTCACTCGGTGACAGACCAATATCTCCCCAGCCGCCGGGAAGCGCCCACTTTCCATCTAATTTCTCGCGGACCAGCAGGATTCTGTCCCCCTGAAAAACAACACCACGGATATCTACTTTCGGCGTAGCGTAGCCACTCTCACTAGCAAAGGAGAGTCTTATTCTCTCCTTGCTTTCGAATGTATAATTAGCGAGGATGTCTACACTTAGCTCCCGCAAAGCTTGATAACGTTCTATATCGTAGACATCTTTAGCGTAAGTTAGTCCAGTCTGTGCGATGGCCTGTATTTCTTTAGCCCAGGTTAACCATTTCTGCTCCATTGCTGCACCCCTTTAAAAGATCTTCATTAGGATTACTGGCAAAGCATTAAATGACGGGAGAACAAACCTTTTTTAGCTTCACAACGGTCTATAATCGTAAATCCAGCTTCATTAATCATCTCATCCATCGGTTCGATCGCAACGATAACCACCCGATCTGCAATCCGGCGTGCATTCACTAGAATCGCAAACTGTTCCTCAGGTGTAATACTAGAATATAGATTATAAGGCATATCTACAATAGCAACGTCGTAATGTTCTGTGATGTCAGCGATATCCCCTAATGTTACCTCACTTGAGAATCCAAAATGAGCAATATTTGTTCGGGCACCGATCGCGATCTGAGGATTAATGTCACGTCCGACCATGTTGATTCCCATCGACAAAGCCTCTACCATTACTGTTCCGATGCCGCAGCAAGGATCGATAGCTTTTATCCCTTCCGGATTCGGAACGGCGATGTTGACCGCGGCTCGGGCAACACGTGTGCTAAGCGCGATAGAATAGCTACGCGGCTTCTTCATTTGACGGAACCACGTAGCCTTGTTTTTATGATAAGAGCCAAAGTACCAGCGCCCACCCAGCGTAACAATACCATATACCAACTGAGGGTGGTTTACATCCGCTTCCCCTTCAATACGCAGCCCAATTTCTCGCTCGATCACTCTACGCTCATCATATTCTATTTTGTCCGCAGGGGACAGATCATTAGTCTTCACAAAAATAACCTTAAATGTCTTGCCGCCAAGCTCCACTTGCTCGGTTTGATCATAAATCTCAGGCAAGCTGTCTCCCTCGTACATAACATCCAATCGTTCTTTAATGAAGGGACTGCGGCTGACATCCACCTCTACCTCACTCTTAAAGATGGAAGAAGATACTTCCTCTCCAAAAAGACAACGAAGCTCCATCTGACATAGCGATAACTCGTCCTCTGAACAGGTGTAAGTATATATAAATGTGTTGTTTCCACTTTTCTTTTGCAAAATAATCCATCCTCTATACCAGGTAATTGTACGACTAGCTTACTACTCCTGCATTTCGTGCTGAATATCATAACCTACTCGTGCTTTGGCGATTTCAGCGTTGTTCCTATTGACCCATTCCACTAGGGAAGTTAAAGGATCCAGCAGGGACTCCCCTAAACTCGTCAGACCGTATTCAACAGTCAAAGGCACCGTAGGTGTGACTTTACGCCAAACTATACCGTCTCGTTCTAAATGACGCAGAGTCTGGGTCAGCATCCGTTGTGATATTCCACCAGAACGCCGCTGCAGCTCTTTAAACCGCAGTGCTTTTGCACCTAAGTTCACAACAATGAGTACACTCCATTTGTCCCCAATCCTATCCAGAATTTGACGAGTGACGGAGTAGTCCTCTAACGTTGGCATTAGCCGAATGGGTTCGTCTCTTGAATGTTCCAAAGTGGTTACCTCCATGTAACTTAAGCATGTAATCGCACTTTTGTATCTCTTGAGCTTATCCAGCTTATCATGGTTACTGTTAGTAATCAACAACCGGAAAAGAACTATTCTTTACGAAAGGAAGCGCCTGTCACGATCATCAGATAAGACATCTTCCCGATCGCTTTTGATCCATAGTGAGTTCTCCAGTATAATGATTCCTATAGAATGCTAAACAAGACGGTCACGTATGGCAATTAAGCTCATAGCCGGTTTTGCGCAGCAAAACTTAAGGAGGTACATACACACTATGTCATATGAAACGTATTTTTCAACACACCGGGATGAACATCTAGAAGAACTAAAACAATGGCTCAAGATTCCAAGTATTTCTGCCTTGTCTGAGCATAAGGACGATGTACTAGCTGCAGCCCATTGGCTGACGGACACACTAAAGAAAGCCGGACTTGAGAACATTGAGCTTCATCCGACAGCGGGACATCCCGTCATATATGCTGACTATCTTCATGCTCCGGGTAAGCCTACCATTCTTGTATACGGCCACTACGATGTGCAGCCAGTAGATCCGCTGAACCTGTGGACTACACCTCCGTTTGAACCAGAGATCCGTGACGGCAAGCTGTATGCACGTGGCGCAACGGATGACAAAGGGCAAGTATTCATTCACCTCAAAGCGATTGAAGCAATCCTGAAACAAGAAGGTACTCTTCCTGTTAACATCAAGCTCTGCATCGAAGGTGAAGAAGAAATCGGCAGCGCAAATCTCCCTCCATTCCTGGAAGCTAACAAAGAGAAGCTGGCTGCGGATGCGGTGCTAGTCTCGGACACTTCCCTGCTGGAACGCGGTCGCCCTGCAATTTGCACAGGACTACGTGGCCTAGGATCACTTGAAGTGAGCGTAACTACAGCTCTTACAGACCTGCACTCCGGTTCTTACGGTGGTGGTGTTCCGAATGCACTGCACGCTCTCGTGTCCCTGCTCAGCTCCCTTCATGACGACAAAGGTCGTGTTTCTGTAGAAGGCTTCTATGATGGTGTACCTGAACTTTCTCCAATGCTACGAGAGGAATTCGTGAAGCAAGGCGTGAATGAAGATAAGATTCGCGAAGGACTTGGACTTGACGCATTATACGGTGAAGAAGGTTATTCTTTTGTAGAACGTATTGGTGCTCGCCCTACACTTGAGCTTAACGGTGTCTATGGGGGCTTCCAAGGTGAAGGAAGCAAGACCGTTATTCCAAAAGAAGCACATGCCAAGATTACTTGCCGTCTCGTTGGCGATCAGGATCCACAGCATGTTCTTGATGCCGTTGAAGCGCATCTGAAGGCTAATATTCAAACCGGAGCGAAAGTCCATGTGCAGCAAATGGAGAAGGCGCGTGCCTTTAACATTGATCCATCGAACCCTATTCTGCAAACTGCAGCAGACGCTTACGGCAAAGTATACGGAACCCGTGCCCTCTTCACCAAAGACGGTGGCTCCATTCCGATCATGGAAAGCTTCTCCCGTGTACTTGAAGCACCAGTGGTCCTGATGGGCTTTGGCCTTGATGATGAGAACCTGCATGCACCGGATGAGCATTTCAACCTTGAGAACTTTGATAAGGGACTGCTCACCATTGTTGAGTTCTTGAAGACTGTTTAAGATCAAAGGGTAGTTAAAAAGCCAGGCTCCCCCTTCGTGGAGGAGCCTGGCTTTTTGATGAACAATATCATTAAACAAAGCAATAAAAAAATCCCTGCATCGCAAGGATTTGGAAGTTTAAATTATGGAGCGGGTGATGGGAATCGAAC
>NZ_NFVA01000282.1 GCF_002264395.1 Paenibacillus sp. VTT E-133291
GGTATCCGCCGCTGTTGGGTCCGATTTATACAACGCGATATATACCGTAGATGGTCCGGTAAACGCCGTATTGCGTAAAGCTGCGTTGAGTAGCGCCGCGCTCAGATAGTTCGAAATTTGCATCGCCATTATTCATTCTCCTCCTATTTTTAAGCGTCATGATCACGCTTTTTTGACAACGCAAAAAGGCCCGGCATAATTGCCGAACCCTCGCGTTTCCTTCGTTTAATCTTCGAGTGT
>NZ_NFVA01000226.1 GCF_002264395.1 Paenibacillus sp. VTT E-133291
GTGTCTTAACCCCTTGACCAACGGGCCTTATTGAAAACAAAATGTTTTGACAACAAAAAAGATTATATCATGTATTTCGAAGTATAGCAATACCTAAATTAATATATTTTCACTTTTCTCCTATAATAGCGTTAAAGTGATATCAAGCTTACTGGCTATCAACTCAACGACTTCTAAAGTAGTCAGGTTATTTGTGTCTAATTGATCTTTGAATACATCCTTATTAAGCCCTGTGAGGCATCTGTCGATCTGTTGAACGGCCCATGAGTCATTTCCTTCACCTCTACCACCCAATCTCTTGAGCAGCGTCTCTCGTGAGGCACACAAAGTAAAATGGTGAACCTCTAATCCCTCATTTATTAGATTACCAGCAATGTCCATCCAATATTCTGGGTTGACTATGGTCATAGGTACGATAACCGTTCCCCTATATTCGCTAGCTATGTATTTTAACATGGAATGGTTAATTTCACGCCAAAGATAATAGTCTTGAAAGTCACTTTTTGTCATCACATCAGGAATGTTTTCCCTTATGTAATACCCTACATTCTCTGGATCGTATACAAAAGAATTAGGAATTCTGCGATGTAATTCATATGCAGTTTCTGTCTTTCCCGCACCAAAAGCTCCATTGATCCATATTATCATGATCTTTATCCCCCATGAATAATCTATTAGTGACTCTATTAAAGCACATTATCATAAAAACCCTTACAAGCAAATACTCTGTACAAGGCATAACAAAAAGACCACTGTCGATGACTCAAAAGTGGTCTTGCGTGCTTGGCAACGTCCTAC
>NZ_NFVA01000242.1 GCF_002264395.1 Paenibacillus sp. VTT E-133291
CCGTTGTTCAGTTCTTAGAGCAGCATCATTATTTGTATATTGTCATTAATCCGCTCATCTCAAATCGGCTTAGAAAGTCCAACCTTCGAAAGGTGAAGACAGATGCTGCTGATGCCTATCTGTTGGGAGAGTTGTACTACAAAGAAGAATTTGAGCCCTTTAAAAAAAGAGGTGTTCAACTGCTTAATCTGCGTTATCTAACGAGACAATATGAGTCTCTTACAAAGATGTGTGTACAGACTAAACTGCAATTTCAAACTGTTCTTGATCAAGTTTCCCCTACGTACAAAGGTGTTTTCGGGGACATCTATTCTAACATTTCACTTCGATTTTTAAATGAGTTTCCAACTTCAAATTTGGTATTGCAATCGGACGAAGAAATGCTAAAGTCCAAATTCACAGAACTACTTTCCTCAAGACGAGGGCGGTCAGAGAATTGGATCTGTGTGCGAGTTACGCGTCTATTAAACGCGGCAAAACAAAATCC
>NZ_NFVA01000052.1 GCF_002264395.1 Paenibacillus sp. VTT E-133291
CCGTCCTTATAAGGACGCCGAAGGCGTTTACGCTTGGAGATTCACCTGCACTTAGGTATTATAACCGTTCATTCAACTTGATTCCATTCATAGCAATCGACATTAGTATGGACATTATGGAGAATTCATTTCAATAAACAGGAAAATAAATTAAAATATAGCGAACGAGAAGGAATGGAGTGGAACCATGGGAGTTTTTCGAAAAGTTGAAATATTAACGGATTACACGCGAAAAGGTACGTTCCAAGAAGAGTCTGAGTTCAGGAAAATCGTGATAAGTATTTATTATCCGGATCCGGATGGATTGCTCGAAAACAATGAATCTGAAATGAAATATATGGATCTTTTCCGGCCCTGTGAACAACAAGCAAGAGAAATTCTACAAGATATTGGAATGAATATGGATATCATAGATGGATTATCTACCTCAATCAGCGAGGGAGCATTGCAACAAAAATCCAAACGATCCTATCCTGTCATTATCTACTCTCCTGCACTAGGCTTAGATAGAGATATGTATATTTACAATATACAAGCGCTGGTAAAGCAAGAATTTATAGTGGTAACCGTCAGTGCTGCTTATGAAGCGATGTTTACCGTTTGTCCAATTGGAGAATTTATGAATCAATCAGAGGTGATGAGGACAATACAGGCTACAGATTATACCGAATTACATCACTTCATTTCTATTCGGAAAAAGGACATACAACATGTATTAGATCACCTATCCAACCTGAATTCAAGAATGGGAATTTTTGATATGGATAAGGTTGGAATGATTGGCCATTCAATTGGCGGTGCTACTGCATTAGATTTAACTATGGAAGATGATAGAATTAAAGCCGCAGTTTTATTAGATGCAAGCATGCATTTATATATTGAGAATGAAGTGAAGAATAATACGGTCCCCTTACTTGTATTAAGGCAAAAGGCTTCTGCTTTAGAAGCCTTAAGCAATATTTTACAGGAAAAAATAGCAAAGGATTTCATCAAAGGACAAGAGAAGCTTTTCCGGAATTGGAATGGATATAAATCTTTTTTGAAAATACGAAACGCGACGCATATGTCCTTTAGTGATATGCCTCTTTTTGAGGAGGACGAAACTTTATATCAGAGAACTTGTGGGATTCATAATCAGATAAATGAGCTTGTTGCTAATTTTTTTCAAGAGCATTTATTAGATCAAGGGAAGGACTATTCTACATTCATTAGCCAAAATCATAGTGATTTCTGTAGGATCAATGGCAGTGGAGATGAAATTTCTGTAAATTAGCAATAAAAACCTCTCTTTTATACCGATAAACATATAAGGGAGGGATTATAAATGTATTCTGATCAGTCTAACCAGATGATATGCAATCATATTGAACAATACATAGGGGTAATTGATAATGTTTTTAAAGAGGTTATTTCAGACGTTCTGTCCATTGATATTTTAATTGTTAACCCGACGCCTGAGCGGAATTACTATACTTTAATTACATCAGGTATGAGTGAATTTGCGATGCAGGTTCCGGATGGCGCAGAAGAATATCAATATACTGAATTAATGATTTGCCTTCCTCCTACATGGAAGCTGTCTGATGAGGCTTTTAAGGATGAAAGAAATTATTGGCCTATACGTGCCCTAAAAACGACGGCTAGGTTTCCACATGAATATAATACATGGCTCTATATGGGGCATACGCTAGTCAACGGTAATCCAGTACAGCCTTATAGTGAGGATACAGGATTTAAAGGGATGTTTGTGTGGGTGCCAGAAGTTGAAGATCAATCCGGATTTTTTAATTTGGAAATGAACAGTGAGAAAGTGGTGCACTTCTATACTTTAATTCCGCTTTTTGGAGAAGAGTTAGATTATAAAGTTAAGCATGGCGAGGAAGAATTACTTAATAAGTTAAATAAAATCGGGGTTACCGATGTTCTGAATCCTTCACGTAAAAATAGCTGCAAGAAGAGATTTGGACTCTTTTGAAAAACAAGAAAAACGGCTGAGGGCCGTTTTTTTTATCCTTTGATTCCAAAAGCAATCCAGCGTCCATCGACATCTTCAATAACAAATTCCTTGTTATTATAGTCGGTGTTTATTAATGCTCGGACAATATTAACACCAGCGGCTTCGAATTCTTTCTCCAACTGCTCTTGCTGTTCCGTAATAAAATAGGCATCGTACCCATAGCCATACAATTCTCGATTAGGAATAACCCTTTGTCCTTGGGATTGTGTAAGGATAATTTCTGTATCATCACGATACAGGCAAATATGCGGTTCCTCCGTATCTAAATAGGGCACAACTTGAAAGCCTAAGTACTGACTATAATAAGCGGCAGTCTGCTCAATATTCAGAGTAGGAAAGATACTATGTGATTGTAAAATAGATACCCATATATTACCTTGCGGCAAAGATTTCAACAATACGTGGAGTTATTAAGCCGCAGGAGACATTCATGGTTGACACCATAGATATTCTATAATAATATACATGCATGAGCATACATTAATTAATTTCTGCTAAAACATGTTTTTAATGTTCATAATAAATTTAGTTTTTTATAAAGAGGAGAGATATCATGAAGAACTTGTTCACCCCGTATGAAATGAAGGATTTGAAATTGAAGAACCGCGTGGTTATGCCTCCAATGTGTCAGTATTCAGTGACTAACAAGGACGGAATCGCTACCGATTGGCATTATAATCATTATGTAAGCCGCGCCGTTGGCGGAACTGGATTGATTATTATTGAAATGACAGACGTGGATCCTGATGGACGGATTACTGATTTTGACCTTGGTATTTGGTCTGATGAGCAAATTCCTGCTCTGGCTCGAATTGTTGAAGCTTGTCATGCTTATGGTGCTAAAGTAGGAATTCAAATTGCTCATGCTGGGCGTAAGGCTGAAGATGCAGCAGTTCCTGTATCCTCTTCTGCCGTTCCATTTGACGCTGACTCCAAAACACCACGTGCCCTAACGACTGAAGAAGTGAAGGGTATGGTTGAGAAATTCCGTTTGGGCGTGAAGCGTGCGATTCAAGCGGGGTTTGATGTTATAGAGCTTCATGGTGCGCACGGTTATCTGATTCATCAGTTCCATTCACCATTAACGAATCAAAGAACAGATGAATATGGCCAAGACTTGACCTTGTTTGGTACTGAAATCATTCATGCAGCGAAAAGTGAAATGCCAGAAGGAATGCCACTGATCATGCGCATCTCAGCTCAAGAATATGTTGAGGGAGGATATGGCATTAAAGAAAGCTTGGCCTTTAGTAAAGCTTATAAAGCAGCTGGCGCAGATATTTTCCATATCAGTGCAGGCGGTGAAGGTCCTATCGCGGCTGCTGGCAAGCCAGGAACACATGCTGCGTATCAAGTACCTTTGGCAAGAGAGATCAAATATGGTTTGAATGTACCCGTGATTGCTGTAGGAAGATTGGATGAACCCGCTCTTGCTAATGCAGTCATTGGGAATGAGGAAGCAGATCTTGTTGCAGTTGGTCGGGGGATGCTGAGAAATCCATATTGGACGCTGGAGGCTGGGGTTGAGCTTCAGCAAGACCCGGGTGTTCCTCAGCAGTATGCCTTTGGATTTCCTAGAATTAAAGGCTAAGGAATTACGAAATTGAATTGTATCATTTGGAAAGACCGACTTCTTGGAGAAACGGTCTTTTCTCTTTTTTGGATTAAGCTTGGCACAATGGATGTGGAGTGTAGTACTATTATATAGAAGAAAAAATTCATGAATAGTCATACGCTCAGGAGATGAAGAGATAGATGGACAAAATTCTTAACAATGACCTTATCGCGAATTGGTTGACGTTAACCCACATACAAATGAATGTGACGAATGAATTAGAAGTTAATTTGCAAGCGAATCATGGCTTATCTTTAAAAGAGTTCTATTTATTATTATTCTTGTCGGAAGCCCCAGAGAAAAAACTGAAATTGCAGAAGCTCGAATCTATGGTTGGTTTAAGCCAAAGTGCCGTTTCACGACTAGTTAGCCGGTTTGAAGCTAAGGGCTGTGGAGCTTTAGAGAGAAGAGCATGCGATAGTGATCGCAGAAGTATTTATACCTCCTTAACCTCCATTGGTGAGGCCAAGCTCATCCGTGCACAAGAAACCTTTAAAGACACGCTAATGACGGCATTCCCGGAAAAAGATGTGGAACAGCTTCTAGAGCAAATGCTTCGCTTGAAGCGGCAATCATGAATCAGCTCAAAAAAACCTCTGTTTAGGTGAATGGATCGTATCTCCATTTCCCATGCAGAGGTTTTTTGCATAAGACTAAAGGACTTATTCTAAAAGAACAATCTCTCCACTAGCCAAAAGGCGCCAAGTGCAGTAATTAACCACGAACCATAAGCGATAACCGGTTTGTAGAAATTTCTTTTTTGGAGAAAAATAAGCACCGGAAGCAAAACAATCACAATACATAATTGGATGAATTCAATGCCTACATTAAAGCTCACCAGATCCACAGCCAAATGTGCTTTTGGCAAGTTCATTTCTTGAAGAATATCCGCAAAGCCAATGCCATGAATGAGTCCGAACAGGAAAGTTATGAGCGCGCGGAAACGGATTTTTTTACGGAAAATATTCTCAAGCGCTACATAACAAATACTGAGTGCAATGACAGATTCAACAACTCGTGAAGGTAAGGAAATCCAGCCCAGAACTGCGAGTGTTAACGTAATGCTGTGTGCTAAAGTGAATGCTGTGATAATTGCAGCATATTGTTTGAGCGTTTGTTTTCTTAATAGTAGAGCGAATAAGAATAACAAGTGATCATAACCCGTAAGAATATGGTTCATTCCCAGTTTGAAAAAAGAAAACCAATCGGATGAGGACCCAGAACTACCTGATGAGGACGAATTGGTGGATGATGATAATTGCTGCTCCTGTTGATCCTCTGTTAGCAGCAGGGTCCACGTCCGGTCTTTTCCTTGCATTACCGTTTCGCTAGTCTGATTTCCGTTATGTGCAGTAATTAAATTGACATACGGTGAACTTGTAGCTTGTGAATAAAGGCCGTCATTGATCGCGATGGTTTGTCCAGGCTCAAAGGCAGGATAGGTAAAATTCCAGGTAAGAACCTCTTTATCCCCTTTTTTATCAAGGAAGAGATCTTGAAGCTCTGGAGCTTGCTGTTGATCATTCATTTCCAAGATGACGCTATCTTCGATCCATTCTTCTAAACGATGCTTATTACTCTCAATCTCATTCTCTTCCAATATTCCATTTCCGTTTATATCCACATTATCCATGCTTTCAATGATCGAAATGACGTCCAATGAAAATGAAAAATCGGTCTTGTCCTTATCAAAAGTAACGGTGGTATAACTGGCACTAAGTGGATGTGCGGAAGCCGTTAGTTGAGAAGAAGTCATGGAAATAAGGAAAATTACAATAAAGATTAATGATTTTAATAGATTGGAGCGATTCTTACGAGCTGACAAAGTTGTTCCCCCTTGAAGATAAATATGTATTTAATGATGTTATTACAGTTGATCATAATCTTAAATTGTCATTGGAGTGTTAAGTGAAAAGATAATATGAGGGAGTTTTTTAGCGAATTATTTAATAAAATTTAAAAAGTCTAATTATTTTTTAATTAAAATTTACAAAAAGAAATAAAACGAAGACAACTCGTTTACAAAGGAGGTTTATGATGAAAGTCTAACTGATTAGTAACACGAGGAGGAATTTTGTTCATGAGTTTGAAGTTTGAGAAAGTGAAAAAACGGACAAGTTTAGCATTAGCTGTATTGCTGTTCTTGTCTATGATTCCGCAAGGCTTGCTATTGCCTAAGGCTGCAGGAGCTGCTTCTGCGCATGTAGTAATCAGCCAAGTATTTGGTGGGGGAGGGAATAATGGAGCTCCATATTCCTATGATTTTATAGAGCTGTATAACCCGACTGACTATGATGTAGATTTGAATGATTATGCTGTTCAGTATGCTGCAAAGGCGGGAGTATTTACGGCTGCTACCTCAGGGACCGTAAGTATGACACCACTCACAGGTAAAATGATTAAATCACATGGATTCTTACTAATACAGGGTGCCAAGGGAGCTAATGCTCCGGCAGATCTTCCTGTTCCAGCAGATGTGATTGGAAATATAAATTTATCAGGAACGGATGGTAAGGTTGCACTCACAAGCAAACAGGCTGCCATTTCTGGCGTTTCAGATTCTAGTGTGGTTGACTTTCTAGGCTTCGGTGGTGCCAACGAGTCAGAAGGAACGAAATTATCTGCCCTAAGCAATTCAACCAGTGCACAACGGAAATCAGAGGATGGAAGTAATACTGGACCAGGTAAAGGTGCTGGACTAGATACTGATAACAACAGTACGGATTTCGTTGTGGGCCCCGTTCTAGCTCCAAGAAACTCTGCTACACCAGCTATGTGATTACCAAAAGTTCACAACCGCTTGGACAGAACATTCAATTCACTAATGAAGGTACAGTAGGTACGGTCACAGGAAATATTGCTCCTGTTACAGCAGATACATATGTATCCTTATATCTAAAAGATCCAAGTACAGGTTCAGTTGTGGTTACGAATGCTGTTTATGCAGATGCGTCAGGGGCATTTAATAATTTAACCTTTGATAATATTGGCGGCAGTACACAAGTTTACCTAACGGCTAAAGATCTGGATAAAAGTGCAAGTAGTCCTGTAGTTATTCGTTTGGCTGTGCCTAGTGCAGCTCTTAATCCGGACAAGCTTAACTATTATCTTGATTCCCAAGGCGGAGGTAGAATTGTAGGAGCTGCAGGTGCTGCTGTTCCTAATTCAACAATCTACAGCTACAATAGCTCGACAACTGGAAGCCGTAACTCCAATACAACAGATGGAAAAGACTATGTTGTTGCTGGAGCAGATGGATCGTTCACCTTTACTTTCACAGGTGGTATGGATGATGTTTATGTAGCACAGTTGACCGTCACCTCTAACGGTAGAAATTTGGAGGGGTCTCGAACTGTAGTTACTAAAGAAGACACATCGGTTATTACACCGATCAGTACGACACACACGAATGATAGCAACGGTAAATCGGATAAAATTAATCAAGTGTTTACGATTCAAGGTGTAGTCATTGGTAATAATGAATTGACTGCAAGCAATACATTCTATATGCAAGATGCTACAGGAGGAATCGCGGTCTTTGGAACCCTTCCAACGGGTGTTACAGTGACACAAGGTGATTTAGTTACAGTCACAGGTGCGATTCAATTTTATAATGGCTTAACAGAAATAACCCCTACGAAAGTTGTAAAGAATGGAAAAGCCGCTCTTCCTATTCCTACAGAATCTACTTTGTTAGATTTAATCAACTACACAAAGGCAGAACCACTGGAAGGAACATTAGTTCAATTCACAGGTAAAATCACTAACATTCCAGCGATGGCTGGTAATGGGTATAACATTACCGTTGCTGAGACAGTAACGAACAAAACGATTACGGTTCGTGTTACTACAGCTAGTGGAATTGATGTTCCGACCAAACTGGAGAAGGATTTAACCTACACATTTACCGGGATATTCAGTCAGTATGTGTCAGGTACTACTTTTAAGAGTGGGTATCAGGTATTTCCTAGATCCACCGAAGATGTGAAAGAAGTTAAAGAGCTTGCACTTACACATCAAGCGATTACACAGGCTTATACGAATGCAGATATTCAATTTGCCGCTAAAGCTAAAAATGCTGATTCTGTAATTATTCACTACAGAACCATTGGTGGGGTATATGCTTCATTACCTATGAGTACTACTGATGGCAGCAGCTACACAGCACATTTGAATTCTAGCTTTGTTGCTTCAGGTAATAGTTTTGAGTATTACATAGAAGCTAAGATGGGTGAAGTTACTAAGCAGTCGGGCACACTGGATGCACCCTTTAAGGTTTCTGTAGTTGAGGATACATTTGCACCTGAGTTTTTCGAAGAGACTCCAATGTCAGGTACGAAGATCGAAGATAGACAACCAGCCATTTCTGTGAAATATGATGAGCCAAGCGGTTTGGATGCATCCTCTTTAGTCGTCAAGCTGGATGGAAAGACTGTTCCAGCTAGCATTAACGGAGATACCATTAATATTACTAATAGTTCCGAACTTGCGATTAGTGATCATACGGTTATCGTGAATGTTAATGATAACAAGCATAATGCCGGAACGTATAAATGGACTTTTACCATTACACCTATTTTTACAGGCGGTAATCACTACCGTGGAACGACTCATAACCACACCAATATTTCACATGATGCTGCGGGTACCCCTGAAGACGCTTTGAAGGCGGCCGAAGCACATAACTATGATTTCTTCGCTTTTTCAGACCATTCGCATGATATTGATGCAGCGATGGTAGGCTCGGATACCGTAGATCATAAAGGTCAACCGGAACGTACGGGGGGAGAAGACTGGAAATTAACGAAGGATCTAGCGAAGCAATACACTAAAAATGATAGCTTTGTTGTATTCCCAGCGTTTGAAATGACTTCAACTACTTGGGGGCATTCCAATGTATTTGGAACCGATAATTTTATTGATCGTAAACAAAACTCAGGTCAATACCAAGATTTGAGTAAGTATTATGCATGGGTATTGACGTATGACGATATCGTGGCCCAGTTCAATCATCCCGATATGTCAGCGAACGCTTTTAATAATTTCGCACCCTATGACAAAAATGTTGATAAATTGTTCACCATGTTTGAGGTGGGTAATGGATCAGGTCATTATGGTTATGCGAATGCAGAAAGTAAATACTTCAAAGCGCTGGATTTGGGATGGCATGTAGCCCCAACTTATGGTGAAGATAATCATGATGGTACATGGGGACAGACCAATGCGAGAACAGTCATCGTATCCGATGATTTGTCGCAGGAATCTTTGCTGCAATCGATGCGCAATATGCGCGTGTACATGAGTGAAGATCCAAACTTTACTTTAGATGTTCTTGCGAATGGCAGTTACATGGGAGCAACCGTAAAGGGCAATACCCTTAACTTCTCCATCGCAGGAAAAGATGATGTTGCAGAAGATAAGAGTAAACCTGAATATAGCTATCTTAGCAGTTCCTATAAGTCGGATGATCGAGTGGCTAAGGTAGAGTTGATCACTAATGGCAATAAGATTATTAAAACAGTATCACCAATGACCAAAGACTTCACTTGGAGTCCTTCTGTTGAAGTAACGGGCGGTCAGCAATGGTTCGTGGTTAAGGTAACACAAATGGATGGTGAGCAAACATATTCCGCACCAATTTGGTCACAAGATGTAACTACAGATATTAAGATTAGCGGTATTAATATTGTAGGCAACAGCTTGGTTTCCGGTAGTCCGACTACCTTGGAAGCGGGATTAACTAACCTTGGATCACAGGATCTAAGTAATCTTAAAGTTCACTTCTATTATGATGTTGTGGACTCGGCTCATTTGATTAATGAAGTTGTAGTTCCTTCCGTATTATCAAAAGGTACGGCAACGGCGCAAGTGTTATGGTCCAATCCAGTTCAAGGCAATCATAAATTAATTGCAGTTGTAGATGCGCCGCCTGGCGATTCACCCGATGATAATCAGTTCGAATTGGAAGTGACTATCAAGGCTTCCTTGGGAATTAAAGTATTGATCGATGCCTCGCATAAAAATGAGAATACATCGACCGATGGAAGTACGTATAAAGACAATCTGAAAAGTTTCACCACACAGCTTCGGCAGGAAGGATACACTGTCGTAGAGAACACCGGAGCTATCACAGATGCAACATTGACCGATGTAAGTGTACTAATGTTTACACATCCTTCGGCCGCTGTGACTGATGCTGAAAGCACGGCGATAAAAGATTTTGTAGCGCGCGGAGGTTCATTGTTCTTAACAGAGAAGAGTAATAATGGTAGCTCAAAGCCTACGATTAGTAATGAGCTATTACAGAAGATAGGATCTACGATCCAGGTGAGTAATGACGGTATTTTTGACACAAGTCCTGAGGGTAACTTCTGGTCTCAACCTATAGGAACGAACACGTATACAGTTAGATTACATCCAGGATTAGTGAAAAACTATATTACAGACCGGGCATTGACCGTTGAGTATTACAGTGGGGCCAGCTTGGAAAAAGTCGGACATCAAGCATTAACAGATACGGATAAAGTTACCGTCCTTGTTACAGGAAATGAAACGACGTTTCAAGATAAGACCGCTGCCGGCGGATACGTTTATGATATCGTCGATGACGGTGTTGGTGGCTCTGCAATTCCTGCAATAGCTTCAGAAGAAGTAGAAAAGGGACGTATTATTGTCTCCGGTATGAACTTTGTGAATGATAAGCAGCTGGATGAATCTTATAATCCTAAGGGCAACAATGAGCTTGGATTGAATTCTATCAATTGGCTGGCTCACAGAGAAACGAAGATCGACACGATCGCTAGTCTTAAAACACAACCAGAAGGAACAGCTGGAGTAGTTGAGGGAACAGTCGTTACGGGCTCGGACATCTTCTTCGATGCGTTCTATGTTCAGGATGCTTCTGGCGGGATTATGGCCTTTAAAGAAGTTCCTGAGAAAAGTTTGGTTGAAGGGGATACCGTACGAATTTACGGAAAAACGAAGCTATTCGAGAACAACTATGAACTTGAATTTGATTCGTTCGCGATGGACGTAATTAAAACAGGACATACGGATCCGATACAATCACTTACATTAACTACAGCTCAGGCTAGTTTGGATAGTAACCAAGGGCTGTTAGTAAAAGTGACGGGGAAGGTTCGTTCACAATTCGATGAGAACTCCTATGTTATTGATGATGGCTCGGGTCCAATTCTGGTCTTTGCCGATGGGTATATCGTAAAACAGAGTGGTCCTGTTCCGGTATTGGCTATCGGCGATACATTGGTAGCTGTGGGAGTTACCGGCAAGAATACGGAAGGAACTCGCATCCGTGTGCGGAATACGAAGGAACTGGCTAAAGGTACCGATGAACCAATACCTACGGCAACAGTATCGCCAGCGCCAACGGAAACACCAGTTGTGACGCCAGCGCCGACAGCAACGCCAACGCCGACAGCAACGCCGACGCCAACGCCGACGCCAACGCCGACAGCAACGCCGACGCCGACGCCAACGCCGACGCCGACAGCAACGCCGACGCCGACACCGACACCGACGGTAGAACCAACAGGAACACCAGTAGTGACACCGTCTCCAGATCCGACGTCACCAGTATCGGTATGGACACCATCACCAACGCCAACTGCAAAACCAACAGCAACATCAGTACCTACAGATCATGCGGCACAGTTGGATAACGTTAAGATTGCAACGATAACTGAAGTGGGTAAGGATGGTGTGACATACGATAAAGTATCTGTCGATGCCAATGCACTTACCAAAGCACTTCAAGCGCATATGCAAGCGGTTCTAGGAATGGAGCTTTCCACGAATCCTATTAAAATCGAACTGCCATTACAGGCGTTTGCACCAACGGATGGTTCTAGATTGAACTCCAGTCTGAAGATTGAGAGCAGTCAGTTCTTCTATAATCTTCCTTCAAGTGTGATTCCTACGGCAGAGCTATTAAGAAGTCTGGGTGTGGATATTAAAGATATCAACATCACTATAATGATTTCAAAAGTGGATGAGCAACAAACCGGAATTATTAATCAAGCAGCCAACCAAAAGAGTGGCAGCTTGCTAAGTCCAGCATTTAAGTTTGAAATCACTGCTGAAGGCAATGGAAAGACGGTTAAGATTAATAACTTTGGTACGACTTATGTGTCCAGAGGGATAGCGCTGGATACAGCACTTGATCCACGAATTAGTACCGGAGTCCGTTTTGACGAAGCAAGTGGAGAGCTTGTATTCGTGCCTACTTACTTTACAGTGACAGGCAACAAAACTTTGGCAGACATGAAACGAAATGGAAACAGCATCTACACAGTCATTCACTCTGATGTTACGTTTAATGATATTAAAGGACATTGGGCGCAGAGCGATATCGAGCTTCTTGCTTCTAAATTAATTGTTAAGGGTGAAACTTCTACACATTTTGCACCTGAACAGCAAATTACAAGAGCGGAGTTCGCAGCTTTACTAGTACGGTCACTTGGGCTGGATGCTCAAGGGACAACGGTGAAGTTCAAGGATGTGAAGGCGAGTGATTGGTTCTATGGCGCTGTTGCCGCGGCAACAGATGCGAAGATTGTAAATGGGCTTGAAGATAACAGCTTCCACCCATTAGCACCGATTAGCCGTGAGGAAATGGCAGTGATGACGCTTCGTGCACTGACCTATGCAGGTTATACTTCATCTGTTGCGACGAATCAGAACACTCTATTAGCTTCTTACAAGGATAATAGTGCCATTGGAAGCTGGGCTAAGGAATCGGTCTCCGAATTATTAGCTAGTCAGGTTATGAATGGGATGACAGAGACGACCTTCGCTCCTAAAGCGTTGGCTACTCGTGCGCAAGCGGTTAAGATTCTCAAGCAATCACTGCAATTGATTAAATTTATGAACTAATTGGAACTAAAGAAAGAGCTGCCTGAGATTATTCAGGCAGCTCTTTCTTATTCCATTACCGCTTAGAAAGCTGGTAATAATTATAGCTTTCATTTTCAATCGTAATTTCATTAATTAAGTCAAAGTCACATTTTTGTATGACTCTAATTGAGGGTGTATTATGTACCAGAGCAATAGCGTTTAATACATCGGTAGATGTGTGCTCAAATAAAAACTTAATCAGTCCCTTGGCAGCTTGTGTAGTATACCCTTTGCCGCGATGATCCTTGGATATGGCATACATAATCTCTCTGTTCGGAGCGGGTAATTCATCCTTCATACCTGTACAACACCAACCGATAAACTCATTCGTCTCTTTTAAAATAATGCCTAAGCGAAGACGAAGCTCCCCGATATTTCCATCCGCTGAGACTGCTTGCAGAAACTGTTGGTTTTCTTTTATTTCATAGTTTATTAACCAATCTAGCCGTTGCTCTTTAGGGACATTCCAGTCGGGCAGAAATTCTATGATTTCAGGCTGCGTGGTAAGTGCATGAAACTCATCTAAATCCTCCAAGCTAAACTCTCGTAACAGGATATCTTTACATTCAATGGTAAATAAATCGCGTTTTGTTGATTCATAACCTACATGGGTATTCATATTTCATCTCTCCTTCATGCATTCTAATTCATTTTATCATGAATAAAAGGGTCTATTTGGTAAATTTTAATTATAAAAAAGTTTTCTTTTATTTCATAAAAATATTAATTAGTTAATATATTAATTGATTATAAAGTGTGTTATTATGTTTCGTATAAAGGTTAAATGATTCACGGTTGGAACGGTTCTGTCGTAGTAATCAGTAGATTGGTTAGGCTTTTATGATTTCTAATACAAAAGATGACAGGTGATCTTCTATGAACAATGACAACAGTAACAAATCTATTAATAGTAATTTGATAGCGTATTATAAGTTTGATAACCCCGATCATGTAGGTCAAGATTACTCAGGAAATGGGAACGATGGAACCGCTTCAGGGACTAAGCTGCCCTCCATTCAGACGGTAGCGGGTAGAAGTGCTGTTTCACTAGCGGGTGGAGAACATGGCACATCCTATATTTCTTTGCCGGATGATCTTCTTAAAGAGGTCAGCGACCAAACTGGCCTTACTGTATCGACTTGGATGCATGTAAGTAGTGGTGGGAGCTTATGGGAAAGACTTTTTGATTTCGGCAAAGGCGAGACGGGTCCTTATATTTTTTTAACACGAAATTTCCGGGGAACTTGTTTTGCAGGGGAAGATTTAGTCGCAGATCCTGGGAAATCCTTTACTGCTGGTGAATGGGTACATGTCGCTTTTGCGGTCACTGGAACAAAAGGTGGAACACTAAGCAGTGCAGGACCTGTAGTGTATATAAATGGTGAGGTCGTTGCGGACGGAATGATCAGTCAGACTTCCAGCGGTACATATGCTAAGCTGCGCACATGGTTTGCTACATTTGAGGACCAAGGAAATTATAGTAACAATACGATCGGAAGGTCTCAGTACAGTGCAGATGTGGATTTCGGAGGCTCTCTAGCGGACTTCCGTGTATATAAAGCGGGTTTAACGCAGGACGAAGTGATTGAGATTATGTGTGAATCGTTGACTGATGAAGATATCGTTAAGCTTGCAAAAGATAAATATTTAACCTTCACTAGCTCCATCATCACCAAAGATATCGAATTGCCCGCTACGCTCATGGGCGGAAAAGTTAACGTGTCTTGGGTGTCCAGCGATTCAGCAATCCTTTCAAATGAGGGCATTCTGAATAAAACAGTCCAATCTGCGCAAGGTGTAACGCTTACCGCGCTTTTGAAAAAAGGTGACAGTGTAGTAGAAAAGAGCTTCAATGTGTCTGTGCTCCCAGAAGGGTTGCCACCTTACACTTTAACGATCGATGGGAACCTTGAGATTTTGGATGTTAGCGATGTTCTATATGGCCTTTTCTATGAGGATATTAATAATGCAGCAGACGGTGGGATTTATGCAGAGCTAGTGCAGAATCGTTCCTTTGAGTCATTTGCTTTTGACAGCTATTCACATGTATGTGGGGTACATGGGACTTCAACGGGAAGAAATTATACACCTTTGCATGCATGGTCTGGTGACACGGATAAAATGACGGTTCATCATACAGGCGGATTAAATGATTTCTTCGGAATCGAAGATAAAGATATGAATGCTCATTATGTGACAGTAGCAGATGGCGCGACGATTAAGAATAGAGGCTTTGCGGATTCCAATCAGCACTGCTCCATGTTTATTCAGAAGGATGCTAAGTATAACTTCACCATTTGGGCGAAGGCAGAGGCAGCGGGAACAATCACCCTGCAATTGCTCGACAAAGACGGTAAAGCCATTAGCGATACGGCGGTGGTTGAGGTGAACGATGACGGTAACTGGAAGAAATATGGCGTGGCTTCTAAGCTTGTATTAACAGGATCTGAAACTGTACTCGGTCAGCTGGCGTTAACCTTTAACGGTGAGATTTCCATTGATATGGTCTCCTTAATGCCGGAAGAGGTTTGGGGCGCTGGGGAAGAAGAACGTTCTGCTACAGCTCATGCGAACTATAAAGGGAATCCGAACTATAGACTTAGAAAAGACTTAGTGAATGCACTCGTTGATCTTCATCCGACGTTCTTGCGTTTCCCTGGAGGCTGTATTTCTGAAGGGTCTCATATTTGGGAGAATGTGTACGATTGGAAAGAATCCGTCAACGACATTGAGCTTCGCAAAGAGAACTATAATGTATGGGGCTACATGATGACGATGGGGCTTGGCTATATGGAGTATTTCCAATTGGCCGAGGATTTGAATGCAACACCACTTCCTGTTATGGCCTGCGGGGTACTCTGTCAAGCACGTTCGGATTATGCGAATCCTGCTGGTGGTGCATTAAGAGACTATTATGTGAAGAACTTTACGGATCTGATTGATTTTGCGATAAGCATGGATTTTGACAATAACGAGTGGGCCGCTTTGCGTAAAAAGATGGGCCATGAAGCAGCGTTTGACCTGCGTTACTTGGGTGTGGGGAATGAAAACTGGGGAACAGAGTTTTTTGCTAACTTCGAATATTTTAAAATAACAATTGATGAATATATGGTGAAGAACTACCCTGATCATGAACTGACCATTCTTTCTACGGTTGGCGCACAAGCAGATGATGATGCCTATCAACAAGGCTGGAAATTCCTAAGCGGAAATCTACAGGGCTCGGAACAGATCAGCTTCACGGATGGAACATCGAGTATTGAAGAGACGGTTACCTGGTATGAGAAACAAAAGAACTACATGGATACCATTGCGGACGAGCATTACTACCGTTCCAACGAGTATTTGTTAGAGAATGCGGATCGCTACAATTACTATTACAGAGCTTATAAAGAAGACGGCAGTTTGGACGAGGCTGAAACTTCGAAGGTTTTTGTGGGTGAATATGCTTCGACAGATAAAAATACATTAGCAGGAGCGATTGCTGAGGCGGCGATCATGTCCAGCTTTGAGAATAACGCTGATGTAATTAGACTAGCTGCAACGGCACCTTTGTTCAATAAGGTATTAACAGATGGCACCTACAGATGGACACCAGATTGCATTTGGTTTGATGATGAAACTGTATGGTACACGCCGAACTACTATGTTCAACAGCTGTACGCTAAATATCTCGGCACCAAAGTGGTTGGCACATCGTTCTCGACCTATCGCAACGGGGAAAAGGTAGACCTCATTCCTCACGGAGGAATTGAAGTGGCTGCCGGAAAAGCATCAGTGGTTGTGAAGCGGTTGGAGGTTACTTCGAATACGGATGGAAGCGTTATGTTTGAGCAAGATTTTACACAACCGCTGCATGAAGCTTGGAAAGTTATTCCTGGCTCTGCCGGATATACGATTGATCCTTCCAAAGGTCTAGTCTTGAAGGCACAGAACAGCGGGCTGAATGGATTGTATATCCTCAATGACACGTGGACTAATTATAAAGTAGAGGTTGTTCTTGAAAGAGCTTCCGGCGAAGATGGCTTCTATGTAGGTGCAGGTCTGACAGACATTTCACCAGAAAATAAAGATGTTATCGAATATGCGATTGGTTATAATGGCGATGCCACAGGAGTCAAGGTGTACAAGCAAGGGATTGAGGCTTATACGCTCGGCGATTATTCCTCTAGTACAGCAGCAGGTAACCTGAGAGCTAGTTGCTATGAAGAGCTGGCGGATCATACGGTATATACCATCACTGTTAATTATGGTGGAGCAGATGGCAAGCATTTGATTTGCTCTTACACAGATGGCAAGACAACAAGTAAAGTGCTTGATTATAAGCTCGAAGCGTATAACAGAGAAGTATACAATTCCGTTACTAAAGATGATAAGCATCTCTATATGAAGCTTGTGAATGCGGATCGTGTAGAGAAAGCAACGAAGCTTGAATTGAAAGGCTTAAACGTAGCTACTACCGGTAAATGGATTACTTTAACAGGCGATGCTTCGCTGATTCACACCCCTAATGTGAACAGAAAAAATGATGAGAAGGTTACTCCGGTTGAAACAGAAATCATGTTTAATAAAGACACTGCAATTGTAAATCTAGCTGCCCATTCTGTGAACGTGATTGTTCTGGACCTTATTTAATAGAATAGATAGCATTGAGCGCGCGCCGATATCACCTCGGCGCGTGTTGTTGTTTAGGAAGGCTTGTAATCGGTTGATGTTTATATAGGGAGAACTGTCCACTTCTTGATGAATCTCTGAATCTAACTTACACTGGTGAAAGCACAATCACCCGAATGACTCTCCATCCTGCGAACCTCCCAGTTAATTTTCACCTCATAGCTGCTTTCATTTCACGAGAATATAGTTCATATCTTGCCCCTATAGGAGGATGATACAATGATGAAATCATTCAAAATGGACTGGAAGGCAAATCTAAAAAATCCACAAACGATTATGGCTTTGTTTACTTATCGTTTTGGAAATTGGGTGTATTATCGGGTGAAAAGTGGCCTGATCCGCAAACCTTTGTGGCTCCTATACCGAATAATGGATGTGCTGTTTGTTCGAATTGTTGCCAGTGGAGAGCTTCATGCAGAAGCGCAAATTGGTGATGCGCTTCATTTACCGCATGGGTTAAATGGCATTATCATTAGTCCTAAAGCGGTGATTGGCAACAACGCTACTATTTTTCACCAAGTGACCATTGGGGGGAGAAATAACTTAGGGGAACCTGTGATTGGTGATAGAGCATTTATCGGAGTAGGTTCTAAGATACTTGGCCCGATTACGCTGGGGAATGATGTTAATATCGGAGCGATGTCAGTTGTGGTTAAGGATGTGCCGGATAATGCTTCGGCCGTAGGGATTCCTGCCAGAAATATTTTGCGAGATGAACCTAAACCTGAACATACAAGATAACGGCGGGATGTTCTAGTACATAGGGTATCGCTTTATTTTAATAAGTTACAGGGTATAATTAAAACATCCAAGAAATCTTGTAATAACCTTCTAGAGATCGGAGTAATGAAATGAAATATAGCAATTTAGAAGAGTGTGTAAATGATTTAGAGAAACATGGACATTTGGTTCGTATTCGTGAAGAAGTGGATCCCTATCTGGAGATGGCCGCAATTCACTTGAAGGTTTATGAAGCCGGTGGGCCTGCATTATTATTTGAAAATGTAAAAGGCTCGAAGTTTCGTGCGGTGTCTAACCTTTTTGGAACGATTGAGCGCAGTAAGTTTATCTTTCGGCGTACCTGGAACTCCACGCATAACGTAATTGCACTTCGTAACGATCCTATGAAAGCACTCAAAAATCCTTTTAAATATGTAGGGACAGGACTATCCGCGAGAAAAGCATTGCCTATCAAAAAGCCAGGGGGTCTGCCAAGTGGTTTTCAGGAAATCAGTATTTCTGATCTTCCGCTGATCACACATTGGCCAGAGGATGGTGGCGCTTTTGTCACATTGCCGCAAGTGTATTCCGAAGATCCAGACAAGCCAGGCATTATGAATTCCAATCTGGGCATGTACCGCGTTCAGTTGAATGGCAATGATTATGAACTCAATAAAGAGGTTGGTATTCATTATCAGATTCATCGCGGTATCGGCGTTCACCAAGAAAGAGCCAATCGAAAAGGAGAACCCCTTAAAGTGAGCTGCTTCATCGGCGGACCTCCAGCGCATACGTTATCGGCTGTAATGCCTTTGCCAGAGGGAATGAGTGAGATGATCGTTGCAGGTTTACTTTCGGGACGTCATTTTAGCTATAGCTATGTAGATGGATATTGCATTAGTAATGATGCAGATTTTGTGATCACAGGGGAAATTCATCCTGGTGAGACGAAGCCGGAAGGGCCTTTTGGTGATCATTTAGGATATTACAGCTTAGTTCATCCTTTTCCAGTTATGAAAGTACATAAAGTGTACGCTAAAAAGAATGCCATCTTTCCATTTACGGTTGTCGGCAGACCACCACAAGAGGATACCGCTTTTGGTGAGTTAATTCACGAGTTGACGGGCGGAGCTATTCGACAAGAAATCCCGGGTGTCAAAGAAGTTCACGCCGTTGATGCTGCGGGAGTTCATCCCCTTTTATTTGCGATTGGCAGTGAACGTTATACGCCTTATCAGCAAGTGAAGCAGCCAGCAGAGATTCTTACCATTGCAAATCGGATTTTGGGTACAGGCCAGCTTAGTTTAGCTAAGTTTTTATTTATTACAGCCGAAGAACAACAGCCTATTAGTACACAAGATGTTGAAGATTTCTTGACGTATATTCTGGAGCGAATTAATCTTCGCAGAGATATTCATTTCTATACGAATACAACGATTGATACCCTTGATTATTCCGGCACAGGATTAAACAGCGGGAGTAAGGTGATTTTCGCTGCAGTTGGGGAGAAGAAAAGAGAGCTATGTACAGAGGTTCCTGGCATTTTTCAAGAACTACAAGGATTTGAACATACGCGTATGGTGATGCCGGGTCTCGTGGCGCTTCAAGGCTCTAAATTCACTACTTACGCTGAAGCAGCGCAGGAAATGAACAAGCTTAGCGAAGCGATTCAAGAAGAGGGAGCACTCCCATCTTGTCCGATGATTATTGTGTGTGATGATAGCGAGTTCTTAAGTGATAGAATTGAGAATTTCCTATGGGCGACGTTCACGCGCAGCAATCCTTCTCATGATATATATGGCGTGAACAGTTCAACGGAGTATAAGCATTGGTCATGTGATAACGTGATTATTGACGCGCGTGTAAAACCTCATCAAGCGCCACCATTAATTCCGGATCAAGCGGTTCAAAAGCATATCGAACGATTATTTGCTCCGGGTGGCAGCTTAAACGGTAAGATCTAACCATAACTCAAAGACCTTCTTGGAAAACCAAGGAGGTCTTTTTGCTGTTTTTTGAAATGATTTTACTCATATGAAATTAAAAATGTATAGATGTATTCTGGGTTTTATGTCCCAGCTTGTCACGAAATCGTAGGATTTTATAACTAGAGGCGAGTGAAATGAACGGTTTAGTGTACGATAAACTCTGTTTTTTAAATGTTCATAGTGAAACTTAGGTGGTAGTATCGTGTTGGATATGAGTGCATCTGGAAATGATTATCCAGAAAAGTGTCTGAGCAAGGAGGAGGGGATACGCGCACGAAGAGAACTTATGTTTGAAGAACGAATGACAATGAAGCTTATTGTAAGCGTTTACTACAGCAGGGCCAGATGCGTACTAAGTTCTTTCAATCCTAAGAAAGCGGGTGAAGCACGGAAGATGAAGAGAAATAAAATGGGGAATAAAATACTTATTGTGTTATTGTCGTGGGTCTTCATTTGTTCATCTCTATTTCCCTCTACAACCTTTGGAGTGCAACCAGCCAGTGCGGATTCAGGTCCAATAACTTTGCGATATGATTTTGGAACGGCAACAAGTCCTGTAATGAGTAGTTATACAGCTGTGCATGAATCTAAGCTGTATACGAAGGAGCTAGGATATGGTCTAGATCAGGCGGTTGCCTCAAGAAATCGCTCGGGCGGAGATGAACTGACTAATGATTTTGTATTGGGATTGTCTTACGCCTTTCTAGTGGATCTTCCTAATGGGGATTACGATGTGACTGTATTCTCAGGAGATTTATTGGCAGGCACAAGTACAACTAAAACTACGATTACCTTAGAAGGTGTTACGGCTGGTTCAATAAGCAGCAAGCAGGCTGTAAATCAAGCCACCTACCGCACGGCTGTCCATGACGGTCAACTGACCGTTGGCATTACGGGTACAGGGGTTGGCGGGTATTTAAATGGACTTATGATTCAGCAAATCGTGCCGGGTCCGCTGCAGGCTCCTGAGAGCTTAGCGGTTACGAATCTCTCGCCCGCTGCGGTCTCCCTCGGGTGGAGCAGCGTGACAGAAGCAGTCTATTACAATATATATCGGACAGAGCTTCCTAGCGGGGCTATTCAATCGATTGGTCAAGTTCCTGCGACCAACTATGTGGATTCAGACGTAAATCAAGGCAGTGGCTACATTTATAATGTGTCTGCTGTTAAAGGCAGCGGTGAGGAGTCTGCTTGGAGTGCATCTGTGACAGTAGATAAAATTCCGGAGGCAGAGGTTCCGGCAGCACCAACGGGCCTTTCGATTGTCAGCGTAGGTGCGAGTTCTGTTCAGCTAAGTTGGAACAACGTGGCGGGAGCTACCCGTTATACAATCTTAAGATCTGATTCAGCAGATGGATCCTTCCAGGAGATTGGGCAGTCGGAAAAGACGACATTTACGGATGTAGCAGTAGATACCTCTAAGCGTCAATATTTTGGGGTAAAAGCTGCTAATGGCCAAGGACAATCCCAGTTATCTAACAAAGTGGAAAGTATGGTATACACGCCACCTGTAACATTGCCAGAAGGAAATGTATATTCCTTTGATTTTGGCCCAGGTGCTGCGGCGGAAGGTTATCTTAAGGTCGATGCGGGAGTATCTTATTCCTCTGCGGTTAAATATGGATTTACGGATATATCAAAGGTAACTGCTGTAGACCGGGGAACCTCTGATCCTTTACGATCGGATTTGGTGGTCCCTAAGGATACTGCCTTTAATGTAGATTTACCGAATGGTGACTATACTGTGTCACTTATCGCTGGAGATAGCGCCGGAGATACGGACATTGGCATCAAAGTAGAATCCATTCAAAAAGTTCAACAGACGAGCAAAACATCAGGTCAGTATTTGGAAATGAGCTTTGACATCGCTTTGGTGGATGGACAAATGAACTTGGCGTTCTCTGGCACTAAGCCTAATATCAATGCACTGGTGATTACTAAGCAGCCAGACCGTCCTGCTAATGAATTGCCTACAGTTTATATTGCGGGTGATTCAACTGTGCAGACTTATGATCCTTACTGGATACCACAGGCTGGCTGGGGACAAATGATTCCTGATTTCTTTAGTGAGGAAGTAACGTTTAAGAATCACGCTATAGGAGGCCGCAGCTCTAAGTCATTTATTATAGAGGGGCGGCTGGATGAAGTACTGCGAAAGATACAGCCAGGTGATTATTTCCTTATCCAATTTGGTCACAATGACGCAACGATCAGCGTTCCTGATCGGTATGCCTCTCCAGCAGATTATAAAAATTATTTAAAAACGTATGTCGAGGGAGCCAGACAAAGAGGAGCGACTCCGATTCTGGTGACCCCGATGGGACGTAGAGATTATAATGCTGCCACGGAACAATTTAATGTGAGTTTCCCTGAATATGTGCAGGCGATGAAAGAGGTAGCGAATGAGCTGCATGTGGAATTGGTTGATCTTAGCGCGCTAAGTGTCGCTTATTACAACGCGATCGGTTTTGCAGCTACACGATCGGTGTTCCTTCACCTCGATGCAGGGATATATGGTGCTTTCCCGAATGGGTCGACAGACGATACTCACTTTCAAGAGTACGGAGCGATTCAAATGGCTCGTCTGCTGGCCAAAGGAATAGAGCAATTAAACATTCCGCTCTCCAGTTTTATAGAGGACATTAAGCAGCCAGAAACAGTGCCTGCCAAGCCAAAAGGTCTTGTAGCGGGAAGTATCAGTAATGCAGGTGCAGTACTGAAATGGGATAATGTAGAGGGCGCTGATATTTATAAAATCTATCGTAAGCTGGCGTCAGAAGCTGAAACTGCTTACGTATTGGCGGGAACTGCCACTATTCCAGCTTTAACATTAAGCGGAATGGCGGAAGGTAACAGCTACTCCGTTCGAGTGACTGCAGTAAACGGGTTAGGTGAGTCTGAGCCTTCAGATGAAGTTAAGCTGACTACGAAGTCCGCACAATATCGTTATGATTTTGGACCTGTTGGCTCACCCGTTGCCGCCGGTTATACGGAAGTGAACCGTAATGTACTTTATACAACAGAACGTGGTTATGGCTTGTCCTCAAGTGAAGGTATGAGTGATCGAGATCGCGGTAGTGCGACTGATGCACTTCGTAGAGATTTCGTAATCTATTTTGGAGGCTCGTATGAATTTAAAGTGGATTTACCGAATGGTTATTATTCCGTTAAGACTTATACCGGAGATTGGATTGGTTCTACCAAGACGAACGTAGCGATTGAAGGCAAAGATTATGGAACAGTCTCCTCAGGTAAGGAAAATATTGCTGAGAAGCTGTATAACCAGATCGCTGTCAAAGACGGTCAGATGAATCTTGTTTTTAGCGGCACAACGGCTCATCTCAATGGACTTGAAATCACACCTCTATTATTAGCCCCAACGAATCTGAAACTAGGTAGTCTGGACTTAAACAATGAGCCTATCGCAGCTAAACTATCTTGGGATGGTATGGATAGTGCGCTGAGATACCGAGTTTATCGTCAAGCAACGGTTTCGAACAGTGCAGAGCTGCTGGGCGAGACAACAGAGCCGCTTTACACAGATACCACTGCGGATATCGGTATGGAATACATCTATACGGTAACTTCGGTAGATAGCACGGGACTGGAATCCGTAACATCTAATGCCTTAAAGGTTTCTATGATTGATCCATCTGTAGCAAAAGCAGCCGTACCTAGTGGTCTAGCAGTACAATCTACGAACAAAAATGATGTGACCTTTACATGGAATGAGGTATCGGATGCAAGGATGTTCAACATTTATCGTGCGAAATCCGCGGATGGTGAGTTCATTCTAATCGGCAAATCATTCGAAGCTTCATACACAGACACCACCATTCTAAGTACAATTCCTTACTATTACAAAGTTGCCTCGGTAAATGCAGGCGGTATCTCTGATCTTTCCGCTACGCTGGAAACCTCAGCAGTGACAACACTATATCGGAAGATGGAGGCGCTGGATCGTGCGCCTGTAGCGGTTAAGACAGATGAGGGCATTTATATCAGCTGGCGGATGTTAGGTCTGGACCCGGAATCGATCGGTTTCAATCTGTATCGCGGGGAAGAGAAGCTAAATGATTCGTTGATTACGCAAAGCACGAACTATCTCGATCCTTCCGGCACAGCTGATGCCAAATATAGAATCACATCGGTATACAATGGAATCGAAAAATCTGTTTCAGAAGAATTCAGCGTATGGCAGAAGCAGTACCTATCAGTTCCCTTGCAAAAACCAGCAGATGATTACACTAAAGACGGTCAGCCTTATACGTATAGTGCAGGGGATGCAAGTCTAGGGGATGTGGATGGTGATGGGGTCTACGAAATCATCATGTTATGGTCGCCTTCGAACAGCAAAGATAACTCCCAGGCAGGTTATACAGGACTAGTCTATATGGATGCTTACAAGCTAGATGGCACACGTTTATGGCGGATTAATTTAGGGCCTAATATTCGTGCTGGTGCACATTATTCACCGTTCATGGTTTACGATTTGGACAGTGATGGGCGTGCTGAGATTATGATGAAGACAGCAGATGGTACGGTTGATGGTCAAGGTACTTTGATCGGTGATGCTAGTGCAGACTATCGCAACAGCTCGGGTTATGTGCTCCTCGGCAATGAGTATTTAACAGTGTTCGAAGGGGCAACAGGCCGGGCAATGGATACGGTTAGTTATGATCCGCCGCGTGGTGATGTGGGCGCTTGGGGCGATGCCTATGGTAATCGGGTGGACCGCTTTTTGGCAGCTATAGCTTATTTAGACGGTGAACAGCCAAGCGTGATTTTCAGTCGTGGTTATTACACTAGAACTGTACTTGCAGCGTATAACTATCGCGTAGGTAAGCTAGAGAAGGTATGGCGATTTGATAGTAATGAAGAAGGGTATGGCGATTACGCAGGGCAAGGGAACCATAATCTTTCAGTAGGAGATGTAGATGGTGACGGTAAGGACGAAATAACCTTCGGCGCGATGGCCATCGATGATGATGGATTGCCGCTGTACAATACAAAGCTTGGTCATGGGGATGCGATCCATTTCGGAGATCTTGATCCAACCAGACCGGGGCTGGAGGTCTTTGATGTACATGAGCATACCGATTCCAAGTATGGTATTGAAATGCGTGATGCAGCTACAGGGGAAACCTTATGGGGTGTGTTCACAGGAATTGATACTGGACGCGGAATGTCAGCAGATATTGACCCGCGTTATGCTGGGGAAGAGGTATGGGCTGCAACGATCACCAATGAAGTGCAGATCCCTGTTACAGGCGTATACAGTGCTCAGGGAGAGCTAATTACGAATAAGCTGCCTTCCTCTACGAATTTCGGCATTTGGTGGGATGGTGATCTTTTACGGGAATTGCTGGATTCTAATCGAGTGGATAAGTGGGATTACACCAACCAGACAACAGCTAATTTGTTGACGGCTACTGGAGCTTCTTCTAATAATGGCACTAAGGCGAACCCAAGCTTACAGGCGGATCTGTTCGGGGATTGGCGTGAAGAAGTGATCTGGCGCGCAACGGACAGTTCTGAATTACGAATCTATACAACAACGGATATGACAGATTATCGTATTCGCACTTTGATGCATGATCCGATCTACCGACTGGGAGTGGCTTGGCAGAACGTGGGTTATAATCAACCTCCGCATCCTGGATTCTTTCTTGGCGAAGGCATGGAACAACCTGCGGCGCCAAAAATTCAATATGTTGGTTCACCGGGGGAAACAGAAGATACTACACCACCTGCAATTACGGGTTTACCTTCTACTCAAATGAGTGAATCGGAGGTTTTGAAAATACAGGTCGTAGCAGAAGATCCTGAATCGGGTGTTCGTAGTTTGGATATCACCTTTGATGGAAAAGAAGTTGCCTATGGTGATGAGATTGCCCTAACAGGACTTACGGGATCACATACGTTCATCGCAACAGCTGTGAATAACGCTGGACTCTCGACGACAGAACAAGTAATTATAGTCGTAAATGGGTCGCAGAAGGCTACAGGAATTCCGGGGCGACCGGTCCTATCCAATAACAATGGGCAGGATACAGGACTCTTGGATGGTGATTACAAAATCACAATGAACATGTGGTGGGGCAATAATGGTACGGTCTACAAGCTATATGAGAACGGTACTTTAATAGACACGCAAACCTTACGCGATGACTCCCCAACCGCACAGACCGCAGTGACTAGTGTTACTGGAAAAGAAAACGGTACCTACACCTACACGGCTGAGCTAACTAATTCATTTGGAACAACGGTATCTACTTCTCATATGGTTATTGTGAAGGATGCTGCACCAGGTAAGCCAGTGTTATCTAATGACAACTGGGATGGTGATGGAGAGTATAAAGTGACCATGAATCTATGGTGGGGGATGAACGGCAAAGTGTATCGCTTGTATGAGAATGGAGTGCTTATCGATACACAAACTTTAACAGCAAATACTCCGAATGCCCAAATGGCTTCTACTTCGATCACGAATCGATCTCCAGGTGTTTATGAATACCGTGTAGAACTGATGAATAATCAAGGCGTAAGTGAAAGTACAGTTATGAAAGTCACGGTAAAATAACTAAGCAATAGTTAAAAATGCGCCTACGTCGGTAATATCCGGCTAGGCGCTTTTTCGAGATTATCTAAGAATTAAAGGATTCTGCAAGACTATTTTCACTATCATCGTCATATGAATCTAAACAACGAATGATAGGGAGGATTGTAATCATGGAATTGACGGAGATTATCTCTAAGATTGTGGTAGTCATACATGTTATAGCGGCCATTGTGGGAATTGGACCAGCTTTTGTGCTGCCAATACTGACAAGCTCTGCCAAGACAGGCAGCCAGCTTCGTTTTGTATTTGGCATGATGAAGACAATAAACAGATTCCCTAAAACGGGTGGGATTACCCTGATCGTTACAGGCATTTTGTTAATGATCATTGATAAAATGGGCTTGTCGGTGTTGTGGATCAATCTTTCGTTATTATTTTTTATCGTGATAGAAGTCATTATTATTGGATTTGTTGAGCCCCGATTGAAAAAGCTGACCCAGCTCGTGATGGCGAGTGAAGGCGACGAAATCCCTGTAGGCTACAACGCCGCAATGAACAAGATCGCTCCGTTAGAAGCAGCTGTACATGTGCTCACTATCGTCATTATTATATTAATGGTAGTAAAGCCGGTATAAGATCGAAGCGCCTATTCTCAATGATCTCTTCATAATCGCGAATGAGTCCATCAAAAATGCTCTCCCACGAGCGGCCGAGCGCCAGCTGTCGCCCCTCATAACCCATAGCAGCCAGCTTTTGGGGTTGCTCTATACAGGCACAAATCTCACGAATAAAAGCAACAGGGGAACGAGGTGGGGCGATGATTCCGGTGCGGCCGGGTGTAACCAGATCCTTCACCCCGCCTTCATTTACGGCGAGGACAGGCAGTCCAGAGGCCATGGCTTCAAGGACAACATTACCGAAGGTTTCCGTACTGGAAGGGAAGACGAATAGATCAGCTGAGGCATACAATTGGGCAAGCTCTTCACCGTGTTTGTAGCCCGTAAACGTGACATTTTGCGGCGCCTGTGCCCGCATTTCTGATAATAAGGGACCGTCTCCAACAACTAACCAATGCACCTGAGCTTGCATAGACTCGGGCAATTGCTGCATGGCGAGAGCAAGGGTGTTGATATCTTTTTCAGGAGCAATCCTTCCCACATACAGAAGTAATATAGGCGCGGTAATTCCGTAACGATCACGGACCTGATGGCTGCGTTTTTTCGGAGTGTAGAGATTGCAGTCGATGCCTCTAGACCAAAGCTTCAAACGTTGAAAACCTTGAGCTTGGAGGGAATCAAGTGTCTCGTTGGAGGGCGCGAAGGTAGCATCGCAGGACCGATGAAACCACTTCATGTACTTCCAATAAAGAGGAACAATTTTTTTCATCCGATAATATTCAAGATAGCGGTCAAAATGGGTATGGTAGGAGGCGACATGAGGCAGGCCAAGCTTTCTCGCATAGCGAAGGCCGCATAGACCGATATTGAACGGAGTAGCCAAATGCAGCAGATCGGGTCGAAAAGCTTTTAGCTCTGACTGGATGGAGGACATATTCGGCAGCGCGAGTCTACATTCTGGGTATAAGAAAAAGGGGATACTGGTAATGGGACGTATGGGATCGGCATAACTGTCTTCAGGAGCAGATTTCGGCGAAAATAGCAGATGCTCGATACCCCGCCGGTTCAAATGAGTGGTTAAGCGCTGAAGCGTAAGTGAGACACCATTCGTTTGCGGAAGAAATGTGTCTGTAAATAAAGCAAGACGCATAGAACCCCTCCCAGGTACTCTTGATGTCTTGATCATAACAGCCTATTATTTCATGGAGGTCAAACGGATGTTAAACAGAATATAAAAATCCACTGTACAAGGTAATGAGGTGTACCGTGGATTTTTTTTGTATGAGATCTTATATTTACACGTCTTCATATATCCGCTGTAAAAAAGCGATGCTTTCTCTTAGATGCGATTCAGGAGTGCTCTCTAAAATGCCCTGAATATGCGGACGCTCGTACTTCATATAACGAAGAATCGGCTCAAACTCAAGCCAGCCCTGACCTACAGGAACAATTTTGATGGCTCCATCTTGCACGATAAAATCTTTTAAATGAATGATGGCTATTCGATTTTCTAAGAGCTTCAAAGCTTCCATAATAATAGCTTCCTGATGTAAGTAATTTGTAGGTGACATTAGATTTGCGCAATCCAATATGACCTGAAGATTATTAGAAGGAATCTCATCCAGCAGTCGGCGAGTTAAGGAAGCGGAATACAGCGGATGATGAAGTCCTGCTTCAATACCTACCGTCACACCAAAACGTTCGGCCTCTGCAACCATTACCTTTACCGAAGTAACGACCTCCTGAAAAGCCTCTTCTGTAAAATTAGCTGTGGTATAGCCCCGGCCTACACTTCCGGTCTCTGTTCCTACCAGGCTAGCGCCGAAATCCCTGGCCAAGCGAAGATGCGTATTGAATTCGGCTAACGCTTGTGCCCGTTTGAATGGATCAGTGTCTATAATATTAACGTAACAGCCAAGCACCGCCATCTGAATACCAGCCTGTCTAAAGGCATTTCCGTAATAACTAGCTGTTCCAGGGCTTATAGCAGTCAGACTCGGAGTACTGTCAGGAAAAGACTTTTTAAGTGCAAACTGAATATGAGCGAAATTATAAAACTGAATCTTTTCAATTAAATCCTTCAATGGAACTTGTGTGAAATCATGTGCTCGAACACCCAGATGCAGGGGAATGCCCATGTGATGTGATCACTCCTTTTATTAGTTGTTGTAAGTCTGTTAATGGTAAGGCAGTAGATTGTTCAATAGCCTGAACCACAAGTCTGGCGATGTGCTGAGCACCTTGATCAGAGAAATGAGTATCATCCATAACTCCATTTGGGTAATTCGGATGTGCTTTTTCAGGCAAATGCATGAATAATTTCTTGGATTCTTCTTCGCCTAATGAATGATAGAGCACTTGCGAAGCTGCGAAAATATCAAGCAGCGGTGTATGCGTTTCTTCAGCTACCTGCTTCATAGCCTCGGGATAAGCGCCTACAGCAAGCGGGTCAAGCTCTCCATCGGAGTTGAAGCGGCGGCGACTTACAGAGGTTAGTAGAACCGGAGTCCCACCTAATTGCCGAGCAGCTTCAATATATTGAATTAGGTTGCGGCGATATTCAGTGTCGGGATCAGTGTAACGCAAAGGATCTTCTTTTTTCTCATCGTTGTGTCCAAATTGAATGAAGAGGTAGTCACCGGCTTTGAAGTCTTTAAGGATGGCATCCAGGCGACCATCAGTTATAAAAGATTTGGTACTGCGGCCATTGATGGCGCGATTATCGATTCGAACAGAAGTCCCAAAATAGCCTTGCAGGTATTCTCCCCAGCCAGTCATAGGTTTCTCTCCAGCACCTTTGATAGCCGCAGTGGAATCCCCTGCGATAAATAATGTGGGTGTCATAGGTATACTCCTTGCCTCCTTAAAAGGTTATATGCACACGTTAACATATTTTGAGAAAAAAAGAGAGACTCTTTTTTTGGATTCCACCTGAACCATATTCATCTCTTTTTACATTGATTCGTCGAAGGTGGATTTAAGTTTTGTGCCAGCGTTGTGATCCCGGTATTGTCCGGGTGTCATGCCTTCCTGCTTTCGGAAAGAGCGTATGAAGTTCTGAGAATTGTTGTATCTTAGTTTGGCTGCAATATCTTTAATGGGCATATCAGTTTCCTTCAGCCATTTTTTCGCCATTTTAAATCGGTACATCGTTAAATATTCACTGAAATAGTACTGGGTCTCCTTGCGGAAGACACTGCTGATATAGTTGGCATTATAATGCAGACGTGAAGCACATTCTTCTAAAGTAAGATCTGTATCGTAATCATGTTGTATCAAATCAATGATCTTCTCGGAGATGTTGTGATATTGAGCATTTTGTCTACTGTTAAAAATCTTGATCATCGGATAAATGACCATGCTCCAGAACCAATCTTCAATTTCCGTTACAGTATGAAGGTCATGCAGCTCCTCAAATATGGAACCATTGGCATGATAAATCTGATTTAAGCTAATACCGGATTCCTGCATCATTATGAGTAAATTATTGAGTAAGCGCGTCAACGGAATCTGGTATTCCTGTGGTGAAAGCTCATGAGCAAAGATAGATTTGAAGAGCAAATGAATGAGTTCCTTTGCTTTATCTGTTTCAGCTAATTTGATAGCGTCCAGTAAGTCATTTTCTTTATGAGTAGGGTAGTTCAAATTCAGATAGTGCTTGCCAGAGTTAATATTTTCATACTGGATAATGACACCTTTACCAAGTTTGATCCGGTGCTTCAGTGCTTCGAGTCCCTCTCTGTAAGCCGTGGATAATTTGTCAAAGGTGTTGAAGGGAAGGCTTAGACCGATGCTCACCTGAAGCTTTAGGTAGTTGTTTATCTCCTGCTGCAGCTTCTCAGTTAACGAATATAATGTCTTGTGAAAAGACTCAGTATCACTGTCTGGACTTCCTAATAAGACGACAACTGCATGATCCATAATTACAGGAGCCAGTCGTTGTTCAGGGCAGACTAACTCTTCAATTATATTGTGGGCAGCGAATAATAAGAGATTAAGATCTTTTTTCTCATAGCTGGAATCATCGGCAAAATCGATCGACAACGTAATCACAGCCATCGTCTTCCATTCTTCAAGCTGCTTATGATAGCCGAATTGTTCCAGTTCTTCAAGCAGATCACGCTTCTTGACGTTGCCATGGAAAGCATTGATTAGGAAGAAGGTACGAACCTGTTGGATATGCTGACGGACTTCTTTTTCCAGCTGTGATTTGGATTGGAATAAAGAATGAACTTGTTCTCCGATAATCTGAAACTCATTCGTATGTCTGGATTTGATGTCGGGTTTGCGTTGGCCCATTTGATTGAGCAGTCTTTCAATGGGGGTGTACATCCGTCTTGATCCGATCCATGCCAAGAGAATAGACAATAGAAGCATAAAGGTACACACGAATATCGTAAACAGGCTAATTTTTTTGGATTCTTTCGTTAAACTTTCCATGGATGTGACCGAAAGATAGACCCAGCCATTCATCTGAGAGCGCATGTAAGTGACAGAGTAATCCTTCTTGTGGATCATGGTCTTAAACTGACCTGAAAGTTTAGATGGATTAGAAATGAAAGAATCTTCAGTGAATCCGCCTTCTTTCATTGGTTTTCCGATCAAGTTGCGGTCCGGATGGAGCAGGAATCGACCTGTCTTATCCAGAACGATAATATCGTCGAGGAGCTGTACATCCGAGTTAATGAAATCCTGAAGACTGCAGACAGGAATATTAGCTAAGGCGAGCCCATATTTTTGCAGCTTATTGGTTGGGAGTTTCTTGATGAGACTAATGCTGTAGTTACAGCCTGTGACGTTAATACTTTCCTCACTGTAAAATATGGAGGACGGGTTCAGGATCCAAGAGGTATCTTCGGCAATATTCATTAAGTTTGTGAGCTGCGCATGGTCCTTGTACTCATTTAAGCGATAAACACCAGAATTTTTGATCATCCAATTTTGCTGCTGATTTAATAAGATGACATCTTCCAGCTTCGTATCGAAGGACTGCATATTGCGAATTTCGTTTCTTAAATCATTGTATAAAATGAAATCGGTTTCATTTAAAGGGTTGTTTAGTGCTTTTTTTAATACACTAGAGTTGATCACTTGGTTTAATGTTTGATTGACAGTTGTTAACTTATGTTCTACATTTGAGGTGATTTGTAAGATTAATTCCATTTTGCTGTTGTTAACGTTTTTTTGAATTTCTTTTGATGATGTGAAGTATGAAAAAGAACCGATGAACAACACAGGCAGTGTGCTAATTACAAAGGCAAATATCGTTAGCTTACTTAGAAAGCTTAATGGTCTCACGGGACTCAGCACCTTTACTTATGTAGAAGTAGACACTTGATCTAAGTGTATGTAACTTGGTAGGAAATAACAATAATCATCTCGTTCTGTGATAATCATTAGCTCTAATTATGCTTATAAATTGTAAAATTTTCAAGATATAGAGTGATAATCCTTACAATACCTAGGAGGCCACAGAAATGTCTATAGTATCTATGGGTAAAAGGGCAACACTGTATTTCTGCTTATTTACCATGCTCGTCTTCTCTTTTTTAAGCGCTTGCAACGATAAAGAGTCTACCGGATCCGCTCAAGATGCGGCTCGGCCGAGTATCTCAATTTTGGCACCCCTTCATTTTCCACAACAGCCTTCGAAAGAGATTATGGCGGAGATTGAAAAATTGACAGGCGTGAAGCTCGATATAAGATGGGTTCCAGAGGGGGTCTACACGGATAAGATGAACACTGCTTTGACGACTAATTCCCTCGGAAAGGTCACATTTGTAAAATTTTCAGACTATAATCTGGTGAAAAATGCTATTCGTTCGGATGCCTTTTGGGAGATTGGACCTTATCTTCAGGAGTTCTCCAATCTTAAACAACTGAACCCCGCCATTCTTAAGCAGACTTCTGTAGATAGTAAGATCTATGGCCTATATACGGAACGCCCCTCTTCCAGACAGGGAGTCATTATTCGTAAGGATTGGCTCGACAATCTCCATTTAAATAATCCACAAACACTGGATGAACTGTATGAGGTCATGAGGCAATTTACATACAACGATCCAGATCAGAATGGCAAACAGGATACCCTTGGACTAGTCGATCGAAATGATCTTGTGTATGGGGTATTCAAGACGTTAAGTTCGTATTTTGGTACACCGAATAATTGGAAACTAGAGAACCATCAATTCGTTCCTGAATTTGTGACCGCCCAGTATAAGAACACCATGAATTTCATGAAGAAATTATATGATGAGAAAATCATAAATCAGGATTTTGCCCTAACGAGCAAAGAAGTGCAACGTGATAAGTTCATAAATGGCATTGCTGGCGTATTTATTGGCAGTATGACAGATGTTCAGCGGCTTTCTATTGAAGCTCAGAATTTGAATCCGAAAGCAGAACTTACGTTAATCAATCGGATCAAAGGGCCTGAAGGATATAAAGTGTGGTCGATTCCCAATTATAACGGACTCTATCTCTTTTCCAAAAAAGCCATTGCGACGGAGGATGAACTCCGCCAGGTACTCGAATTCTTTGATCGAACCATGGATAAAGATGTAGCGAATATAATGATGTATGGGTTTGAAGGACGCCATTATAAGCTTGAGGAGAGAAAAATCATTCTTCCCGAGGAGACCTCAGAGCTGCGGGTGAAGGAAGTGAATCCGTTATATTCTTTGATGATTGCAGACATTAGTAATAAGAACATTATGGAGGTGGCTCAGAAGGAGCAATTGACCTCACTTGCGGATCAGCTAAGTAAAGATAATGAATCTTTTTTGGTCGATGATCCGACAGTTTCTCTAAGTTCATCTACCTATGATGAGAAGAATGTAGAATTGTCTACCATTATTGTGGATGCTACGTACAATTACATATTAGGCAATATAACCGCTGAGGGATTTCAGAAGGAAGTTGAGAAGTGGAGAGCTAGCGGAGGAGATCTGATTATTAAGGAATATGGTGAGGCTGAGCTTGGGATAGAAAAATAAATGGGTTAGTTTGATCCACTGCGGATGACGCGGTGGATTTTTTTGTGTTATCACCATAATCATTTGCTCAGATCCCTTTAAGAACAGGGCTTTATGGGGAAATGATTGTTTTCGTAACCTTGCGGGCGATGTAACGTGTAACTCGTAACCAATACAAATTATGGAGGTCAAAATGGTATGAAGAAGAAATCCTTCACCATGTTGTTGACAGCACTGTTAGCGTTCAGCACATTGTTAGCTGGATGTGGTGGTAACAACAATCAAGCAAGTTCTGAAACTGCAAGTGGTGAGAGCACTGCTAAGCCGGTTGAGACAGAAGTACCTAAAGAAGAAGTGAAAGCAGGACCGGCAGAAATTAAGATTATGCTTCCATTAAATACTACAGAAACACCACCCGACAGAATAAAAATTGAGCTTGAAAAATTGACTAATACCAAGTTAACTTATCAATTCTATCCGGCAGATACGTATGAAGAAAAGCTGAATTCATCCTTTGCTACGGGTTCACTGCCACAAGTAACCTATTTGAAGAATCAAACCACCTTTATTCAAATGAAAGACGCGATTAAAGACGGTCAGTTCTGGGAAATAGGTCCTCTTTTAAGCGAGTTCCCTAATTTGAGTAAATTGAAACCGGAAATTCTGAATAACACGAAAGTGGATGGCAAGCTGTACACCTTGTATATCGGCCGCCCACTAGCACGCCAAGGGATCATTTACCGTAAGGACTGGGCAGATAAGCTGGGACTTAAAGCACCGGCTAATGTAGATGAATTACTGGCTATGGCTAAAGCATTCACAGAACAAGATCCAGATGGTAATGGCAAGAAGGACACCACTGGTATTATTGACCGGAATGAATTAACCTACGGTGCTTTCAAAACAGTATCCTCCTGGTTTGGTACACCGAACACATGGGGCGAAGTGTATGGCAAATTAGCACCTGACTTTACGTTCCCGCAGTATATCGATACGATGGATTTTTTCAAAAAAGTACGTGATGGCGGCTACATGAACCAAGATTTCGCGGCTACAAGTAAAACAGATGCGGTGAATATGTTCACCAGTGGTAAAGGCGGCCTTTATATCGGGGGCTCCATGCAGGATATCGATTCTCTGAATAAAGATACTATCAAGAATTTCCCGGATGCAGTTCTGGACACACATAGTATGGTTGCAGGACCGGATGGAAAGTTTGCGCAATGGATGATTCCTGGGTATAACAACGTCGTCTTGTTCCCTAAATCTGCTGTAAAAGATGAAGCAGAGCTGAAGAAGATTCTTGCTTTCTTTGATCAGATGATGACCCCTGAAGTTGCAAACTTGATGTATTGGGGCATTGAAGGCGTTCATTATACCGTTGAAGACGGTAAAGCGAAGCCTGGCGATGATAAAGAGCTGATTGAGCGTGAGGTAAAGGGCTTTAAGGATAGCGTTATTGGAGAATATGAAACGAATGGCATGTACCAAAGCTATAACGTGCTGCCAGGTCGAATCCACGCCGAAGAATTAGTTCTTGAGAATGTGAAGGTGGGTGTACCTGACCCAACTGCTGCTATGGACTCTCCTACTTATACAGAAAAAGGTGTTGAACTCCAACAAATCATTACCGATGCGACCTACAAGTATATCTATGGACAGATCGATAAGGCTGGATTTGAGAAAGAAGTGGAGAATTGGAAGAGCCGTGGCGGAGCTAAAATCATTGAAGAGTATAACGCATTGTACAAGAAATAGATTCTCGCAGAAAAAGGTTGTTGATCCTGTTTCAACAACCTTTTTTTAACCACATGGTGAAATGAAAAGTTTGAATAAAGAAGGAGAAAGGAAGAGAACCATGCAGGAACTCACCACACAGCCAGCCCCACAACCAAAGCGTATATATAAGAGTAACAGTGAACTAAAAAAGCGGCTGTGGAGAAATAAATGGCTCTATGTCATGCTAACGCCGGGTGTACTGTACTTTATTATCTTTAAATATTTACCTATGTATGGATTAATTATCGCCTTTCAAGATTACAAGCCCTACCAAGGAATCACGGGCAGCAATTGGGTAGGGATGAAGCATTTTAGCAGGTTGTTCACAGAACCGGACTTCTTAAATATTTTAGTGAACACACTGATCCTGTTTGGATTGAATATTCTTATTTATTTTCCAATACCGATTATATTAGCCCTGATGCTGAATGAGCTTCGAGGTACATTTTTCAAAAGAACGTTTCAGACCCTATTCTATTTACCCCATTTTATGTCGTGGGTTATCGTCGTCTCCATCTCCTTCGTTATGGTTACGATGGACGGAGGCATTGTCAACGAACTGCTGGCTTATTTTGGCTTTGAAAAAATCAACTTCCTGCTTAACCCAAGCTGGTTCAGACCGATGTACATTATTCAGGTCATTTGGAGAGAAGCGGGCTGGGGAACGATTATTTATTTGGCTGCTATTGCTGCAATTGATCCAGGACTATATGAAGCAGCACGTATGGATGGAGCTGGCCGGCTCAGACAAGTCTGGCATATTACACTTCCAGCGATTCGAGGCGTAATTATCACCTTGTTTATTTTGAAAATCGGTTCCGTTCTGGATCTTGGATTTGAACATGTCTATCTGCTGCTTAACTCCATGAATCGAGAGGTCGCGGAAATTATTGATACGTATGTATACACCGCAGGGCTAAGACAAGGACAGTTTAGTTATAGCACAGCTATCGGATTCTTTAAATCTATTGTTGGTTTGATCATGGTCATGACGGTGAATAAAATCTCCAAGAAAATGGGAGAAGAAGGCGTTTATTGATACGTTGTAGGAGGAATCGAAATGGTAGAGGATAAAACAATCGGTGGTAGAATTTTTGCAGCAATAAATTTTACGCTGTTAGCCATTATTGCTTTGGTGACGGTGCTCCCTTTTGTGCACGTTGTAGCAGGATCTTTCACAACTAGTGCCGAGATTGCAGCGAATAAATTTGTGCTAATTCCAAAAGTATGGAGTCTCGAAGCGTACAAGTTCATTTTTTCTACGAACACATTATTTAAAGCGATGGGAGTTTCCATCGGGGTCACAGTAATCGGAACAATCTTCAGTATGTTTATTACCTCTCTGATGGCTTACGCGCTGGCTAGAAAAGATCTGGATGGACGTAAGGTGGTTAACTTCCTGGTCGTATTCACGATGCTATTTCATGGAGGAATGATTCCAACGTTCTTGGTAGTAAAGGAATTAGGTCTTATCGACTCTTATGCAGCACTCATTCTACCTTCAGCCATTAGTGCTTTTAACATGATTATCTTAAAGAACTTTTTTCAAAATATCCCTGAGGGCTTGGAGGAATCCGCAAAAATCGATGGCTGCAACGACTTCGGCATTTTGTTCCGGATTGTCCTGCCCTTATCCCTGCCAGCCTTAGCGACTATTGGATTGTTCTATTCGGTTACGTATTGGAATACGTACATGAGCGCTATTCTGTATCTGGATGATAGTGCGAAATGGCCAATTCAAGTGCTGCTCAGACAAATCGTTGTCCTTGCAAGTGGTATGGACCATAGCGCTACGCTTGATGCAACCGTTCCACCACCGGATCAAACGATTAAGATGGCTGTCATCGTGGTAGCTACCCTGCCCATTCTCATGGTGTATCCGTTCCTGCAGAAGCATTTTGCCAAAGGTGCCATGTTAGGTTCTATGAAGGGCTAATAAGAGGAAGAGAGAGATTATTCTTTGGAAGGAGCTTGGAGATGACTGGCAGGATACCAACAACACCAATGGATTGGGCCAAAAAGGCATGCGATTCTTTAATGGATACTTACAGAGCGGGAGAGCTTCCTCCAGCACATCGTTGGCATTACCATCAAGGTGTATTTCTGTGTGGTATGGAGCTTATGTGGAAGGCTTATCATGAAGATCGCTATATTAACTATATTCAGGAATACGTGGATGATTTGGTAGATGAATATGGTAACTTTTATTTCGCCCGCGATGAGCTGGATGCTGTTCAAGCTGGACAACTGCTGTTTAATCTTCATAAACGGACAGGTAAACTCAAGTATCGCATTGCTGCCGAGAAGCTGAAGAATTTATTGCTTACGTTAAACAAAACCTCTGAAGGTGGGTATTGGCATAAGGATAAATATGCTAACCAAATGTGGTTAGATGGGCTTTATATGGCAGGCGTATTCTCGTTAAAATATGCGAATGTCTATGGTGATCCTAGCTTGCGTGATACGGTTCTCCATCAAGAGATGTTAATGCGTAAGTATATGAAAGATGAGGCAACCGGGTTATTGTATCATGCTTGGGACGAGAGCCGCCGGATGCCATGGTCAAACCCGGAGACAGGGTGCTCACCGGAATTCTGGAGCAGATCGCTGGGCTGGTATGGTCTCGCCTTATCACAATTTCTTGATCTGTTGGCCGTCCAAGATCCAGCACGAGCTGAATTATCTTCTACTTTACGGGAATTCGTAGATGCCCTTATTCGTTATCAAGATCCGGTAAGTGGGCTTTGGTATCAGGTCGTAGATAAGGGGCATGAGCCGGATAATTGGCTGGAGAGCTCAGGTTCATGTTTATTCGTCTACACAATTGCCAAAGCAGTGAAGCATGGCGTTGTAAGCGATGTGGAAGTTGCTACAGCCGCGGCTAGAAAAGGTTATGAAGGGTTAATCCGAACCATTCAGTGGGATGAGCAAGATAGATTAATCTTGCCAGACATTTGTATTGGTACTTCGGCCGGGGATTACGAGAGTTACGTCACGCGGCCTAAAGTTAAAAATGATTTACATGGCGTAGGCGCGTTGGTGATGGCTTGTGTTGAGATGGAGAGCTTAATCCAAGAGTGATTCATGTGTATCCTTAAATTTAATGATATTCAGGGGGTTGGGATGAAGAGATCACATTGGGCAATCCGTACAGCAGACTCTATCATGGCAAGGACACCAAAGCTCTATGAAGATAAAGGCTACAACAGAAGCTGGACCTATGACTATGGTGTTGTATTGAATGGATTTGAATGGCTGTGGAAGCTAACCGGGGATACGAAGTATCTGCAATTCATTCAAGGTCAGCTGGATTACTTTATTCAGGAGGATGGCAGTGTTAAGGGCTACCATTTGGATGAGTACAATATCGATCACATCAATAACGGGAAATTATTATTTACGCTATATAAAGAAACCAAGCTGGAAAAATATAAACAAGCGGCTGTGTTATTTAGAAAGCAGCTAGAAACACATCCACGAACCTCGGAAGGTGCTTTTTGGCATAAAAATATTTATCCCTATCAAATTTGGTTAGATGGTCTTTATATGGGTGCGCCTTTCTATTTAGCCTACTTGCAAGCTTTTGAAGAAGGGCAGGGGCTTGAAGACGTGACGAAACAGTTTATCTTGTGTGAGAAGCATACGAAGGATTGGGAAACAGGCCTGCTATACCATGCATGGGATGAACAGCGTATTCAGCCTTGGTGTGACCCCGAAACAGGCTGCTCCCCTAACTTTTGGGCGCGATCACTGGGTTGGTATCTTATGGCACTAGTAGATGTTCTAGAATTATTGCCGAGTGGGCACTCCGATTATCCAGAGCTGGTGCGTATTCTAAACGATACTTTATCTGCTGTGAAGAAATATCAGGATACTGAGTCCGGAGTCTGGTATCAAGTGATGAATCTGGGAGAACGCAAAGGGAACTATCTAGAGGCTTCCGCCTCCAGTATGATCGTGTACGCTATGGCAAAAGGTATTCGATTAGGCGTATTAGAGGCTAGTTGGTACGAACCGTTAGATTGCGCTTTCCAAGGACTTATCGCCGAATTTGTACTCGAAACCAAAGAAGGCTGGGTCAATCTAAATAAGAATTGCCAAGTAGCAGGGTTAGGTGGAGCAGATCAACGCGACGGCACTTTTGCTTATTACATTAGCGAGCCTATTGTCACTAACGACCAAAAGGGTGTCGGTGCTTTCTTGCAAGCTTGTGTGGAGTACGAGCAATTAAGAGGCTGGATCTGATATAGAATAGGAGGGCTATAGAATGTCCGTATATAATATTGAGGATTTTGGAGCGCTTAAGAATAGCGGGATGTTAGCGACAGAAGCAATTACGCGTGCGATTGAAGCGGCAAGTGAGGCTGGTGGAGGAACTGTGTATGTGCCAGCAGGTACTTACTATACGGGTGCGATTGTTATGAAAAGCAATATTGAATTAAATTTAAATCCAGGAGCGATCCTTTCATTCAGTACGAATCCGGTGAATTACCCAGCTGTGGAATGTAGATGGGAAGGAGTGAAGCAGCAGGTTCATACGCCTTGTATTCATGGCAAAGGTTTAGTCAATGTATCGATTACCGGAAGCGGAACTATTAATGGTAATGGCAATGCATGGTGGGATGTATTTCGGAACCGCCCTGAAGAGCTGAAGTACCCCCGTCCGACTTTGATTGGATTTGATAGCTGTCAGCGTGTAACGATTAAGGATGTCTCGCTAGTGAATTCTCCAAGCTGGACCGTTAATCCTGTGGGCTGCTACAATGTGACGCTTGATAATCTGTCCATTAATAACCCGGCTGATTCTCCGAATACAGATGGTATTAATCCAGAATCTTGTATGAATGTTCGGATTAGTAACTGCAATATTGATGTGGGTGATGACTGCATTGCTATCAAAGCGGGAACTGAAGATACGAAAGAGCGCATTCCATGCGAGAATATCACGATCACCAATTGTACCATGGTTCATGGGCATGGGGGAGTTGTACTCGGAAGTGAAATGAGCGGAGATATTCGTAATGTAACCATCAGTAACTGTGTCTTTAAACAAACCGATCGGGGCATACGTATGAAATCAAGACGTGGACGCGGAGGGACGATTGAAGATATTCGGATCAGTAATATTGTAATGGAAGACGTCATTTGTCCGTTCACACTAAATCTATACTATTTCTGTGGACCTCGCGGGAAAGAGAAGTATGTGTGGGACAAAAACCCTTATCCGATTACAGATGAAACGCCATGCTTTAGACGAATTCATTTCGCCAATATTACCGCACGTAATGTCCATGCATCTGCGGGATTCTTATATGGACTTGCAGAGCAGTATGTATCGGAGATTACTTTTACAAATATTGATATCTCCATGGCACGCAATGCAGTTCCCGGGCAACCGGATATGATGACAGGGATCGAGAACATGAACAATCGCGGATTTTTTCTGGGCAATACAAGGGATGTGCAATTTCATCAGGTGACCATCGAGAATCATGAAGGACCTGCTTTTTATATTGAAAATGGCGAAGCTATAAAGATCATAAATTGTCATTCGAAGAACACGAGCAAGCCAGAAAAACTAGTAGAACAAGTTACGGTTTCGCCCTCAGAACAGAATGTGTGTCCGTAAGGGAGGGAACCATGGAGCCTGATAAACTGAAGGAACTGTTAGGTGATCTTCCGGCGGATAAGCCGATTGCCGTAACTGTGATGAACCAAGAGGAGCGGGACGGATATAGTCTGGAATCCCTTTTACTGGATCTTAATGGGATTGAACAGGTGCCTGCTTACGTAGCAATCCCTTTACATAAAGAAGGGCCGTTTCCGCTGGTTGTCTTTAATCATTCTCATGGAGGGAATTACGCGAATGGACGCAATGAGTTTATTCGGAGTAGTCCCTATTTACAACAGCCCTCTTTTGCTAAAGCGCTAACGGAGTTGGGGTATGCGGCTTGCTGCATCGACATGTGGGGGTTTAATGAGCGTGGTGGCAAAACGGAGAGTGAGTTAGTGAAGGAAATGCTGTGGCAGGGTCAGGTCATGTGGGGCATGATGCTCTATGACAATATTCGTATGATAGATTACATGGGCCAGCGTAAGGATATTGATGCAGCTCGAATCGCAACAGTCGGCATGTCCATGGGTGGTTTGATGGCCTGGTGGCTGGCTGCATTAGACGAACGAGTCGGGGTGATTGTCGATATTTGTAGTCAAGTAGATGCGCATACCCTAATGGCTGTAAGAGGACTAGATCACCATGGTTACTATTCTTATGTACCCGGGTTATTGAAGCATTTCACAACGCTCGATATTCAAAAGCGGATCGTTCCCCGCCCGCGAATGAGCCTCGTAGGCAGAAATGATCGGCTATGTCCCACTGAAGGAGTAGAACTCTTGGATAGGGGGCTGTCCGAAGCTTATCAAACGGCAGGGAAGTCAGAACATTGGCAACCTGTCATTTCAAGTGGCGGGCATATGGAGACTGTGGAAATGCGGACTTTATGGCAGAAATTTTTGACGAAGCATCTATAAAATCCAAAGAAGGGAACTGAACCAACGATGCTAGTAGTAGGCAAAGAATCCTTTTGCGACTATCACACGATTCAAGAGGCGATAGATTCGCTAGAGCGCGAGCCATCGGGCCAAGCAGATACGCTTTATATTTTGTCAGGCATCTATAATGAGACAGTTTGGATTTATCGTTCTTATTTAACGATTATAGGGATTGGCTCCGTGGAAATCACCATGAATCGTTATGCCAAAGAGCGTGATGAAGCGGGCGAAGAAATCAATACGTTTGCTACACCAACGTTATTTCTGGGCGGCAGCCATTTGGAATTAGAGAACCTGGTGATTACAAACAGTGCTGGGCAGGGAGAACATATTGGTCAGGGGGTAGCCGTTTATGTGCATTGTGACCAAATCGTGTTCAGACATTGTACCTTCAAAGGGCATCAAGACACGTTGTTCACAGGGCCTTTGCCACCTACTCCACGAGAGCGAGGGGCATTCGGAGGCGTTCCGCTGAGAGAACATCATGCCCAGTATCGCCAGTTGTATCAGCATTGCTATATAGAAGGAACGATCGATTTTATTTTTGGCGGTGCAACGGCTTATTTTGACCAATGTGAAATCCGTAGTTTACGTCATTATGAAAACAATACAGGGTATATAACAGCTGCCTCCACACCCGAGGGACAGGCACATGGTTATATTTTCAAGAATTGCTTCTTAACAGCCATCCCTGATATTGCTCCAGTGTTCCTAGGACGTCCTTGGCGTGAGTACGCTAAGACTGCATTTGTGGGTTGCAAGATGGGTTCGCATATTCATCCTTTGGGCTGGGACAACTGGAATAATGTTGCTAATGAGCTAACCGTAAGTTATCAGGAATTTGGCGTGAAGGATGCTGCTAATGTGCGAAAGCAACGTGTTCCCTGGTCGGATTGCTTTGAGGAAGGGGAAGAAGCGCTGGATAAAGAGTTTGTTTTTGCTGGAACGGATTTTTGGAAGCAGATACTGTAATTGACTAGTCTATAAAGAGAGGCAGTCTTGGACGAGTGAACCAAAGTCCTAGGCTGCCGTTTTTAATGAATGAGCTCTTTATCGTTTATTCTTTTGTTTTCTTTTGAAATATGTCCAAGAGTAATAGATCAACCAAAATACCATAGGAACTATTAAAACATAAGGTCTTTGGATTGCTGGAAGAATGTAAAATAAAAAAAGCCCAATTAATATCGTTGGCAGCAATAGAATAAAATACTTTTTCCAATGCATGATTATCCCCTCCCTTTTGCCTAATACTAAAAATATCTTGCTTGCTTTAAATGTTAATGCCCTCGTCATGAAACCTTACAAAAGTGTTAGGTGACTGTCATCTAGATCAATGGCATCAACCTAGCAGCTTCTCTATACTAATCCATTGATAGGATTAATTTAAAGGGGGAGTTGGTCGTGAGGTTTTTTGAAATGCTGTTATTCTTTTCAAGTGTTAGTTTTTTGGCACTCCAGTTCATTTTAAATCAACGTATTCGAAGACCTGCTTTGCTCCTGACAAGCGGAGCAGGCTCCATTTTTTTAGTGATACATTTGCTTGTCGAAGGATACAGGGTTCAGCTTGTATTTTTATACGGATTTACGATCCTGATGCTTATGCTTTCGCTTACAGACGTTTTCATAAAGCGGAAAGTCGCTCGGACTGCCTCGCGAATTCGTAGGGTGTTGGGCCGCTTTTTTATCGTGATTGGGCTAATTGCAACGGGGTGCTTCCTATATGTGTTTCCTGTATCCGACATTCCGGCACCATCCGGCGAGTTGCAGGTAGGCACGAAAATCTTTCATTTCATAGACCAAAACCGGGAGGAAACATTTAGTAAAACCGCGACAGGCAAGAGAGAATTGATGGTTCAGGTATGGTATCCGGCTCAAGATGGCACAGGCAAGTACGCTCCCTTTATTCCAGATACCCAGATTTTACGTTATATGGCTACGAACTATGGCCTTCCCGGGTTTACTTTACAACACCTAAAGTACGTATCCAGTCATGCGTATTCGGGGGCTGAAGTCTCTTCTGCACAAACTTCATACCCACTGATCCTTGCGAATCCCGGCTTCGGCTCTTCCAGGTTCCTCCACACGGCGCAAGCTGAATATCTCGCAAGTCACGGATATATCGTGGCAGTGATTGACCACACCTACAATACATTTGCAACCGAGTTTCCGGACGGTAGAATCACGACCAGCACAACCAACGATTTATTCTCGCCTGACCATGATTACCAGACGGAAAGAGGGAATCGCGACAAGTTAGGTAAAGTTTTAACCGACGATGTGGCGTTTGTACTGGATCAATTGGAGCTCATCCAATCGGGGAAGATTCCAAGTCATCTAAAAGGGAGAATAGATCTCGATAATGTCGGTGTATTCGGTCATTCCATCGGCGGAGCGACGGCCTATGACGCTTCTTACGATCCGCGAATCGCGGTTGGAATAGACTTTGATGGTGGGCTTTATCGTTTGCGTGACAGAGAGGGTCTGCGTAAGCCGTTTTTGTTCATCAACTCGGAAAGCGAATTTGAAAAATTAAAAATGGTGATGGATAACCGGGTCTACACGGATTCAGAGCTTAACCGTATGGGCTCAACAAGAGAGTGGGAGGATAAAGTAACGGAAGATAAAAAGTTGGAGCTTGAACGGATGCGCCAAACAGTCGACGAAGGGGGACAGGTCCTCTATATCGAAAATACGGAGCATTTGAATTTTACCGACATACAGTTCATTTCTCCAATATTCAAAATACTGGGCATTACCGGAAAGATTGCTCCCGAAAGAGCAAACTCCGTTATCAATGCCTATATGCTTGATTTCTTCGATTTGTATCTGAAAAATCAAGGCGGAATCTTAATGAAAGGACCGAATAGCCGCTTTCCGGAGGTGAAGTTCGTAACCTCACTATTATAAATTACGTAACAGGCTGCTGATTTTGATAAGCACCTCTTCAAGTAGACAGGGGTTTGATAAATAACCGTTACTTGAAGGGGAGTTTTTATTTTGTCTAAGTAAACTCGACATTTAATACGTTTCCAATTGAACTACTTTGTAATTCCTCCAAAGTTATGAGATAATAGAGTTTTTCCGTTGATTCTATTTTTCATGGCATACGAGCTATGCCTGATCAAATATTGGAGGTAGGCTTGTTGGCGACACAGTATCCTTTTGAATACGATCGGACCAGACCTTTTATGGAGCAAGTAGGGGAATGGGTCGGCGATGTATTCTATGAAATTCTTCCTGAGGCAGGATTTGAAGTTCGTGATGAACAGATTTACATGGCGTTTCAGGTGGAGCGAGCTTTTGCTGAGAAGAAGACGATTTTTGCTGAGGCAGGGGTCGGTACGGGTAAGACTTTAGTGTATTTGTTATATAGCATTTGCTATGCGCGGTATATGGGTAAACCTGCGATTATCGCCTGTGCGGACGAGTCCTTAATTGAGCAGTTGGTGAAGCCAGAGGGTGATATTGCCAAGCTTGCGATGCATCTGAATATGAATATCGATGCCAGGCTGGCGAAATCTCCAGATAAATATATGTGTCTGAAAAAGCTGGATCATGCTCGCAACAATGATGATGGGAGCTTGCCGCTGGAGAGTTTGTATGGTACTTTACCTGATTTTGTACATTCTCATGCACCGATGCAGCAGTTCCATGCCTATGGCGACCGTAGGGATTATCCAGATCTGAACGACGAACAATGGAATAAGATTAACTGGGATACGTTTCAGGATTGTTTTACTTGTGATATGCGTCATCGCTGTGGACAAACGTTGTCCCGTGATCATTACCGGAAATCAAGCGACCTGATCATTTGTTCCCACGATTATTACATGGAGCATGTCTGGACTTATGAAGCGCGTAAGCGAGAAGGGCAAATTCCTTTACTTCCAGAGCATTGTGCAGTTGTATTTGATGAAGGGCATTTGTTAGAATCTGCCGCCATGAAGGCGTTAGGCTATAAAATGAAGCATGTTGTCTTTGAAGAACTAATCTCTCGTCTGCTACAGAATGAGATTCGTGAAACGCTTGCTGTTCTTATCGATGAAGCGATTATGCAAAGTGAGCAAATGTTTAAACACATTCGTCGTCAATGCCGCACCATTCCTGGATCGGATCGAAAAAGCATTGAGCTAAATGCATCGCTAATCCGTGAGGTACATCGCATGCGTAGTGTAATTGCTGCTATCGAAGAAGAATTAGTATTCGAAAGTGGACTGTACACGATTGATGAATATCAGTTACGAATAGTCGAAGAACGTTTGGAGACCATAGAAATCGCGTTGAGATTGTTTGAGGATTCAGGTGCGTTAATCTGCTGGGCGACGGAAGATAGCGATGGCTTAACACTGTCGGTCATGCCGCGTAATGTTAAGGAAGTACTCCAAGATAGCTTGTTCACGCAAAAAATGCCGATCGTTTTCTCTTCGGCTACATTATCCGTGGATAAATCATTCCAATACTTGAAGGATAGTCTTGGAATACACGACTTCCTGTCTTTCTCTGTAGACTCACCTTATGATTATGAGCACCAGATGAATATCTATGTACCAGAGCTTCAGAGCGGTGATTTTGCTGAGAAAATGGAGATCTCTATGAAGCTTATCCAGCAGACAGAAGGAAGGGCTCTGCTATTATTCCGTACTCGCGAAGAACTTCTGCAGTTCAAGCAGCTCAACTCGCAGAGTGCAGAATCCAGCAAGTATTCTTTCCTCTATGAAGGGGATCAGGAGATCAGCTATCTGATCTCAGCTTTTCAACGGGATGAGCATAGTGTTCTTTGTGCGGTGACACTGTGGGAAGGATTAGATATTCCAGGACCTTCACTATCTAATGTGATCATTTGGTCGCTACCTTATCCTCCGCTTGACCCTGTATTTATGGCAAAACGTGTGGAGACTTCCAATCCTTTTGAAGATGTGGATTTACCTTACATGCTGCTAAGACTTAAACAAGGAATGGGACGTCTGATCAGAACGGGTACGGACCAAGGAATTGTGACGGTACTTGCGGAAGCTGAAGGACAACATCCCGTTCACGAGTATATAACTTCTGTACTCCCGAAGGGAACTAAGCTTCAGAAGCTTGAAGTGTAAATTTAAAAATTTAATATAGGAACACAATCGCTCTTTTGGTGAGGTGGATGCTCCGGCATGCTGCTTCTCGAAGGAGTTTTTTTTATGTAAATTCAAGCATAAGGATTCCTAATCTTACGGATAGTATATTGGTATTTAACTTTCGAGCCATGGCGTATTATTGTTGATTCATGGGGGAAGGGAATTACATACCTCCGTCATCTAGAGATTCATACAAGGGGTGTATACGACATGGGGGATTCACAGGGATTATACCAATCAAACAATAAGAAACAAGTTGGTTTTGCACTTGGGATTGGATTAACCTTAATCATTGCATTAATCGCAAAATATTTAGCAGGCTTTCCATTTCTCTCTATTATGGGCCAATTGGTCATTGCCATCTTAATCGGAATTATTTGGCGGGCAACCGTAGGAGTGCCGGGTACGATCACCCAGGGCACTGATTTTTCCAGCAAAAAGCTGCTACGTCTAGGAATTATCCTACTGGGTATGCGGCTGAATTTAATGGATATTGTTGCTGCAGGTCCGCGGGTATTTCTACTGGCGCTTATTGTAATCGGCTTTACGATCCCAGTTGTATACGGACTTACCCGACTGTTCAAGGTAGATAAACGACTTGGTATCTTAACGGCTTGCGGGACAGCGATCTGCGGTGCGGCGGCGGTGGTGGCGATTGCTCCACAAATCAAAGCCAAAGACGACGAAACTGCTATTGGCGCAGCTATAGTTGCTATTTTAGGTACAATATTCACGTTGCTATACACTTTTTTGTATCCTTTTCTAGGCTTGTCAGATCTAGGCTACGGTGTATTCTCAGGAGCTACCTTACATGAAATTGCTCACGTCATCGCAGCAGCAGATGCTGGTGGGAATGCAGCAGTAGATATGGCGGTTATCGTTAAATTGACTCGGGTAGCCTTACTCGTTCCGGTTGCCATAATAATTGGGATTTGGACGAATCGTGCGGAAAGAAAGGTGCAGGGCGGCCAATCCAAAGCCTCATGGAAAAGCATTCCTATTCCTTGGTTTATCCTCGGTTTCTTACTTGTCAGTGGTGTGAACTCATTAGGGGTCGTATCAGCATCAGTGGCAAATGGAATTGTAACGATTGCTTATATGCTAATCGCTATGGCGATGGCTGGACTTGGTTTAAACGTTGATTTGGCGGCATTTAGACGACTAGGGATGAAGTCTTTTGCAGCAGGGCTTATAGGTTCAGTCTTATTGTCTTTCGTTGGATTTACCCTAGTTCACTGGTTTGGACTGGCGTGATTTTTTGCATACTATTGAATTGTAAAAAAAGAATTTGCTTCTATTCTCGGTGTAACTGCAGATACACTGAGGTTATACGAGTAACATGATATTGTTAGGCCCACTAAAGATAACAGCAATAATTACAGATATTTTATTGATTTAGATGCAAGAGATTTGCTTATGAGTAGATGGTACAGAAGTATAGGGATTCCATTGCCGGAAGTGGCAAACTAGATGAAGGAGTATTCTTTAGTGCAAGTTACGGGTAGGATGCAATCACTGTGCTTTAAAAGCGAATTAACGACAACTTCCCGGAAAATAATTGAATCTTTTTAAAGACGCAGGGTGGGTGAAGTGCTCCCTGTCAAGTGTACAGTGT
>NZ_NFVA01000049.1 GCF_002264395.1 Paenibacillus sp. VTT E-133291
ATAGTGTGAAACTTATACTTTCTTATATTTAAATAGAAAAAACCGGACGCAGAAACGTCCGGGCTGACTCTTATCTATTTAACTCAAAGACCACTATTTAGTTCAGGTGCAATTACAGGGTTCTTACGCCCTTTCAGACCGCGCATACTTCCCGCCTCTTCCAGGTTGGAGAACGCTGTACACTCCCTAAAAGCGGCATGGCTACATCCAATACACTTGCTGTAATCGATGCTGTTAAGTGCGTCATTAATTGCTTCCCCGGTGCGCGGATAAAACTGAGCCTCTCCTATGGTACTATACAGTCCAGTTCTCTTGAGTAGCTCAAGCGGCTGTGGCTGAATACCTGAGATCATAAGCTTCCCTCCAACGGCTTGTAAATGCCGCACCAGCTCTGCTAAATTGGATTCTCCGGTAGTATCCATGAAGGGTACTTTTCCCATCCGCATTAATATAATTCTAGGCTGATCTGAACCATAGCTTGGCATAGTGTCATCGAATCGATAAGCAGCGCCAAAAAAGAGCGGACCTTCTACCGTGTAAATTCCAATTTGCGGACAATCATGACTCTCCGTAACCATATGTGCCTCTACCTTAACGGACTTCGGATCAGGCAGTACTTTGGCTACCAAATGAACCTCTCCCATTCGTTTCACAAACAGAATAACCGCAAGAATTAACCCCACCTCTACAGCCAGCGTTAAATCTGCAAATATCGTTAACAAGAAGGTGATGAATAACACCAAGGAATCGCCGGTCTTGATCTTAAGCAGATGAAGGAACTCTTTGCGCTCACTCATATTCCAAGCTACTACCATTAAGATAGGTGCCATCGCAGCTAAAGGAATACTGGAAGCATAGGGTGCGAGCAACAGGAGAATTAGAAACACCACCACACCGTGAACGATCCCCGAGATCGGAGAAACAGCGCAACTCTTGATGTTCGTCGCTGTTCTAGCAATTGCTCCTGTCGCTGGTATGCCTCCGAACAAGGGAGCAGCAATATTGGCGATTCCCTGACCGATTAACTCTCGGTTACTATTATGGCGGCTACCTGTCATTCCATCCGCTACAACAGCGGATAACAATGACTCAATAGCACCTAGCATTGCAATGATAAATGCCGGACGAATGAGCAGGGTAATTCGTTCCCAAGTAATGTCCGGAAATCGAAAGCTTGGTAAGGTATTAGGGATATCTCCGTAAGCAGAGCCAATCGTAGTCACTTTACCGCTAAAGAATAACGCAGCAATCACAGTCGCGCACAGAAGACCTACCAATGATCCAGGCACCTTCGGCGCGAATCGAATCGCTAGGATAACGACGGCAAGACAAATCACGGCGGTCAGGATACTGTATCCATTCATCGTCGATAGATGAATCCCTATTTCTTTCATGTTATTTACAAAGCTCTCATGCCGTTCTATATTCCTTAATCCAAGGAAATTTGCAATCTGCCCGGTGAAGATAATGACCGCTATCCCTGCTGTGAAACCAATCGTTACTGGCCTCGGAATAAACTTAATCAATACACCCAGCTTTAATAATCCCATGAGAACTAGAATAACCCCTGCCATCATCCCAGCAATAAGCAAGTTCTCATAGCCATACTCCATCGCAATGGCAAACAAGATAGGAATAAAAGCACCTGTCGGTCCACCAATCTGAAATTTTGATCCTCCGAACAATGAAATACATATTCCGGCAACGATTGTCGTGTAAATGCCATACTCGGGTTTCACTCCGGATGCAATAGCAAATGCCATCCCCAAAGGAATGGCAATCACACCAACGATTGTTCCCGAAATCAAATCCTTACGAAATGCATTCATGTTGTAGCCTTTATATCGGCCCCACCCTGTCATAATCAAACCTTCTTTTCTTTAAATATCTGATTATTTGAATATAAGAAGAACATTACTCTAGGACGCAACTGTTGTCAACGCCAAAATAATGTTATTCCTTTATTCTCCGCGCATACCTTCGAGCAATGAAATGGTACTCACCAGATGGTTATCAAATATTTGTTTAGCTACGACCAGAAGATCTTTAATCAGAGGATCACGTAACGAATAGATCACAGTGGTACCTTCTTTTACACTGGCTACTACATTCTTAGCGCGTAAAACAGCTAACTGCTGGGATACTGCAGAACCTTCCGATCCTAGAATGGCTTGTAGCTCATTCACATTCTTCTCACCTTCGCTGAGCAGTTCCAGTATACGAATTCGCATCGGATGAGCCAGCGCCTTGAAGAATTCGGTCTTAAATTGCTGAATTTCGGTGTTCATAGACTTCTACTCCTCATAGCTTACTTCTGAATCTAATGTTATCTTTGTATGTTATCTTAGTCCCTGATAAGCGTCAAATACTCAAGGGGTAGATGCTCACATTACGAACTTGCACTTCTACAAACACACCAAGCGCCATAGGCTCACCGAGACACTCGAACATTAGTAAACTTTCACCTATTCGCAAAAATCCTGTCCCGTCTTCTTCAATATTCTCCAGCACACCGGTAAAAACAACCTTATCTCCCTCTAACCTAATATTGAACTCACTAGCAGGTACAGGTAGAATATCCACCCATCTCATCAGCAGCTCCGAAAGCTCGAATTCCACATCTGTTTCCGTATCTGGCTCCACAGGAGCACCGCACCAGATCCCCTTACCCTCGCCAAACTCCGTGCGAAAGAATACCTCGTCCTTTTTCAAGCCAAGCTTTGTAATTTTAATTTTCATAGCTATTATTCCACCTTGATCATTTATAACGATCATTATACATGACAATGAACGGATATTATCAAGTGTAATTCTGGGTAACCTTGTTCAGATAAGTACTAGGATGCAGCCAAGGATGCTTAAAGAACTCATTTTTCTTCGTGATTCTCCGTGAGACACCCAGATCATAATCGATCATAGACTTTATCCGCTCTGCGAAGGCCTCCCCTTTCACCAGCATTCCCAGCTCAAAATCGTGGCAGGCGCTTCTCTCGTTGATGTTGTAGGAGCCATGAAATACCGCCTTTGATCTATGGTCATAGGCTATTTTCCAATGTGAAAACCGGCCTGTGAAGCTATAATCATAAAAGGAAACCCCATTGATAAACGGCTTATACATATTGCCTCGTACCGCCGCAGAATTGGTAGGATGATCATTAACCTTCAGCGGATTGCAGATGCTCAGATGACAGGAACAGTCTGGCCCCAGCTCCCCCAGCCGATCCCAGAACTCTTGATCAATCAAATAAGGATTTACAATTATTGTCTCCTCCGTCGCATAGGTAATTAAATTCAAGTAATATTGCTGAATGAAGTTCACTGGATTGCCCGGAAAGCTTGCAAACAGCGTACATTCTTCCTCTCCAAAATGATAATCTACATTCGGCTGGTAGAAGGCATCCTCCACGTCAAAAAAATCACCTCCCAGAAGCAACCAACGGGAATGAAACTTAGCATTTAAAGACTGCGCCGCCGCGCCACGAATCCGGAAGCAGCCATCATGCCACTCCTCTTTTTTACTAGGAATCCCCTGCAGTTGTCCTTCTATACTGACCGCAGATGATGCCTGAACAGGCGTCATGTATGTGTACTGATCCCCAATGTTCAGACTGCCAATAATAGAGGTTACCCCATCAATGACCATAAACTTCCGATGATCAATGACATTCAGTCCAGTGATCTCTACGTCCTCTTGTACTTTATCCTGTAAGAACAGGATGCTTTCCGGTACACCTTGCTGCTCCAGCACCTTCCGCTTCACACGCCATTCTACGGCTGTATAATACGAATTGAAGGTATCCAGCAGTTTAGCTCCTGCATTCTCAAGCCTTTCAGAAATCTTGGAGAATTGGCCAAACGCCAGATTATTCTCATACCCTAATGCTGTCAGGGTGTAATTGACCATGATCCGTACCTTCACCCCCCGTTTAAGAGCGTGAAATAATTCATCTGCAACCAGATTGCCTGAACGGTCATTAAAGAAGAGCATCACGGACAGGTGAATATAATGCTGTGCCTTCTTTATTTCTTCTATGATCATCCCAAGGCACGCAGGTCCATTCACGTAAGGATCTACTTGGTTATTCCATGTGGTTTGTGGGGCTAGAACTGTTAGTTTGTCTGAATCTAGTCTGCCTAAAGCTTCAGTAAGATGCCCCAGCAATTTTGGGCTAAAGCCAGGAACCTGGAATAGCTGCTGACCCTCGGTAATAACTCCGCCAATGGACTGACGATATGCTTTGGCCGCCTCTAAGTCGATCTTCTTTAGCGTACATTCCGCCTCTTCTCCAGCTTCGCCCAAAATCCGGACAAGTGAACCGCCTGATAAATAATAGTTCAAGATGTCGATCATATTTTTCTGTATTTCCATATGTAAGATCCCCTATCTTTTTTGTGAGTACACATGTATCAAGGTAAGGTTAGATACCCTTGAACTCCTCTTTATAAACGGGGAATATAAAAAACAGGAATGCCCGTAGCCATTATGGCTATGGAACATCCCTGTTTAAGATCAACCAGGATTTACTAAGAATCGAGATAACTTATTTCACTTGCTCTGCGCTAAACACTTTTACGTCTAGTGGTGCAGCCAAGAATTCACCAGCTTTAGCTGAGAACGCGGTAAAATGAGGGCTCGTGTTGTGGCTGGATACGGCCTCAGCGTCACGCCAAGTCTCCACCATAATAAATGAGTTTGCTTCTCCAGCATTCTCATACAGCTCGTAAGAGAGATTTCCTTCTTCAGTATGAGTAGCCGTGAGAAGTGTTTTAGACTCCGCCAAAAACTGCTCGCGACGTTCCGGATTTACTTTAAGCACAGCATGAATAATGATCATTGTATTTTCCTCCTAAGGTGTAATTTATTATTTCCACTCAGCAATCTTATCAATAGGCAAACGGACAGATGGATAGCCTGCATCAACAGCCTTACCGATGGAAAGCAGCATTACAGGAACATAGCGGTCTTTCTCCATGCCAAACGCTTCTGCGATTTGATCTTTTTCATAACCGCCAATTGGGTTTGTATCGTAACCATGTGCACGGGCAACCAGCATCAACTGCATCGCAACAAGAGCACCATCGATGAGCACAGTGTCTTTGTTAACTTCATGTGGCAGGGTAGCAAAGTGAGCAGATAATCTAGTCAATTGGTTTTCTTTTACTTCAGCAGGCATTAGTCCACGTTCAACAGCTGTGCCATAAATCTCCTCTGCATAGTCGAAATTGTTCAAATCACCGAAGATGGCAATCATAGCGGCAGAGGTTTCAACTTGTACACCATTAAAGCGAGCAAGAGGCGCTAGTGTAGCTTTAGCTTCATCACTTTCGATGACAAGAAAACGCCAAGGCTGCATGTTCACTGAGGAAGGTGCAAGCGTAGCTTCGGTAAGAATCTGTGTCATCTCTTCTTTACTGATCTTAACGGATGGATCATATTTGCGGATAGAGCGGCGACCCGTAATAATTTCTTTAAAATCATTGGTTTGTGTTTGTGTAGCGTTCATATGTGTATTTCTCCTTTGAATGTGTAATTTGGGTAGTTACAGTTACAACAGATTGATATTAGATTGCAGGCGATTAAGCATATCTATGAGCACTTTTCGCTCCTGATCGTTAAATCCAGTTAGCAGAGTAGCGACAAATCGCCTCTTCTCTTCGCTATATTGAATCATTCTTTCCCGCCCTTGATCCGTCAGTGAGACCAATGTAACCCTGTTATCTGCGGGGTTGTTGCGGCGAGTGATCGTACCACTCTCTTCCATTCCTTTCAAGTGCCGGGTAACGGCGGCCGCATCTATATCCATGCCCTTTTGCAGCGTAATTTGGCTGACTTCATCTACTTGGAATAATTCATGCAGGAGGCGAAGCCGTGTGGGACTAATCCCAGCACATCGTTCGAATTTCGGACAGATTCCCTTGTTTAATGCCTGCAGCAGTTCAAATATGCGGTCTTCCTCAGGATAGTGCTCCGTCAAAATATACCTCCTCCACAAATTAGATTGTACACAATTGTTTTGTATAAAATTATACTAACTTATAATCATTGACCCGTCAACTAATATATCAAATCATTTTTAAAAAATCAACATTGCTTATCACTTTAAGGTGCTATAGTCTTGAACAAAAAGGAGGAATCCTATGAGAATCTCCCTAATTCAGCTGGATATAGCATTTGGCAATCCCGATATGAATTATGCTGCTGTAGCAAATAAAATTAGTGAAGCTGCTGCTTCAGCCCCCGACTGTCTTATTCTCCCTGAACTTTGGACCACTGGCTATGATCTGGCCCGACTAGAAGAAATTGGCGATCCAGAAGGAGAAATCACCAAGTCATTCATCTCTAGATTAGCTAAACAATACAATACCAATATCGTCGCTGGTTCAGTAGCTAGCAGACATGCCTCCGGTGTAACTAATCGTATGTTTGTATTTAATCGATCTGGAGAGCTAGTTGGCGAATACAGTAAGCTGCATTTATTTCAGCTAATGGATGAACATCTATATTTGCAGCCGGGAGAAGACAAGGGTCTCTTCACATTGGAGGGCACATTATGTGCCGGATTAATCTGTTATGATATCCGATTTCCAGAATGGGTTCGCGCTCATACCGCACAAGGTGCAGAAATCTTGTTTGTTAGTGCAGAATGGCCATTATCCAGGCTATCACATTGGCGTGCACTACTGATCAGCCGAGCAATCGAGAACCAATGTTATGTAGTAGCCTGCAACCGTGCAGGAAGCGACCCTTACAACACCTTTGCTGGGCATTCTATGATCATTGATCCTTGGGGAGATATTTTATGTGAAGCTGCTGAAGGGGAAAAAATCCTAACGGGGGATATCGATTTACATATGGTGCGTGAAATTCGAGCACAAATCCCTATTTTTGCAGACAGACGTCCCGACTTATATGATTAAAAAGGACGTAACAGATGCTGGCCTCTCGCCAGCTTTCTGTTACGTCCTTTTTAACGATGCTCAATATCCATTTATCTTTGGGCATAACGTTCATGCAGGACTCGCGCAGCATCCAGAACACGCCGATCTTCATAGTCCAAGAAATATCCGGTCTCCTGCTGTAGCCTGTCAGAGGATTTAAGCACCACTCCACGGTGGGCTAATGCTTGTCTAATGCCTTCGGCAAATACTTCAGTAGCATTCGGTCCACCTAGTTCACCAAGCCCAGCGATCGTCCCTGGACGAACCCGTGGATAAGATAATGCTGAGTCTCCTCCTGAGGCTTGCTCATAGAATTTATGAATGAGCTCACCACGTTCCTGTCCCGAACCCGAAACCACTACAAATGCATGCACGAAATAGGCATTATTTTGTCTGCGCTGAGCAATGCCGCAAAATTTTCGCCCACCGATCGCCAAATCGAAGTCCCCTGGGCAGTAAGAACCAACAATTTCACCAGCCTGAATTTGAGCAGCAGCCTGTGGATGACTCATAGCAACTGCCTCAGTGATCAGAGAAGCCAGAAGCCTAAAGTCATCATGAAAGTCCAGCTTTCCGCGTCCTTTGGGGAGCACTAGCGAAACATTAACAATTCCATCATCCAGAGGCACCGCAGCACCACCGGAATGTCTTACCGCTGTACGAATTCCTTGCTGCTCTAACTTAGCCATCGCTTGAGCCGCGTACGGAAGCTTGCTGTCCCGTAGGCCGAGCACCACACCCCCGGAATGACTCCATAGGTGCAGACTAGGAGGAACAAGTCCCGATCCGACATCCCTGCAAAGGGTCTCTTCAAAGGCGAACGGGATCAGCATCTCCCCGATGCCCCCTGCTTCCTCATCTATACTGTCACTCTTTAAGATTAGATGCTGGAAAAGTCCCATTTCTGCAGGAAGTCCGATGACTTCTTTACTTCTATCAACAGATCCATTGATCATTCCATCGTACTCCCGAGTATCCACCAATTCCCCTCTTTCCCGTATTATCTGTGATATTGTAATCGATCTGCCTCGCTAGTGCGAAATCAGAATTGAAATGAGGTTATGATAACGCTATCCTTATAGTATACGAACATGCCCCAGCTCGAATAGGGGTTAGCCTTAGGTTCATGCTATACACAACGTTAAGGAGTGATGCCGCATGACAGTGGAAGTGATGAAGGAACGACAGTTAACCAAGACAAGACAATGGGAACAGGCACTTAACCTGCTGTATATTGATTTCTGGGATTACTGCCATGATGCACTTAGCAAATTCGATGACGAGGATATTCATCAAGCAAGAGTGAACTGCCGCAAGCTGTTAACACTGCTATCCATTCTCGACCCTGGCCATACTCTAGGGCTATACCCCTTATTTGAAAAAGCCCAAAAGCGATTAGGCAAGGTCAGAGATGCAGACGTTCTGATCGAATCGTTCAAGACTAAACGCAAACACGCCAAGGAAAACGGCGATACAAAGACCGCAGAATTGTTGAAGGCAGTGATCGACCACCAAAAGGACAAGCGCAAAACTTATCGTAAGAAGCTGGCCGATGAGCTGCCTAAGCTAATCAATGAAGATCTAGATGAGAAGTGGAAAGTCTTCCTAAGTGAACAGCTTGAGGCCCTGGTAGCGAAAAAAGATGCCAATGTTGTCATGCGCGAACTTGAGGTAGCTTACGAGCAGAAGAAAAAAGCTTGCAAGGTTATATTTCGTGGACAAGATGCCGAATCTGAAGCAGCCTTCGACGCACTGCATGAGCTGAGGATGGCTGCTAAGGAACTGCGATATACGGCTAGTGCAGCCTCTTTTGCGTTAAATCAAAAATTTCATGCCCATGAGGAAATATATAAGCAGATCCAAGACCAGCTCGGGCTAATTAACGATAAACGCCTCTGGTTAGAAACACTAAACACTATTGGACGTGAAGAACTCGATATCGGCAAAAAAACATGGAATACCTTTACTGAACAATTAAAAACCGAAGTACTTGATGCGCTGCATCAAAATGATGTAATACCTGTCACCCATCACATGAAGTAGCTCTGAATTGTCTGCAACCTTTCTATTCAGCTGTTGTATCTGACGCACCGTATTCTTCAATATTCAGGTTTACTTCATAGGTAATCGGAATTTTGCTGAAGGTTTCGTCCCAGTTAGCCTTGACGCTCCGCCATACGGCTGGATGCTGATTATGTAGGCTGGTGCCGAAACCGGCAGCTTCGGTATGCAGTTCCTTCTGCATTTTTGTTACAGTAGCTTGCACCATTTCCAGGACACGCTTCTGCAGCAAGGCTTTATCCTTCTTTACAATTCCGTCATGTAATTTCTTTGGCTTTTCGGCAAAGACCTCAGCATATCTACCTGTAGATTTTATTTTCACATTAAAAGAAATCTGCCCATTGTTCACATTCGCTTTGATTTTGCTATGCATGGATTTCACCTCATAGGTTAAGAGATTATTGTTATCCGGATCATACGTTTTAAGCACTCCTCCCAGCCCCTTTCCGGTCAGCCAGGCCATCCCCTCCAGCTCCGACTCATCCAAAAAGCCAACAAGTTTTCCCGTTCCGCCGTTGAATACACCCGCTCCTGATAGCTTTGTCTCCTGATCAATAGGGATAACATTTTGCAATAAGAAACTTTTCTTTGCTTGCAAAGGCCCAACTACTTTTGCCAGAGATACCGGCTCCCAAATCCCCATATTCCGGTCTCTGTTATTGAATATGCCTTCAAGTACAAAAGCAGGCGTCTGACCCGGCAGTGCATTTTCCAATACATCTTTGGCCATTCCTTTGCTGACAAATAACATAACACTCGGACGGATATCATTATCCCGAGTAAAGAAATCTATGATTTTAGTAAGGTTATTGGAACGAGCAAGCTTTTCACTGATTATAATGACCTTCAGATGATGGCCAATCGGAGTGCGTCTAGTACGCAGCGAAAGCTGCCGCATCGCTTCAAAGATAGAATCGCTGGTTTCACTCATATTATAGTAATTCTTAAAGGAGGATGAACTAGCAGAAGACTTCATGATCGCCCCTCCTGATCCTTGTGGAATCGTAAATTGATAGGTACTTATTATTTTTTCAGGCTTCTTATGATTTCCACCCTCCGGCTTAGCTGCCTCCTCGCCTCCTGGTTCCTCAGCACTGTCCAGTGCAACACCAATCTGCATGTTTAATTCCTCGATCGGTGTGCTGCTCCAGCAGCCTGATAACAGCGAACATGCGATAGAGAGTACAACCCACAACCTCCATTTTTTCATGAAGCAGCCCTCCGGAAGTATGTGATAATTAACAATGGCAACGGAAGCAATCCGAATAGAATAAGCATACAATCACCGATACCTGTTCCTAAAGCAAACAGAGCATTCACATTTGGTGGAATTCTAGAAATTACATAGACAACCGGAAGTATCGCCAACAAACAACCTTTAAAGTTTTTATGAATGACTTGAGACAACCCTAAAGACGCTGCATAAATGGCAATACAAAAGGTACAGAAGATCTGCATAATCCAGATCACCAACAACAACGACTCAAATCTTTCAAAAATGAGATAGTTCACCTCAAAACTTCTTACAAGATCGAGAAACGGCCAGGTTCTTGTGATCACTCCATCTATAGAAAAAGCCCCTATGGTCGCTACAACAGCTAGGGTATAAAATATCGTCGAGATACAGGTTCCAGCAATGATTACCTTTACTGCTTTTTGAGGTTTGTCCATAAAAGCAACAATGAACAGCATTGCTTCTCCAGCTGTAAAGGTTAGGATGGTTGGTCTGATCCCTTTCCACACAGGCTCCAATCCATCTCCAAGTATTGGTAGAAGGTTGTTGAGGTCAAAAACTTCAAAACTAAGCAGACAAACCCCAATAAATACTGTCCAGGTGATTGGAACAATGAGTCTGCACATACTAGTGATCGCATTAATTCCTCCTCTGCATAAATAGAAGGCAATCCACATAAAAGCAGCCACAATCGCCCAAGGAGGTGTACCTTCCAGTAGAAAAAAAGAGGTTACCTCCTGCACCGAACGTATCTCAAAGCCGGCGATACTGATAAAATAACCCACGACTCCTATAGTAAGAACTATTCCGAGTGGTTTGCCGATAATCTTCCCAATATATTGAAAAAAAGTTTGACCTGGAAACCGTTGACTAAGCTTCACAATAATCAATCCTGACAAAAAAGAGATTACTCCCCCTAACAAAATACTTATCCATACATCTGGACTGCCACTGGCCTCTACAATGGTCCGAGGAAGCGTAAGTACCCCTGCCGCAATCGTATAATTGGCTAGAATGATCGTCGCTTGAATAGCAGTTATTCGGTCCTTTACCTCGGCGCTCATGTACTCTTCCTCCTTTACCTAAACTTCTTACCCTTTACGCAAAGGGTCCTTTGGTTTCAACAATGTAGGCCGCCCGGTTAAAAATTGCAAAGGCATACGGAATATAAAATCTTTCCAATTGACTGTCTTATTCGGGACTGCCAGACCAAGATAGGGAACACCAAAACTCTTCAGCTTAATTAAATGACTACTAAGCAAAAGAAAAAAAAGTACAACTCCGTATAATCCAAAGATCGCTGCAAAAAACATGGCTGCAAACCGGAGCATTCGAAGCGTCATCCCTGCACTATACATTGGCATAGAGAAGGACGAAACAGCCGTAACTGAAACTACAATGACTAAGATAGGACTCACAATTCCAGCTTCTACTGCGGCTTGTCCGATGATCAGACCGCCAACAATCCCCATTGCCGGACCGATAGGTTTAGGCAAACGAAGTCCAGCCTCCCGTAAGATTTCAATCGAAATTTCCATAATCAATGCTTCGATCAATACAGTGAAGGGAACGCCTTGCCTGGAGGCAATAATGGAAATGGCCAGCTTTGTTGGAATCAATCCAGGTTGGAACGAGAGAAAGGAGATATATAGTGCCGGCGCAAACAATGATATCATTGCCGCAAAAAAACGTAACAGACGTAGCAGCGACCCTACCATCCAGCGATCGTTATAATCCTCTGGCGATTGCAGTAACATCCCGAAGGTAACCGGCATAATCAAGGCGAAGGGCGTACCATCAATTAAGATAGCTACTCTTCCTTCCAGGAGTGCTGCCATTACGCGGTCTGGTCTTTCTGTATTCTGAATCTGCTGGAAAGGACTGAAGCTATTGTCTTCGATTAATTGCTCCACATAACCAGATTCTTGAACATCGTCTATATCTATCGTTTTAATTCTTCGTTTGACCTCTTCTACAAGCTCATCATTCGCAATATCTTTGATATACGTTAGGATCAATTCCTTCTGCATTCTCTTTCCTACAGTAAAAGAAATCATCGCTAGCTCCGTACTCTGCCCGTGTCTACGCAGCATTGCCGTGTTGTCGCTTAATGTCTCATTAAATCCGCTTCGCGATCCCCGCAAGACTGCTTCAGATTCTGGCTCTTGAATCCCTCTAGTAGCCCCCTTTGGACTACTAAGCACAAAAACCTCTGATATCCCCTCTACGAGCAGTATGGCAGATCCAAATAACACTTTTTGAAGGGAGAGGTATACATTATCCGTGAGCTCAACTTCCGAAATGAGCAATATTTCATGGATGAGAATATCTTGTAGATCTTTCGCTTCCGGTATGGTATTCATATCCTTAAAAGGCTGATACGCATTCATTAACGGCTTTAATATATTCTGATCCATTTTGTCTTTGTCCGTTAGCCCGTCTACGTACAACAACGCTGCCTTTGTCTGTATGCTTCCGATTCGCAATTCCCTTATATTCACATCATGCATATCCGCACTGATCTCTTTGAATGTCTGCAAATCCTCGTTTAAATGACCACTGTAAGTTAATCTTTCACCCTTATCCTTAGTTACTTTATCTGTGCTTTGCTGCTCCTTAGACCCTTCTGAGATGCTTTTCCCTCTGGATGCTTCTCCATATGGAACTCCCCCACCTTTGCTGCCTATGGCTTTTTTAGCCCTGGTCGTTATTCGATCTTCTTTAGCTTTAGCCCAACTTATTGATCGAAGTATGATAAACGGGACGCAGAAGATCATAATCCCTTGGAAAACCACTTCCCAACTTGGAATTAATTCTATTACCTCATTCCACACCGCTAACACCTCCTTCGTAGCTGTGACCGTATTTTTTACCGAAGATGGATAATTCATGCATACAAAAAAGACCCCACAGTATGGGGTCTCCCTAAGTTAAACTTCATATGATCTTTAGAGCGTCATGAGATCATCTTCAGATCCCATAATTAACAAATTTCAGAGATGGTAAGGTGCTAGCCTTCGGCGTTCGGCTGACGTGATTAAAGTTTATTGCGGCAACATGCGAGTGGTGATCGCGATGCGATTCCATGCATTGATTGTAACAATTGCCATGATGATCTCGCCAAGTCGCTTAGTATCGAAATGGCGCTCCGCTTCCGAATAGACATCGTCCGGTACATGTCCTTGCGTCACGAGCGTAACCGATTCGGTCAGGGCAAGCACTGCGCGCTCCTCGTCGCTGTAGAACGGCGCTTCACGCCATGCGTTCAGCATGTAGATGCGCTGTTCCGACACGCCTGCCTTGCGGGCATCCTTCGTGTGCATATCTATACAGAAGGCGCAGCCGTTAATTTGTGACGCTCTGATTTTGATTAACTCCAATAGCGACTTCTCCATGCCTGTCGATTGTACGAACGCTTCAAGACCCATCATTGCTTTGTATGCGGCTGGGATTTCACCGGCCAGATCCATTCTTTGTTCCATGGGGATAGCTCCTCTCCGGCTATAGACCGGTTATCTTTTGATTGTTTCACTAATAAGACAATGCAGAAGCTCCGTTTGTGACAGGTTACCCCATTCGTTGTAATTTATCGGGATTGAGTACGATATAAATATGCTCGATCCGCTCCCCGGCCGTATCAAGCTGGAAGCTTATCGCCTTAAGCGGCCGGCCATCCCGATAGATGACGATGCCCAGCTGGCCGTTAAGTAGCACCATCCTTTGCGAATCTCCGAGGAAGCCCTTCGTAATGACACCTTCAATGAAAGCTTGAACACGATCTCTGCCCGTGATGGTGAAGATCGCTGCGCGAACTTTACCACCGCCGTCCGACGTAAGCAGCGCGTCCTCGGCCAGCAGACTAACAAGCGCATCGACGTTGCCGCCTCGCGCAGCTGCAAGGAATGCTGTCGCTAGAGGTGTTGCCTGAGCCGTATTATCTGGTAGAATGGGCGATTGTTGATGCAGCTTATCATTAGCGCGGCTAAATATTTTTCGACAGTTGGCTTCTGATTTTCCTAATACATCGGCAATTTCGCTATATTCGAAAGCGAAGGATTGGCGCAAGATGAAGACGGCTCTCTCGACAGCCGATAAATGTTCCAGCATGACGAGCAGGGCGTAGGATACATTTTCATCGTGATCGAAGAGATCAGCAGGATTATCGCCGCTTCCATTCGTAAAGCTGACGAGCGGCTCCGGCAGCCATGTGCCGACATATTGCTCTCTCCTTATACGGGCGGATTGCATATAGTTGATGCAACGATTTGTAATCATACGGATTAAGTAAGCTTTCGGATGGGTGATATCTATTGTTTGTAGCTTGCTGTACTCGATGAATACGTCTTGAACGAGGTCCTCTGCATCTGCTATAGAGCCGGTCATACGGTAAGCGATTGCTTGCAGCAGAGAGTGATAGTTGGTATATGCGACCTGAAAATCCATACGGGCTACTCCTTCCAAAGCTGTGCCTTTCATACCGTCACGGCTCACCGCGGCGTCTACATCGTTCAGCGGATGATCAACAATATAGACGCTCTCCTAGGGCTTTACGTCTAGCCTATCGAGCGTACGCAGGAAAATATCCGGATGTGGCTTATTAATGCCTTCTCAGCTTGAGATCAATATAGCATCAAAATACAACGAAATTCCAATGCCCTATGCTTGAATAACCTTGTTCAATATCCCTTGGTAGGCTGCTATCGGACGTAAGCCAACCAACTTTTCCATGGGTTGCCCATCTTTATATACAATGACTGTAGGCATCCCCATAACACCAGCTTCCCCAGCCAGATCCGGCAGTTCGTCACAATTCACCTTTACGATAGAAACATCGTCTCCATATTCTTGATGAAGGTCCTCCAAAAGGGGCAGCAGTACCTTGCAAGGGGGACACCATGGCGCACCGTAATCTACCAACACCGTTCCACCACCGCGTATTTCTGCTCGCACCCAATCAGCGCTATCTGCATTTGAAATAGCCATTTGTCTTTCCTCCTCATAGTTTTCATCTCCAGCAGTACCTACTCCAAACTCTCCAGTGTACATGCCTCTAAACTACACTCGTTCTGCTCTCGCAAGATAGATGCCATTCTTTCTTCCAAATTGTGCTTAATCTGATTCAGTTCTACAAGCTGACGTTCAATCTCTTCAAGTTTACTGTGGTATAGTGGCATCACTTCTGCGCAGAAGGCTTCTTTGTTCTTCAAGACACAATGTAGAAAGCCCGCAATCTGTTCTGTGGACAGACCCAGGTTCAAATATAATTTAATCGTTTCTACCGTCTCCACAGCGAGTGGAGAGTACTCCCGATATCCATTGGCCTGACGGATCGACGAGATTAATCCTTGACTCTCATAATAACGAATTGACCGGACGCTTACGCCCGTTAATTTAGCAAGCTCACCTATTTTCATATCATTCTCCCCGGGGTTCATGAGAATTGTTCTACCCCAGTATAAACCCTGACACCAATGTCAGAGTCAACAAAAAAAATCCAACCGTAGTTATCCCACAGTTGGATTCATTATGATGTTACAACATCCTACAATAATCCTGCCGCCCAAAGCCCGCCTCTACGAATCATTTCGCGGAATGGCTCTACCGAAAATGAAGGTAAATGGTGCCCCGGCATTAAATAAACTACCCGCCCCAGGCCAAATTCATGACACCAAGCCGCTTGTCGCATCGCTCCCTCATGAGGATATTCAGCGAGCACCGTCGTTTCAAAATGAGGATGCATCTCAAAATAATATGGCTCATCTTCAATCACAAATTCTTCAATTCCCTGCATAATGGGATGCTCACGTGCGGGAATGGACATCTGCAGAGAAGTAAACTCTGGATGATGGGTGAAATGTGCGCCCAGCATAACACCAAGCTCCTGATTCCGTTGTAAGGAAATTCCGTTATGTACCACTAGCAGTCCGCCCCCGCCAGCCACATAGGATAGCAAAGCAGCGCTTTGTTCCACCGGGATTTTGTCATCCGAAAATTCGGTGTAGGAGATTACCAGCTTGTGGTCAGACAACGTTTTATTATTAAGAAGCCCGTAATCCTCTGAAGAGAACACCTGAAGATCATTGGCCAGTATTTGCTCAATCTCCCGGTCCACGCCTGCAAAGGGGTGATATTTAACCTCCCCGTAGCTTCCAAGTGCAAGTGCTTTTAGTGTAGACATATGATCAGCGCCTTTCTTCTTATCTTATTTGAGATATCGTACTACCACGGCCAAGAGCTTCCATCCATATCCAGATAGGCCGGTTCCTCGCCCATATATTTTGAATGATTCAATACAAGACCGATAATCTGCTCTGCCGACTTTTCCGGTGTCGTGTCCGCTTGCTCATCCTTCTTACCCTGCATAAAGGTCTGCAGCCAGCCGGGATGGAACACCATTACTTGACCGCCAAGTGTTCTCAGATGATTATGCATCAAGGAGGACTGCATATTTAGTGCTGCCTTCGACATACAATAGCCATACATATTGATACGCTTATTTCGGGCAATACTACCCGCTTCCGAGGAAATATTGACGATTAACTTATCCTCACTTTGTAGCAGCAGTCCCATAAGTGCATTGCTGACTCTTAACGCGCCAAGCGTATTTACATTATATATTTCTGCCATGCCTTCATCATCCAGCTCTACCAGCACAGTAGCATTATCAGCAGAACGAATAATCCCTGCATTATTAATAATAATATCGATATATCCGGTTTTACTTGCTATTACTCTTGCAGCCTGTTTCACACTGTCTTTAATACTGATATCTAGGGGGATAAGCTCCAGTTGATCAGGATATCGCTCTTTAAGCGCTTTCAAATCTTCTGATTCTTTCAAAAACTGTCCTGCAAATACGGAGAACTGTTTGGCCAGCAACGAGCGTACGAGCGACAGTCCGAGCCCCCGGTCTGCTCCAGTTACACATGCAACTCTCTTCATTCTTCTGAACACTCCTATCTCCTAGCGATATGGTTAGGCATGTTGCTTCTGTCCACCTTAGCATGCTGAACTCTTTTTTTCAACGCAATTGGTTTCAGGTATAGCGCCTCTTGTGCAAGCCTTTAAGAATCCTTTTTGTTTTAATTTTGATATATGTTACAATCATGATTACAGGTTGTTAACAACACAATTGTTAGCAAGCAATAACGCCTTCAGCGTCCTTTAGGACGGTAAGCGTTTATGCGAGAAATATAAGGATAGTGTATAACGTGAAGCTTATACTCTCTTATATTTCAAAATAACGATCCCAGGAGGGTGATACCTATGTCTATTCAACAACTCCATACGCTGGAGGATCTTGAGCAATATGTAGCTAAGCCTGGCAAGAAGCTGCTGTTCAAACACAGCACGACCTGCCCGATTAGTGCTAAAGCTAATGAAGAGTTTCAGGCTTATCTGAAGGATGCGGATACTGCCGCTGCAGTGGTCTTAGTCATCGAGGATCGTCCCGTTTCCAATCAAATTGCTGAGGATTTTGGCATCAAACATGAATCTCCACAACTCTTCCTGCTTGAGGACAATGAGGTTCGCTGGAACACTTCCCACTGGAAAATCACAAGAGATGCAATCAAAGAGGCTGTGAACCAATGAGTGAGCCAGTGATTGTCTATTCAACCGCAGGGTGCAGTGACTGTAATTTGGTTAAAACCTATCTTACAGAGCAGGGTATCCCTTTTGAAGTAAGAGATGTTATGACCAGCACAGTCTATCAAGAGGAAGTTGAGAAGCTTGGATTCATGGGCGTTCCTGTCACTGTAGCAGGGGATCAAGCGATCAAGGGATTTAATCTTCCTGCGCTCAAAGCACTCATCGGAGCTGCCCAATAATTCAGCCATTAAACTATTCAGTACATGATGTAATTCATAGCTGTAAAAAAAGGGTATCCTCATAGCCAATCGGCTTGAAGGTACCCTTTTTCAAAATATAAGAATCTATAATTTTCACGCTATACATTATCCTTGTATTTCTCGCATAAACGCTTACCGTCCTTTAGGGACGGCGAAGGCGTTTTTATTTGTTAGTCTTAGTCTATGCTTCCACACGTATGAGATCTGCCACGACCAGCACATCCACGTTTCTGGCAGAACGCAGAATCTGCTTGGTAACATCGCCGTGAATACTTTTTCGCAGCCAGGAGCGTTGTGATTGACCGATAATAATCTGAGTGCTCTGCAAAGCTTGAGATCTTTCAAGCAGCAAGGACGCCACTCGGGCAGGAAGCGCGCTCTCAATCATCTTAAACGTCCCACCCAGTCGTTCCGTCAATTCCTTTAAATCAGTTATTCGTTTATCATAAACGGGTCCATGCTGTTTAAATTCCTGCACATACGTAACATACCAGCAAGCTTTTAGACGATATGCGATCCGAAAACCACGCCGAATTAAGCGCTCCGCATGATCCCCCAAGGTGATACACACATAAATGACTTCCTCACGCCGCCAAGGCCCCCGTAACGAACCGACACGTTCCCAGGATTCCAGCCGCTCATCCACATCGTCAGCAATTTCCCGCAACGCCAGCTCCCGAAGGGCGATCAAATTCCCGATTTTGAAAAAAGCCCCCAGCGCCTGATCCACCTTGGCCATGGCATATATTTTCCCATCCTTCATTCGTTCTTGAAGCGTCTTGGGTGATACATCAATAAGTTCTACCTCGTTAGCCCGCTGTAGAATGCTGTCCGGAAAGGTCTCTCTTACTCTAACTCCTGTAATTTGCTCTACGGCATCATTCAGGCTTTCTAAATGCTGCACATTCACAGTAGAGATCACAGATATTCCCGCATCGAGCAGCTCCATAACATCCATATACCGTTTCTTATGTTTGCTGCCTGGCATATTGGTATGGGCGAGTTCATCCACTAGGACGACTTCTGGATTACGCTGTATGATAGCTGCCGTATCCATCTCCTCAAGGACAGTCCCTCGGTACTCTATACGTAGACGTGGTAGGATCTCCAGATCACCGATTTGTTCAAGGGTTTCTTGGCGGCCATGCGTTTCAAGAAGTCCGATCACAACATCAATCCCTCTCTTCAAGAGATCGTTCCCTTCACGCAGCATCTTGTAAGTCTTGCCCACACCGGGAGCAGCCCCAATGTATACCTTAAAGGTTCCTCCGTGAATCGCATCGATTTTATCCTTTACTTCCTGGCTGCTTAATCTGTGATAGGCATCCGCTTTCCGTTCATTACGACGCTGCCGGGTTGGAAGTACACGTTCTCCCTCTCGGTCTGCGCGATCCGCCACGAAGAACACATCCACACCTCTGATTTGCTTCAGTAACGAATTGGCGATCGAACCTTTCCATAACTCCTGCCAAGCGGTCTGGTTGGAGTGTCCCATAACGATCCGGGTAATGTTGTGCCGGGTTGCGTATTTTACCAACAGATGAGGGATCTCCCTTTTCGAGCGAAAAGTTATCTCTTCCATAGAGGCACCAATCTTCTCGGTCAGCTTCCAGAGGGAGCGCTTAAAGGTTGCTGCTTCTTTAGAAAGGGTGAGACCCTGCTTCGAGAATGACACCACTGAAAGATCCCCATTTAACCGCTTGGCAATCTGCTGTCCACGGCGGATATGGATCGAGCCATTCCAATAATACTGTGCCGATACCAACACCTTTTCTGCGATCCCTGAAGCTCCCAGCAGCCCCTGTTCTTCTCTGTGTTTCTCCAGTGAATCATTAACATCTTCAGCGACCATTCTAAGTGCCAGTTCCCGCAGCTTGCTTATATTCCCCTTGTTAAAAAGCGATCTTTGCTGATGTTTACTTAAATGGCCGTCGGACAAGCGCTGAAGTATCTTCTCCGGCGTCACATCAATTAGAACGATATCATCGGCAAGGGTAAGCACCTCAGCAGGAAGGGAATGCTCTACCTCAATTCCGGTCCATTTCCGCACTAAATCCGCAGCACCCTCCAGTTCGTATACGTTTACAGTTGTGATAACACTTATCCCATTGCTCATTAAGTATTTGATATCGTCCAGTCTTCCAGATCTTTCCGCACCCTGGCGATTCTGGTGGGCCAGGCCATCGGTCAGCACAACCTCAGGATTACGAGCCACAATAGCTTCCACATCAAGATCCTTCTTCTCGAACTCCTTCTGGAACCAATGAATACTTGGAATCCGTTCCAAATCGCCCAGCTGATCCTTAGTTTCTGGGCTTTGATTCGTTGAAACTGCACAGATCACGACATCAATTCCCTGCGCTTTAAGTGCCTGGCCCTCACGCAGCATCTGATACGTCTTGCCCGAACCACTAACTGGTCCTATATAGATCTTAAGACGTCCCCGATGCAGCTCATAGATAGAGAGCAGCAGTTCCTCCGGCGTCTTCCTCCGGTATGTTCCCATCCAGACCACTCCTTAATAACCCCGATCATGCATGTACTCTTCTGTTCCAAGAAGAAACGACGTTGTCGTCCTTCAAAGATGACAGCCGTTTCTCGTAGAAATATAAGGATGATGAATATGTGAAACTTATACTTTCTTATATTTTAGAAAGCAAGATATCCCTGCCCGATTCTAATGATCTGGCAGGGACATTTACTATATTTATTGGTTCGATAATTTCAGAAGCTCCATGTTCAGCTTCAACACATTTACCCGTTCTTCACCGAACAGCCCCAAGTCCCGACCCTCAGTATGCTTATTCACGAGCTCTTCCAGCTGTGAGGCAGGAACACCGGTTAAGTTGCTAATTCGAGGAATCTGCACAATAGCCGAAGCAGGTGTAATATGCGGATCCAGCCCCGAACCCGAGTTGGTTACCAGTGCCACTGGTAATTTATTCACAGGCACATCCGGGTTATCGAGCTGCCACTGCGTAATGAAATCCTTGGTCCGCTGCAGCATATCCGGATTGGATGGAGCGTAGTTATTGGAGCCTGAAGCTTCTGCTTTATACTCAATACTAGATACACGACCATGAAATAAAGCCGGGTTCGTAAAGTTCTGCCCGATGAGCTCCGAGCCAACGACTACTCCAGCATCATCCTTAAGCAAGCTACCGTTCGCTTGCGACGGCATCAGAACCTGGGCAAGCGCTGTAGTCGTCAGAGGATAGATCACTCCGCAGAGAACAATAAATATTAGACTTAGTCGTACAATAATAAAGAAATAAGCACCTTTCGATGATGATAACTGCTCTTCAGTGTCCACCATAGCGTTTACTTTATTCACGATGCTCTCACCCTTTCAATGATTAGTCAACACGTCATTAAATCCATACACTTACGATCATATCAATGAGCTTGATGCCCGCAAAAGGAACAACAACTCCGCCTAGCCCATAGATAAAAATATTACGTCCGAGCAGCTTCGTAGAGCTCATAGCTTTATACGAGACACCCTTCATAGCCAGTGGGATGAGCAGCGGAATAATAATCGCATTAAATATTAATGCCGATATAATAGCCGAGCTTGGTGAGCCTAGCCCCATTACATTCAGAGCTTCCATTTCCGGAATGGCTAGCATGAACATCGCCGGAATAATAGCGAAATACTTCGCAATATCATTCGCAATACTGAAAGTTGTCAACGCGCCCCGCGTCATCAATAGCTGTTTACCAATCGCAACGACCTCAATAATCTTCGAAGGGTCAGAATCCAAATCAACCATATTTGCCGCTTCCTTAGCGGCTGTCGTACCGCTGTTCATGGCTAAGCCCACATCAGCTTGTGCAAGGGCAGGGGCATCATTGGTACCATCCCCTGTCATCGCAACCAGCTTGCCTTCGTTCTGTTCGCGGCGAATGACTGCTATTTTATCCTCAGGAGTACTTTCAGCGATAAAATCATCTACACCCGCTTCGCGGGCAATTGTAGCTGCGGTCAGCGGATTGTCGCCCGTACACATGATGGTCTTGATCCCCATTTTCCGCAGCTCATCAAACCGCTCTTTCATGCCTGGCTTAACGGTATCCTTCAAATAAATAAGTCCATAGATCCGGTTGTCTACTGCAACCGCTAACGGGGTTCCCCCCATTCGGGCGATGGCATCAGAATTACTGTCCAGATTCGCGGGAATGACCCCGCCTTTCGACTGCACCCATTTCTTCACGGAGTCTACCGCACCCTTACGTACGCAGCGTCCATCTTGGAGATCAATACCACTCATCCGAGTTTCCGCTTTAAACTCTACGAATTCCCCGCCTTCAGCAAGCTTGTTGTCATAGCTGCGTTCCAGCTTCTTAGCCAGTTCAATCACAGAGCGTCCCTCAGGCGTCTCATCCTTTAAAGAACTGATGGCCGCCCATGCCGTAAGCTCCGCTTCCAATTCATTTCCAACAGTTACAAATTCACTCGCCATCCGGTTCCCAAAGGTAATCGTACCAGTCTTATCTAGGATCATCGTATTAATATCGCCAGCAGCCTCGACTGCCTTACCCGACATCGCAAGTACATTAAACTGTGTCACCCGGTCCATACCCGCTATTCCGATTGCCGAGAGTAGTCCCCCGATGGTAGTCGGAATCAGACAGACCAACAAAGCGATCATCACGGGAATATCAAGATCAACACCTAGATAAGTTGCAATTGGCCGCAAGGTCACTACTACAATCAGGAAAATCAGCGTCAAACTGATCAAAAGCGTATTTAGTGCGATTTCATTCGGTGTCTTCTGACGTTTCGCCCCTTCAACAAGGGAGATCATTCGATCTAGAAACGACTCACCAGGATCACTTGTAATTCTGACTGTAATCTCATCACTGACGACCCGTGTACCACCTGTAACGGATCCAAAGTCCCCACCAGCCTCCTTGATTACAGGTGCAGATTCACCTGTAATCGCTGATTCATCTACGGAAGCTAGCCCTTCAATCACTTCACCGTCACCAGGGATGAGTTCTCCCTGACTGACGATGACAATATCTCCTTTACGCAGCTCGGAGGAAGAGACTGTCTTCACCGCTCCTCCAACCAGTTTGTTAGCTGTGATATCTTGTTTTGTTTTTTTAAGCGAATCGGCTTGGGCTTTACCCCGGCCTTCCGCCAATGCTTCAGCGAAGTTCGCAAATAGCACTGTGAATAGCAGAATGAACAACACAGTGATATTAAAGCCTATCGATTGCTCTGCATTAAAATATCCAGGAGCCAGCACCATGAGGAGGACAATGATCGTACCGACCTCTACCACGAACATGACTGGATTTTTGATTAGCGTTACTGGGTTAAGCTTTATAAAACTATCCTTTACAGCGCTAAGGAGTATGGGTCCCGTCAGCAGTTTTTTTCTTTTTACAGTACTCATCTTATTCTCCCTCTTCCTACCGTAAGGTTAGATATTCTGCAATGGGACCGAGTACAATGACCGGCAGGAACGTCAACGCACCAATAATCACTACGGTACCAATCAGAATTCCCGTAAACAGTCCATTGTCTGTGCGGAACGTGCCAATCGTCTCAGGAACCGGCTTCTTCTTAAGCAGAGAACCTGCTACCGCCAGCATTGCGATAATAGAGACATAACGACCTAGCAGCATGACAATCCCGGTTGTAACATTCCAAAAGGTTGTGTTGTCCGCAAGTCCCTCAAAGCCTGAACCATTGTTCGCGGCAGAAGAGACATATTCATATAACACTTGACTGAGCCCATGGAATCCAGTGTTCGTAATCGCTCCTTGCCCCAAATCGGTCAGGAATGCACCTGCGGTTGGCACAAGGATAATGAATGGATGAACAAGGATCGCAATGGCAATCAGCTTCATCTCCTTGGCCTCTATCTTCCGTCCGAGAAACTCCGGTGTTCTACCAACCATCAATCCACATAGGAAGACTCCCATGATGGCATACATCAGCATATTAATTAGTCCGACACCTTTCCCACCGAAAACATTGTTGAGCATCATCAGTGCAAGAGGCGTAATGCCTCCCAGTGGCGTCAGCGTATCATGCATATTGTTAACACTACCTGTTGTAGCTGCGGTTGTTACTGAAGTAAACAAGGAAGACTGCGGTATGCCAAAGCGTACCTCTTTCCCTTCCATACTACCTTGTGAAGATTCAATTCCTAGTGCATTGATCGCAGGGTTGCCCTTTGATTCTGCATAAAAGTTCAGGCTTAATAGCAGTACGAACAAGGTCATCATCGCAGTAAAAATCACCCAGCCCTGACGTTTGTTCTTCGCAAACAATCCGTACATATAAGGTAGCGAAGCCGGCAGCATCCACATGGAGAGAATCTCCAGAACATTCGTAAGTGGATTAGGGTTCTCAAAAGGATGTGAGGAATTAGCCCCGAAGAAGCCGCCCCCATTCGTGCCCAAATGTTTGATCGATTCCAAAGAAGCGACTGGCCCGATAGCAATTTGTTGGGTTTGCCCTTCCAGAGTAGTGACCTCAAGCGAAGGCTTTAGCGTTTGCGGCACATGCAAGCCTACCAGCACCAATGAAACTAACAAAGCTAGTGGAATGAACACACGAATATGTGCTTTGACGAAATCCTCGAAGAAGTTCCCGACTGATTTCTGGCCTGTGATCCCTCTGACAAAAGCAACCGCAACAGAAAATCCGCTCGCTGCAGACGTAAACATCATCATCGTGATGACAGCCATTTGTGAAAAATACGAAAGACCCGTCTCCCCGCTATAATGCTGCAGGTTCGTATTGGTCATAAAGCTGATCACCGTATTGAATGAAAGCGTCTGTTCCATATCTGTAATTCCATTCGGATTTAGCGGTAATCCTCGCTGTAATCTAAGAACAATATAACTGAAAGTAACGAGTACGATATTCGTTAAAACAAAGCTGAGCGCATACTTCTTCCAGGTCATACCGTCCCGTTGTTTCAGGCCGATCAGCTTATAAATTCCTTTTTCCATACCTCCAAACCATCGATCCGTACGGTTCGGTTCATTAGAAAATACATGATATAAATATGTGCCCATCGGCTTAACCAGCAAGATGAGAATCACAATTACAACAACAATTTGTAAAATGCCCATGAATGCCCCTCCTTAAAATTTCTCCGGATGAATCAATGCGTAAACCAGGTATACAAATAGCAGTAGGGTAACAGTGATGACTATAATCACAGCTTATCCCTCCCTGTATCGTCAACTACACTAGCGCACCAGCGCATAAATCCATAAAATAACCCGTAAATTACAGCTAATGAAGCCACCATATACAGATCCATCATATCTCCCGCACTCCTTCTTTTATCCTTAATGAGGTGATTTATCGATCAGAAAATCAGCATCACCACTGTGGGAATAGATTACATAACTTGCGCCAAGTCTTTTATAGACCAATCTAGGATTTATTGAGCTTGTGATTACAAAAATCGGCTGTGTCGTCCAGGTGCGGCACATCTGAATATACCGGCAGCATAACGTAAAGCTGCTCTCGAACAGATATACCCGGCCTACCGGGAACGGCGGGCGAAACCAAGTATTCTGATGGCGGGTATCTACTAGAATGACTTGCTCAATCCCTATCTCTTCAAGTAAGGACTTCTCAGGCAAGTTGTTAGTCAAGCCGGCCATCTTAATGCCTCTGAATTTTAGAAGCTTAATAAAATGTTCTCCTGCCTTCGTTGGCGCACATACCAGTACATATTCATTCTGATCTGTCATCTCTTATTCTCCTCAAATGCTTCGCTTGTAAGATCAGAGCTTGATCACCCTGGTCTTGAAAGAAAAGCTACCGCTAATGATGAATATAACGACCTCTTTGTGAGGTTTTCCATAAATGCTTTGCTTAAAAAAGCACAGCAAAAAGCCACAAAGGATTCTCCTCTGTGGCTCCCTAGCGGTCACATTGCACTCATCCTCTCTCCATACGCTTACGAGGTTAGCTGTCGGATTCGGGCGGTGAGAGTCGCCCTACCTGTAGAGGATGCGAGCACACTCGCATCCTCTACAGGATTCACCCCATAACCGGCTTCCGACTCTCACATCGTCTGCCGATTGTTGGTTCCCCCGCTTTCCTTATCGGAAATTAAGCGGATCAAATATTCGATTGTTGTATTGAAACAGGAGTAATCATACCCTTATGCAGGAAGTATTGTAAAACCTGATTGATGCCAAAATAATGCAAATTAAAAACTATTTTCGCATTGGAGAGCGCTTACTTGATATCCAATCTCTCTATATCTCTTGTTTACTCGAATTTGAATCGATTAGCGAAATACGGGCGTACCACGTGATTTTATTCACTACGATTGGACGAATCCCCAAAAATCGCCTTTATAGGTAAGGAAATAAGAAAGCGAGATTAAGCGAGCAAGAGGCTCGATAACTCGCAATAAATACCTATTTGGTTCCCTTTTTCGTCGCAGTCGGCAGGATATGGATAAAATCGCGCTCAAAAGAACACTTTCTGTTTTTACAGAAACACCTTGAAAAGAGTATGATTCGGGTTGAATCTATTTCACAAAATACATTCAACGCTGAGTTCCTGCCTTTGCAGGGAACGGGGGAACCATCAGGCCACATGGCCTACTTGGGGTGAATCCGAAGGAGACTGTTCAAGTCTCACATAGGTAGGGCGACTCTCACCGTCCGAATCCGACAGCTAACCTCGTAAGCGTAAAGAGAGAGACCCTTGATCCGCCACGCTTTGGCACAGGTGTGTGTATACCTGTATTCCAAAACCGCAGCAGAGGTCCTCCTCTTGCTGCGGTTTTTGCGTTACCTGAATCTATAGGGTGATAGCATGCTGGACGGGGTGAAAGGAATGAAACACTATTATTGGGGAACTCAGCAAGGGCTACTGGAGCCGATAAGTCTAAATTATGTTTGCTTTGGAGCGTTGTGGTTCGAAGAGGATCATCACAGAACTATTGTCGGCTATGCTTTTGGTCAGAAGCAGATTGAATCACTTCGCCATTTCAGCAGCCCATCTACCTGTGAATACTGTATGGACCGAACAATTATATACGAAATATATAAAAATATCCGAGAAAAGCAACAGCTGCAGGATTGGTCAGCACACCAACGTTTTCCGTGGCTCACCGCTTTTAAGGAACCGTGGAAAGATGTTGCAGTCGGTTGGTACGTAATGAGATCCCGCAACACCTTTCCCTTACATTTATCCGTTATACGCAAACAGAAATTCAGACTATGGCTAGAGCATGCCGCAGTCTGTGAGAATGAAGCTGAAATGCTCGCCTGTATAGAGAAGGCTAATGACATTCACCATGTAGATCTTAAGCTTTTGGAAACCTAAGGAGGAGAAAACTGTCATGGACCAGCGAAGACTATCTCGCATAGAAGTATTCGTCTTTGATTCACCTGAGCCTATTCATTATGGAATGGAGGCTGATCAAGGCAGCCGTTACGGCATCCTGAAACTTACCTGTAAAGGAGGTAGCAGCTGGGGGGCATGTCTTATCTCTGCCAATACCAAAACTTTCGATCTTATTAAATGGAGTTCTTTTCTCAGAATGATATACCATTGCCGGCTAGAGGAAGCGATAGATAAAGTACGTACACATGGTTCAGAGTGGGATCAGACTCAGTTTGAGCTAGTGCAAGGTGCTTTACAGGATTTAAAAGCCAAGCTGCAGGGTAAATCCTTGGCAGGGCACATTGAGCAAGGTCGTCTGTACAGAGCTGTCGCTGGTGGGAGAGATTCCAAAGGAGGGCGGCTATATTACAAACCATCCAGTGTTGCGCTTCAAAAACATAGTTATCCAGAACCTGATACCGCCGAGCTTATCAACAAATCCATTTCTTACTTTTCTATATTATAGGTTCATCCTATAAACAATTCTGAAAGGATCGTGTTTATCATGCCTGACCCCTTACCTGCCGAATCCCCCCGTAGAACTACATTTGCAGCGTGTGTTCAAAAGTGTACGAATGATATCTATATGCTCAGTTCCATGTTGTTACAACAATCAGCAGAAGCCGAGAAGGTTACTATCCGTACTTTTAAAGAGCTTCATAAAATATTCCGTCAAAAAAGCTTCGACAGCCAGCTATTCTCTATCGAAGCTTACCGCTCTTGTATCCGACAATGCGCCGATTATTACGCACGCCGGTCTCTCCTGTCTGCCAAGGCATTGCCTTGGGAGGAACAGCTTATAAAAACGATGTGGTATGGCCTAAAGCTATCTTTACCTCAAATAAGCATCATCCTGCAAAAGAGTGTTCCTGTACTAAAAGCGCAGCTTAGGCGTGTGCGGGAGCAACTGACTGCTCAAGAGGATTTACTGCCTAGTGGTAATCTATCCGTTGTGTAGCCCTAATGGGAAAAGACATTTGGTAAGTTTGCGAACTTCATGGACCTTATTGGATCAAAAACACCAACTAACCCCCCATCCATATCGAACAGCTGCACTGGAGTCCGCAACTATCTTCCAAAGGCGGTTTACTCGCAAATAACGCCTGCTGAGTCCGGATGAAGCTAAGATTAGATCTACTCCTTCATAATGAATATCAACAAAGGACAAGCCGCGGCTACATAACTTTTACGATATGTATACAAAAAAGCCACGGCATCTGCCGCGGCTTCCTTATTTCCTACTATAACGCTTTGCTCTTACGCGCCTTACCGTACATCCACAATCCTGCAACCATCCCTACCATGGCGATACCAGTTAATACACCTTGAGTGAAATCCATTAAAATGGATCCATCTGTCGGGAGCATTCTACTAACCATAGCTAGAGATACCGAACTCATTAAAAGCATCATATTATTTTGTTCACTTTTAGTCATGATTACCACTCCTTAAAAGTTATTTAAGCCACTTAGATCTTGTAAGCCTTCATCGCTTTTCTGATCTCTTTAATACTTGGACGTTTACCGTACATCAATACGCCCGTGCGATAAATCTTGGCAGCCAACCATCCAAAGATGAACGTGGTAACAAGCAGGATGGCTAATGACACAATAACTTGCCAAATCGCTACTTCACCGACACCAATTCTGAGCAGCATGGTCAATGGAGAGGTGAACGGCACATAACTCGCAACCTTAACCAGCAGAGTATCCGCATTGGAGATACTGAATAGTGGAACATAGAATGCTACGAAGCCTAACATCATAATCGGCATAACCGCTTGGCCAAGATCCTCTGTACGGCTGACAATTGAACCTACAGCTGCATACATCAAGGCATAGAGGAAATAACCCAGTACATAAAGAACAATCCCATAAAGCAACAAGTTAATATTAAGCTGGCCTAAATCCAGGTCTAAATCTTTCAAAATCGTTGCATTATGCGGAAGCTTAAGATTGACGACTACCGCTGCGATAATGACGCCAATTTGTAATAATCCTACTAAGAACACTCCGATAACTTTACCGAACATTTGCGCTAACGGTGAGGCACTAGTAATCAGAATCTCCATGATCCGTGAGCTCTTCTCCGAAGTAATCTCAGCTGCGATCATATTACCAGTCATCATGATAGACATGAAGAACAGCATAAGCATGGCGTATACAATAACGTAATTAATAGCTGGAGCGGATTCCTGCGACGCATCTTTATCTCCCGCAGTCCCATCAGGGTTGAGCTGCTGAGTAGCTATCTGTACCGGTGTTGACATAGCAGCAATCTGCTCCTGTGTCAGCTTGTCGCCAACAACGAACTGGGTGTTGGCCTGCTGAAGGGCATTTTGGAGATAGATTTGTACATCGCCCTTCAATTCACCACTTTCACTATAATAAGTAACGGGTGGAAGTCCTTCACCAGTCGATTCTGCAAAAGTAACATACCCCTCTACAGTCCCTTCATCTAAAGCTTTCTTTAGCTCCGCATCATCGGCAGAAGTATATTGCACAACTTTCGCCTGCGGCATTCCTTCAGGTGAAGTATATGCCTTCAACAACTCTGCAGCCTGATTTCCATCTTCCGCGATCACAGCAATTTGAGTCTCTGCGTTTGTTTTAGAATCACCCTTAAACTGATCGATGATATACGGAAGATTCATCCCGATGCTGAGCAGCAACACTAGAATTAACGTAGTAATCATGAATGATTTCGTTCTTACTTTATTTTTAAAGGTAAAGCCAATAATTGTCCCCATCTTATTCATGAGATTCACCCACCGCTCTGATAAAGATTTGATTTAACGTTGGTTCCTTAATTTCAAAATGCTCCACTTCACCCTGCGCCATCGCCTGCTGTAGGATACTTTGTGCTGCGCCGATCTCACTGATTGACAGCAGATAACCTCTCTCCTGTCGCTGTACTGCTGTTACACCTGCAATTGATTCTAGACCAGTCACTTCGTTATCCGTACGCAACAATACTTGTTCACGAGGATACCCACTCTTAATCGTACGAATATCGCCCTGCACGACAGTATTGGAACGATCCAAAATCGTAATATTACGGCAAAGCTCTTCAACATGCTCCATCCGGTGAGTAGAGAATAAGATACTTGTTCCTTGATCACGCAATTCTTTTACCGTATCTTTCAGTAGTTCCACGTTAACAGGGTCCAAACCACTGAAGGCTTCATCAAGGATGAGAATTTGCGGCTTATGAACAACTGCGGCGATAAAGCCCATTTTCTGCTGATTCCCTTTGGAGAGCTCTTCAATCTTCTTATTGTAATAATCCGGAACCTCAAACCGATCGAGCCAGTAGCGAAGACTCTTATCTGCATCACTAGCCGACATCCCGCGCAGACGTGCCAAGTAGACGATTTGATCGCTTACCTTTACCTTTGGATATAATCCTCTTTCTTCGGGCAGATAGCCCATGATTTGCTGGAGTTCGCTGTTATAAGGCTTTCCATTATATAAAATATTCCCGCCATCAGGGTAAATTAGGCCAAGCACCATACGCATTGTGGTTGTTTTTCCAGCACCATTTGCCCCCAGTAATCCGTAAATTTCCCCCTTGCCTACCGATAAATTAATTCCGTTTACAGCGGTTTTTTCTCCATATTGCTTCATTACACTTTCCAGCTTTAAGGCTTCCATTTCTCTAGTCCCCTCTCTTGTGATCAATCAGGATAGGACGGTATCCCTGTGTCCATAAACCCAATATTTCATCTAATTCCAAAATGCGACTCTTGATAACTTTTACGCCCAAGTCATGAATGCGTTTCTCGTTCTTAGAAAATTGTTCTATGATAAACGAAGCTACACCCGGTGTATCCATGGCAAAGTTTATGCCTCCCGGTAATTCCGCTGATAACTCAGCAAGCTCCTCTTCATCTGCAATATTCACCCACACTTCAGTCCAAGCACCGAATAGACTGTCTTTTTCGGCCATACCCAGCAGTTCACCCCTATGCATAAGCACGATATAATCTGCCAGCCGCCGTACCTCTTCCACAATGTGTGTAGAGATAATCATCGTTGCATCCGTCTCTTCCATATACTTGTGAAGCGTCTCCATCATAATCTTCCAGGCAAAAGGATCAAGGCCAGAAGAGGGCTCATCCAGTAATAACAGACGTGGGCGTGACGCAAGAGCTGCGGCAATTTCAAATTTCCGACGCTCACCTTTAGACATCTTCGAGAGCCTCATATGATACGGAACTTCAAAGCGATCCATCAGATCCTGAAAATACGACTCATCCCAGTTTGGAAACCAATGCTTTCGAAATCGGGACGCTTGTTCCGCATTCCAGTGATTCTCTTCTGAAATCGGATTCTCAGGGACGTAAGCAATAGATTGTCGCAGCTCTATAGGCAGCTCGTTATCATACTTGTTCTCAAACCAATAAATATCACCTTCCTCTGGGTTCGACAGCTGTAGAAGTAGATTCAGTAACGTGCTTTTACCAGATCCATTCTGACCTACCAAAGCTGTGATATATCCTTGAGGCAGATTCAGGTTTAGCGGTCCAATTGTCTTGCTACGCCGCTGTTTACGTACATTCCGCAATTCTATCGCCATCTGTACCATCTGAGTAAGCGCCCACCTTTCATTCCTGTTCTCTATATTTACGTTCTACAATTTCCAGAAAAATCTGTTCAAGCTCTTCCTTGCTGCAATGTACCGATCGACCGATGTCTACTGCACTCTCAAGCGCTTTGCTGATCGTCTCTCGCTTATATTCCTCCATCGCAGAGGCACCTACATGGGATACAAAGGTACCTGTTCCTTGTCTTGTTCGTAGCAACCCTTCGTTCTCTAGATCCTGATACACGCGTCGCACCGTAATCACACTACATTTCAGGTCTCCAGCAAACTCACGAATCGAGGGGAGCAGCGTACCTTCTGTAATAACTCCACTTATGATTAATGATCTAAGCTGAGTCTCTATCTGATGGTAGAGGGGTTCAGCACTATTTTCGTTGATTTGTACGGGTATCCACATGTTTACACCTCGCCTTCCACTCTAGCTTGCTAGAGCGCCGTCCTTGCCATTTCAGATTGTTCATACGAGATCGCGACTCTTGAGTCGATGGATAGTCCATTTAGAGAATAATTGCACGGATATTGTCCCTAGCAGAAGTGTGCCCCACATGATCGGGGATAGCAGCCCCCATTCCTTAGAAAGCGAGATGCTATACAAGAATAGGTTGCCTCCCCCTAGCATAACCAGGAACGATATTGCCCAAGATGCCACTACGATTAGCACGGTTAGCCCTAGATAAACTTTTCCGCTAAATAGATATTCGATAAAAATATATAAGCCTGAAACAATGAGTCCTACACCGATCCAAGTTATAGCAAAAGCAATAAACGCCGGTAATGTCATCCCCTTGCGGTAGTTCTCACCGAGCATATAGACAATTCCGAAGAACAATACACCATTCACAGTAAAGGACCCTATCGCCTGAAACTTTCTCCGAGTTAATACCACTGTCACAGGAATCGGTAAAGCTCGTAAGTAAGCCAACATTCTTGTGTAGGAGTCTTCACTCCAATATTTCATAGAACGACGGGAGAATGAGACTCCGATTAACGGCATTAATGAGAGAAGTAAAAAATCTGCTAACATTGTCCGATCTTGATTAGCTAGCACGTCATTTGTTACCAAACTCATCATTCCAGCCAGATAACCCATAAAAATAATTGTGGTTATGAGTGTTCCAAATACTTTTAATTTGTCTCCTCTAAAATCAGAGCAGACGATAAACCACGAATCCCTTATTGTTCTCATAAATGCTAACCTCGCTTTACAATGTCTTCAGCGTCTTCGGGAAGCAGTTGTTCATATCCCTGTGCTTACTGTATATATCTATATACACAGTATATGTCCCTAATTTACCATTGTCAATCCTGTAAATGGTAAATATTCAAAGAGATTAGGAGGTATTCGCTCCCCTTCCTTTGGAGAAGACCATACACGCATGAGGGCTGATCATTATTGGGATTAACTAATCAGAGGGTTAAGCATTGCATGTAGAAAGGTTTAATGTATGCGAAGAATGCGGAGTGAGATTACCTCATTGTTGCTTCGCCTATAAGTTGTAGGTTGCAGGATGCGGGGGCTGTTGCTCCTTCGTGGAGGGGTGTTGAGTAGATGCGATTTGTGGTTAGATACGAAGACTCGGTGGGTGCGCAACTGGGTGAATCTGACCATTCGACAGATGCGACTGCTTGGCGGATGCTACTACTGGGTGGATGGGATCGCTCGGTGGGTGTAACTGCCATATGCAACTGCGAGGGGTGAAGGCGAGCTGGGTCAGATCAATCTGAGGTATGACATCATGTGAAGTAGATCAACAATTAGGGAAAATCTCCCTCAAATTACTTGGATTTTGCCTGAAATCAACGTTTTTAGGGAATTTCTCCCTAATAATTCACCCAATTCTACGTTTTAGAGCTAAAACGGTTAAAATACAGGGAGAAATTCCCTAATTATCGTTTTCGAGATCAAAACTTATCTCTTTTCAGGGAGGTTTTCCCTAAAAATAAGCCTGGCATCCACTATCCCTATTTAGGAACAAGCAGATACACAGGCTTACTTCATTACTATTCACACAAATTCACGTACGATTCGCACGCATATTCACATGCTCTTTTCACACGCCAATCCACAAGCTCTATTCACACAGCTAACCTACGCGCCCAAAATAACTTCCCACACCGGCTTGGTGTGTCCACCTGGATACAGAACATAAAGCAGCACATACACCATAACGCCAGTAATCGCAGTAATGAACCAGATTATAGATGTCACTCTGCCCCACTTACGGTGCTTGGAGTACTTCGCTTTAAATCCAAGAGTTAATGTAGTAAGTCCGAATACCGCAGCTACCGTTGCCAGCACGATATGGAAGATCAGAAACACTTGATAAATCGTCTGTAGTTCATCCGGTCCGCCCCATGAGGTGTTCCCCACGAACAACGTTCTAGAGACATAAACAATAAAAAACAGGAGCGCAGCGATTGCAGCAGCAATCATCGTCTTCTTGTGCGCCTCGCGTTTGCCCTTAATGATGAGCCACCAGCCAATAGCTACGAGCACCGCACTAAGCACGATGAACGATGTGCTAATAGTTGGAAACACCGTAAAAATATCCATGATTCTCCTCCTTGGCAGTCTACCAGTTATGCACGGGTCAAGGTGCTCTCCTCGAGTGCTGAGGAAGGCGTCGATAATTCATCGCCCTCTTGTCCGTTCTCTTTTTTATACCAATGATAGAACACATAAGCAAGCATAGAGGCAAAAATAAATTCCTGAATGAACTTCATCGCGATCCCTCCCACCTGCTGATCCACCTTTGGTGACAACAATTCAAAGAACGCAGGACCCCCAAAATTCTGAAGTAAGGCAGAAGGATCACCCGATATACAATAGCCCATGGCAAGTGCCCAAGTCTCCGGATCACTATAAGTAGCATAGAGCGGTTGATCTGCAAAAATAATCAGTCCGCATGCTGGTGTCAGCAATACCATATTTAGAAAAATAAACCCAATCTTGCCCAGTCCACTCGCCATTCGGCGCTCCGGTAGCGGATTGATCAATGTCCACCACATTAAGGCAGCGGTTAGGAATAAAACAATATAGTAGATTCGGTGAACGGTAAAATGCAGCATCACATAATCATGGATAACAGGAATATGGTACAAGGAAAATAGTCCATTAAACATAAGAGCAGCTACCACCGGTCGAGCTAAGAAAGACAGCCGACGAAAGGGATTTACTTTCAATAGGCTGCGCCACATAAAATCTGGAATCCCCAGCATAATTAGCGGCACTGCCACTAGGTATGATAAGGCCATACTAACCATGTGGAATGAAAACATCATATGTCCTAATAAGCTAACAGGACCGCCTTGTGCCAGATAAAGCGCAAGCATTCCGCACACAAATAGTGCTCTTCGCCAGAACGGAACCGGAACTGAATCCGCATAACGTCCAACAATCGGACCAATCCAAACGAAATAACCCGCCGTCAGCAGCAGCATAACCGCCAGAAAAAGCGGGCTCCATAGTTCTGCAAAGCTAAAATATTGTAATCCGAGCATAACCCTAACCCCTCCTAGCGCAGGATCTAGTTAAACACCAAAAAGAGGGGGCATCGCAGCCCGCCTCTTTCTTTATAGTCCGTTAATTCCACCAAACCCAATACAGCGACATAATAATACAGGTACCGGCGGTAAAAAAACCACCCAGCATGAAAATAATCGGGATTAGATGTCCTTTATCTTTCAGGTGCATCCAGAAGCCCATCTGCACAATAACCTGAATGACTGCCATCACCAGTAGTAGAATAACCGCAAAGGTGGCATTCACGCCTCCAGCCGCAACAGCGGCGAAAGCAATTAAGGTCAAGACAATGGACAGTATAAAGACAACAATATGCCTCTGTGGCCCTTCATGCCGATGGCGATGCTTATACCCGTCGTTCTCCGGCACATGCTGATCTGTCGTCATAGTGTCTAGCCCACCTTTCCAAGTAGGTATACAACCGTAAAGATGAAGACCCATACCACATCAATAAAATGCCAGTACATGGCTGACACATACACTTTTGGTGCAGTAACTACGGTTAATCCTTTACGCATGAGTTGCCCGATCAGGATGGAGATCCATGCAATCCCGAAAGCTACGTGCGCACCGTGGAATCCTACTAATGTATAGAATGCCGAACTGAATGCACTTGTAGTCATTCCGAAGTCTTCGTGTCTCACATATTGAGTAAACTCATAGATCTCCAGAATCAGGAAACCAAGCCCTAAGGCTACAGTGACCAAAAGCCAGTTGCGAAGCACAGCCGGACGGTTTCTATGCATCGCTTGAATAGCGAACACACTCGTCAAACTGCTTACCAAAAGAATGAATGTCGCAGCAGCTACAAGCGGCAAGTGAAACAGTTCATTCGCCGATGGCCCCTCATTCGTCTGATTACGCAATGCGAGGAACGTAGCGAACAACGTACCGAACAATACCGCTTCCCCACCTAGAAACAACCAAAAGGCAAGAACCTTGTTTCGTCCTTCGAGCGTAGCTTTTTCCGGCTCGTGAGGAAATTCTTCCTTAGAAGCTTCTGCATGTGCCGTTGTCATGTCCGCTCACTTCCTTCCAGCTCTTCAGGTTCAATATGCCATCCATGATCATCATACAGCGAACGCAACAGCATGGATCCAAACGTAATGATAAGACCGATGGCTGTAACGATATAATTATTAAACATAAAGCTCATAAAGGCGTTGCCGAAGTCGTCCCGACTGAACATGAAGCCAAGTCCAGCGATGAAAATCCCAACAGACATAGTAAACGGCAATATAGTTGCAGACGGCATATGGATCGAGCCGACCGGTTCTGCCGGAGTCATGCCTTTATTTCCTGCCATTTTTTCTTTCCAGAATGCATCAATCCCACGGATAAGCGGGGTTTGCTTGAAGTTATATTCCGGTGGCGGCGAAGGAATCGTCCATTCTAGTGTACGTCCATCCTCCCACGGATCATTTGCTGCATCCGCCGGCTTTCTTGAAGTCAGGAAGATGTTGACCAAGAAGATAATCATGCCAACACTCATCAATCCAGCACCGATTGTACTGACTAAATTCAGCAAATCGAATTGCTGATTCGGCAAATACGTGAATACCCGGCGCTGCATCCCCATAAGTCCAAGGAAATGCTGTACAAAGAATGTCAGATGGAATCCGATAATAAATGTCCAGAAGGTCCATTTGCCCAGCTTTTCACTTAGCATCCGACCAAACATCTTCGGCCACCAGTAATGCAGACCTGCAAACAGGCCAAGCACCAATCCGCCCACAATAACGTAGTGGAAATGCGCTACAACAAAATACGTATCATGGAACTGAAAGTCAGCAGGCGCAGAAGCCAGCATGACGCCAGTGACGCCACCCATCGTAAAGGTAGGAATGAATCCTGCCGCGAACAGGTTTGGTGTCGTGAAACGCACTTGCCCGCCCCACATCGTGAACAACCAGTTAAAAATCTTGATTCCGGTCGGAACCGCAATCAACATCGTCGATACAGAGAACAACGCATTAGCTACTGGTCCAAGTCCGGTAGTGAACATATGGTGAGCCCAAACCATGAAGCCCAGGAAGGCAATCAGGATGGTAGCGAACACCATTGAGCTATACCCGAACAGTCGCTTCCGCGAAAAAGTCGGGATAACCTCCGATATAATTCCGAAGGCAGGCAGAATGAGAATATATACTTCTGGATGCCCAAATATCCAGAAGATATGTTGCCAGAGCACCGGATTACCGCCAGCCCCAACCTCGAAGAAATTGGCTCCAAGTATCCGGTCGAATGTCAGCAGTACTAATCCTACTGTAACTGCCGGAAATGCAAACAAAATAATTGCGGAAGTAATAAATGTAGTCCAAGCAAACATCGGCATCCGCATGTAGGTCATTCCCGGCGCGCGCATCGTAATGATCGTGGCTAGAAAGTTAATCCCCCCGATGAGGGTACCTAATCCGGCAATTTGAAGACCAATCGTATAAAAGTCTACACCGTGTGTAGTGCTGTATGTACTCGTAGATAGTGGGGTGTAGGAGGTCCATCCGGCATCAGGAGCGCCACCCATTATCCAGCTGAGATTCAGTAGAATTCCGCCGAACAGGAAGGTCCAGAAGCCAAGTGCATTTAGAAAAGGAAAGGCTACATCACGTGCACCGATCTGTAGCGGTATGACAGCATTCATTAAGGCGAAGATGATTGGCATGACGCCGAGGAATATCATCGTCGTACCATGCATGGTAATAAGTTCATTAAACGTTTGGGCATCCAAAAAATTATTCATTGGTTTGATGAGTTGCCAGCGAATCAGAAGTGCTTCAATTCCACCGATACCAAAAAATAATCCTCCGGCCCATAGGTACAAAATTGCGATTTTTTTATGATCGACGGTTGTTAGCCAATCCATAAGTCCTGTATGGCGCTTCACACTGTGGCCATGCCCCAGAGGCTTGGATGAATTCAAGGTATGCGCTGCTTGAGCCAAAGTTCGTACCCCCTTTTTCGAAAGTTCCGCCCGCCTTTAGGCTAAGGCATTAGTCCAGCTTATAGTTGGCCAGATACTCAGCAATGCCATCAATCTCCGCATCACTTAGGCCTAGATCTTTGGGGTTAGGCATCAGATTGCCCGGTTTTACGGATTGTGGATCATGCAGCCATGTTTTGAGATTCTCCTCAATTGGTGCACCATCCTCCCTCGTGTCGTCGTTGAGCAGGATTCCTGCAATCGACTCCCGAGAACCAATTCCGGTCAAGTTCGGCGCATTATTAATCCCTTGATCACCTACAGCGTGGCAAGTCAGACACGCCGCTTTGAACTTCTCAGCTAAAGCAGGATCCTCTGGCAGCACAGCTACGGGTGCTTTCATCGAATCTATCCACTTCTGAAAATCTTGTTCACTAACCGATTTTACCTTAAACTCCATGAATCCATGAGACGGCCCGCATAGTTCCGCACATTTGCCACGGTAAACGCCTTCATTAGGTGCACTGAAGCTGAAGCGGTTAATCGTCCCGGCTGGGTTGGTGTCGATTTTACCGGAAAGAGAAGGGACCCAGAAGGAGTGCAGCACGTCTTTAGTCTCCAGCTCAAAAGCAATATCTTTGCCTACTGGAATAATCAGATCCTGCGCTGTAGTCACCTTGTAATCGGTATACTCAAACTCCCACCAATATTGATGGCCGGTTACTTTAACCTTAATCGCATCCTTGTCATTGGCATGATCATCTCCTGCGGCGAACACTGCTTTCACCGTTGGAACTGCCAGTACCACTACGAGGATAAGCGGAATGACCGTCCAGAGAATCTCAAGCTTGATGCTACCCTCAACCTGCTCAGGGATTTCATTCTGACCCGGCTTTCGACGGAAACGGATCAGTACATAAGCTGCAATCGTAAAGACAATCAGCAACACGACGATCATAATACTGATCGACAGCTCCATTAATCCATAAGACATTTCCGCCTGAGGACCCTGTGGTCTGAGTACTGACAAGTCCTCACGGCCGCACCCGGCAAGAAAGAGACCAAACATAGCGGTCATGGGAAGGAGTCGCTTTACAGCCTGCCACGTTTTCATCATTGATCTACCCCGCTTTTCCCGATTTCGTAGGTTCCTGTTTTTTTCTGTCAATTATAACAATCACTATTAATATAAGTTTAAGGGAAAGTTTTGTCAATCGTTCACAACTAGTTCACATTGTAATTTTCGACATAATAATTCCTTGTCCTACCTGCATTTATGCGCATTTTTTGAAAACGCAATCAAATAAAAAATGATCATTAAAGCGCATTCATTACGAAATGTGTCTATTAATTCATTTGACTATTTTATGAGAGACGATATTTCTTATTCATAAATGTACATACAAAAAAAACCGATTCCTGCAACAAACGCTGCTCGGGCACGGTTTATAAGAATCCTCGTGGATGTTATTACTCAAAATGATGTCAAAAGTAAGTGACACTCGTATCTGTTAGCTAGGAGACGGATGAATTCATCTTTACCAGCTCATGCTCCACGACCATGGTCAGTTCTTCTTCATAGCCTCCGGTAATCCGATATTTTCGGACGTACTCCTTTACGAATTTCTTGGGATCTTTGGGCCGGAAAATACGTGTCATTTCCCGTAAACTTTCCTTGACTTCGTTATGACCTTTACTTGCCATGATCGTTCCCTCCCAAAACATTGAAAATGAATGCTCCGTTGTAGAGAATGCATGATGAAAAGTACGCCGTAACCTCGAATGCAAGTGAAGTAACCATTACACATACGTGGCTTGCATTATCCGCCAAAACGTAAAATTCAAAGCTTCAAAGCCTTGAGATACTGGTTCGCCGGTGAAGCAGGTTCGTCGTGATTTGGGCTGAGAGTAAGGACGCCTGTTGAACGAAAGCTCCTTGACACTTTTATTACCCGAAGAGCCACTTACTGAATCACCCCTTTCGGGCCTTATCGTTATATTGTATCATATTCCGGTCCAACTTCCACCTTTCCTTGTAAAATGTGCTAATTGGAAAATTTTTATTTTTTATAATGTTCTTCGTAAGTCATATTGCTCGTGTCGGGTTAAAATACATTATGCTCTATAGCAGGCCACACCTAACACATACCACAGCAAGAAAAGGAGAGATCCTATGGGCCAACCCACACCATTACTGACTTCATCCTATAACGTAGTTCCCGCGATGACTATCGCGCTACCTGAGGAAACTGCAACGCGCCGTGAAGGCCTTGAACAAGCTGATTATGCTATTCAGAAAGAATATCCAAAGATGCATAGTATGCTTATTGCTCGCCATGGCAAGCTTATCTTTGAACGTTATTACGGAAACCATCATGCCGGGGCATTAAATGATCTTCGATCTGCGACTAAAAGCTTTATCAGCACAATTACCGGAATCGCTATCGATCGGGGAGATATCCCTGATATCGATGTCTCGGTTTCCAAGGTACTTCGTAAACATGTTCCATACCTACACTCCCCTCATTTATCAAAAATCACTCTCCGTCATCTGCTTACCATGACTTCAGGATTTAGCTGGATCACGGGCAAGAAACTTGGGGAGCCCTTCGTCCGGAATCTCCATCGTAGTCGCCGCTGGGGTTCCTTTGCTCTTAGTATGAACATAATTCCGGAACATATCGGTCAATTTCAATACCGTAGTATCGACTCCCATTTGATTTCGATGATTTTAAGTGAATCTACAGGTCAAGATGCGTTTACTTATGCTGCTGAGCATTTATTTAGCCCTCTCCGAATGACTCACACGGCTTGGTTACCGAGTCCCGAAGGTCATAGTATGGGACATATTGGTCTGTACTTGAACTCAAGAGATATGGCTAAATTTGGAATCTGTCTGCTTAATAACGGCGTATTTGCGAAGCAGCAGATCATTCCGAAGCATTGGCTCCAAGAGGCACTAACCGCACAGACTACCGGATACCCGGCTTTTGGAGATTACGGATATCAGTTCTGGGTGGGTACGATGAGCGGCCAACCCTACAAGCTTGCCCACGGTCATGGTGGACAGCAAATCCTTCTCCTACCTAAGTTAGATGCGGTTGTGGTCTTTACAGCAGAGAGTAAGACAAACAATTGGAAGAGCCCCCGCAAGCTGCTCGAAAAGTATATTATACCCACAATGAGCTAAACATACTTTTTCCTGACAAGTCATAGGCTTTTAAGGAAGAAGGAGTAGTGAACTAACCCCCTTCTTCTCCAAGTAGAAGGAGAGTGAGCCCTTTGTCCCCTTTCAAATCATCCACCGGATTGCCCGATAATATTGCGGGCGCGCTGTGCTATTTTTTCCCTTTTATCGGCGGCGTGGTCTTTCTCGCTCTGGAGAAACGCAACCGCTTCGTGCTGTTCCACGCGTTGCAATCACTGCTTACGTTCGGCGTGCTGATGATTCTCCATGTTCTAACCGGATTTATCCCTTTCCTTGGCGCCCTAATGAGTGCAATCCTTTCTCTTTGCAGTTTTGCTATATGGCTACTTATGATCTATCAAGCTTTAAGTAGCAGATGGTATAAGCTTCCTTGGGTTGGGGATGTAGCGGAAAGTCAGATTCGACATCTATAAACACCACTGAAGGAACACCTCTAATCGCTGAAAAGTATTCCCTTTTGCCCATCCACTCCTTACAATGGAAAGACGGGCATCAAGGAATTCTACAGGCTGGAGGAATTTAAATGTATCTAATCATCATAAACCCACGCTCCGGCGGGGGCGCAGGCGGACGGACCTGGCATACTGTAGAGACGCTCATAAAAGAGCGGATGCTGCCATATATGACCTTGTTTACGCATAGCGAAGAGGGTGCAGAAGCCCTTGTTCTAAATACAATTAAACACCGTGAGGACTGGAAAGCCGCGATTGTAATCGGCGGCGATGGCACGCTGCACAGCATTTTGGGTGCCCTTCGTGGCAAGGACATTCCCATGGCAATCATCCCTGCCGGCTCCGGTAACGACTCCGCACGCGGCTTCGGCATTCCGCTTTCGACTGAAGCCGCACTGGAAGCTGCACTTAGCGAACGGTATATCGAAGCCGATCTGATCTCAGGCGCAAACGGACTGACTTTAACAGCCGTTGCCAACGGCTTTGATGCTCAGGTGGCCGAGAATGTGAATGCCAGCCGTTACAAACGGCTGTGCAATGCCATTGGCGCAGGCCAACTGGCTTATATCATCGGCATATTGCATACGCTGATGACGTTTAAGCCATGCCGGGTGAGTGTTGCGTGCGACGGGACGGAGCACGTCTTTGAGAAGGCATGGCTGGTCTCGGTCTGCAACCTGCCCAGCTACGGCGGCGGGCTGTTGATCTGCCCGCAGGCGAAGGCCGATGACGGCCAGCTCGACGTCTGCGTCGTGCATGGGTGCAGCCGCGGGCAACTGCTGCGGCTGTTCCCCACGGTACTGAAGGGCAAGCATGTAGCGTTGCCCTTCGTGTCCATGCTGCGTGGACGTAGCGTAGCCGTCAACTTCGCAGAGGCCCGGCCGGCGATCGGCGATGGCGAGAGCTTCGGCAAAGGGCCGCTTGCCGTACGCTGCGAGCCAGGAGCGCTGCGGGTGCTCTCGCCGCTTGCGGCGGTTAGCGCGCAGCACCACGCCGATCCTGCAGCGGCATGCGGTGGCAACGGGTAAGCCATACCGGTGCATCACAAAAAAACAGCAAGAGACAGGCTTATCAACCTTGTCTCTTGCTGTTTTTTTGTTAACTTCATCGAATCTACACTAAAGAATCTTAGCTGAGTAGCCCTTCCTCTTCTTCGACGAAAGAAATTCTTCCGTCCTCCAGGGAAGCGATCCGCACGAGTGATTCTACCCGGTAGCCAGCTTCCTGCAGAAGCCGATTCCCTGGCTGGAACGCTTTTTCGATCACGATACCAATCCCAACCACACTTCCTCCTGCCTGCTCAACAATACGAGCAAGTCCGAAGGCGGCTTCGCCATTCGCCAAAAAATCATCGACAATCAGAACCCGCTCACCCGGAGCAATGAATTTCTTCGAAACGGTAATCTCATTCGTTTCTTTCTTCGTGAAGGAGTATACCTTCTCTACATAAATATCCTCTGTCAGCGTCAACGATTTCTGCTTACGGGCAAAAATCAGCGGAACCTCCAGCTCTAATGCCGTCATAATCCCCGGAGCAATTCCCGAAGATTCAATCGTCAGTACCTTCGTAATTTCTTCGCCGGAAAAACGGCGGATAAACTCACGGCCAACTTCACGCATTAGGAAGGGGTCCATCTGATGATTCAGAAAAGAATCTACCTTGAGCACGCCTTGCCCGAGTACAATTCCTTCTTTCAACACTTTTTGTCTCAACAGCTCCATAGTGCTCCTCCTTCTCCCATCAATGAAACCTTTCTTCCCACTTTAAAGACCTGTCGGTTTCTGTGGTAATAAATTTCCAACGATAGATTTTAAATTATGATCATCTTTGGTCTTTTCTTGCCCGTTATCATAACCCGTAATTCGAATCTCCACGAAATCGCCCGGATTTACCGGCTTAAAAATCAATTTCTCGCGGTCTGTAAGTCTCACGTTAAATTTCATGTCCTTGAACATTTCAACTAGCTCTGCTTCTCCGGGACTTGCTCCCTTATCCAGAAACAGAAGTCCACGCAATTTCTTAGGACCATCCTCATGCACCACTTCAAAATGTACGATACATTCCATGCTTTTCACCTCCCTATAATAGCTACTGCGCCTGTTTTTCCCCATCATCACTTTGATCATGCATCACATATTTGCCATGAATTTTGCTGTAACGTTCGCCGTAGCGCTCTTCTAATTCTGCGCCCATATCCTGCTCCAGCTCGAACAACACCATTTCCTGTGCAAAATGATTTAATAGCAGATCTACTAAGACCGGGTGCTCGGTTACAACCGCTTGCGCCGATCCATCTTCATAGCGCATCCCGAGCATACACCAGCTCCGATCAATCACGAATGAAAATTTCCGTCCATCTGTTCGCTGAGAATCTCTTCCGAGAGGCGGCCATACCGGATAGGCGGCAGGAGCAGCATTGCCACCGTCAAACGCCCATAAGAGTCTAACGCCTCGCAACTCCGCCTGTTCAAGTTCACTCCGCAGAAGTGACGCTTCCTCACGCCACATATCCACTACGATCTCTTGCTCAGCCATATTAAGTTGGCGAATAAGAGCGCCCAATACATTGCGGTCACCTTCCACATTATAAAACGATGGGCTAACAGGTCCACCGCGAGGCATCTCACTTTCCATATAAGCCAGTGAAGCTTGGACCCGTCCCGAGATCATGGTCGCGAGCTCTTCTGGATTGAGAACACTGTACCGCGCAGGTTCTCCTTCGCCACATCGTACATATCCCTGCTGTGTAAGGCGTTGTAACGCCGCATACACATTCGATCTTGAAACTCCGAGCTGTTTGGCAACCTCATAGCCAGAAGCCTGACCTTTTGTCGCAAGCTCTACCATAATTTTGGACTCCATCTCCGTGAAGCCCAGATTGCGCAGATGCAGCAGCAGCTGTTCCATCTTGTTGTCCCCCTAAGCTGACTGAAATCCGTTCTATATTTGCTCTGACCCACATCGCGGACACCATAAGGAGCCCTTAGGTAATTCGTTCCGACAGATTTGGCACTGGATCATATCTCGTACACCATTGTCCTCAGTGACCGCAGATTCCTCCTGATGCTCATTCTTGTGCCATTCACCGAAGCGACGGTCTAGTTCAAGTTGTCTTTTTCTTTCCCGTTCCAGCTGCTCGGCTTGTTTACGTTCCCGCTCAATATCTTGTTCGCTCGCCTTATATTCTTCAAATGGCAGCTCATCATCCAGATGCTGAACTTCAGCATATACGACACTCTGCGGGTGCAGCTTCATTGCAATTTCCTTCTCTTCATCCGTAAGCTCATCTGCGCCATAATATTGATCTTCATCATCTTCATTCACAGATTGAACAAATACCGGTGTAGAAGGCACCTTTCTCGAAGCGGACAATGGCTCCAGCTTACTTCCGCATTTCGGACAAAAGTTTGCATCAAGCGCCACAATATGACCACATGGACATAACCGCTCATTTTTCAGCTCAGCAATTCGTGTCCGCAGGACTTCGATTTTTTCCTGAAGTTTGGAACAATTACGGGACAGCTCCACCATTTTACCTTCAGCAACCGACATATCCTTTGAACGATATCCTTCATAAAAAAGTCTGCCCATTTTCGTAAATTCAACTTCCATCTCTTGTTCAACATCGGAAATAAGTCCGTTCAGCTTGCCGATCTCTACTGAGTTTTGGGCTTTTTCGGTAACCCGGCTCGCGCTATCTTTAATTTTTTTGATAAAACTCATTACAGTTCCTCCCTCTCCAGCGATACGTGTTTCTATCATACCAAATGTATCGAGTAGATTCATTAATGTGCTTTAATACGCGATTTAGAGGAGAATGTTCCTATAAAATCCATACTAATTGATTTAAGCCACTCATCCCTTACACTTATGGATTATTTTTCCTGATTTTGAATGTAATTTTGCGTCAGGGGTTCTACATCGGTTAAAATAGAATTATCACAAATAACGAAATCGGGAGAGTTTCAGTGGAAGAACATGAGAGCACACAGCTTACGCTTAGTCAGCTACAGGTACACGTAAAGGATCTGCAACAGTGGCAAGGTAACAGCAACGAGGATTTCGCCAAACTGGTTAACGAGTTCGAAGCCTTACCAGCACTCTATCGCCACGCGTTAAATGATCTTCAGAATAAAATTGATGTGATCAAGACGGAATGGCAATCCCGCGACGGCTTTAGTCCTATCGAACATGTCAAATGCCGGATTAAAGAACCAAAGAGCATTCTTCAAAAGATGGAGCGTAAAGGCTACGGTTTCAGCTTGGAAAATATGGAGCAATACATTCACGATATTGCCGGAATGCGGATTGTATGTGCCTTCGTTAAAGATATATACCGTTTAGTAGATCATCTTAGTACACGCGAAGACATCCGCGTGCTTGAGATTAAAGATTATATAGCTCATCCTAAACCAAACGGATATCAAAGTCTTCATCTTATAGTCGGTATCCCCCTCGTCCTGTTGGAAGGAACACGCTGGGTCAAGGCTGAGATTCAGCTGCGTACCCTTGCTATGGACTTTTGGGCAAGCATGGAACATATTCTGTATTATAAATTCGATAAGCAGTTGCCTTCCCATGTCGCTGATGAACTAAAAGAAGCCGCGCGTGCCGCTGATGAACTAGATCAAAAAATGCTTCGTCTTCGCCGCGAGATTCTAGAGCTTTCAGAAGGAGAATCGCCTCCTGCTGGTCAGCATTAGAATAACTAACCAGAAACTCTGTTAGATAATTAGGCAAAACAAGAGGCTGTTTCAAGAGTAGCATTCACTACTTTTGAGACAGCCTCTTTCGTATTTTCACTTACCGCTTAATCAGACTCTTATTCGCCCGACGCGCAGACGCTTCTGCAACCCGCTGCATAATCAAAGTTAATCCCTCAATGGCTTTAGGTGTCTGCGGTAGCAACGCTCCCCAGTCTTCTGTAACTTCAGCTACTACTACCGGCGAAGGAAAAGGTCTAGCCGCAATCTCATGGAACTGTGGCCCAGGCTGATGTAGCGAACCTTCAGCAGCCGCTTCTGCCAGCCATTCTCCAGAGGAAATGGCCGGACCCTTGCGTTCAAGCCGAGCCAATTCAGTAGAAAGATCACTAACCGAGGCTTCTTCTTCCTCTGTTTCAGCTTCGCCGCTAGAAATATCCCCTTCAGCCCAAAGGGCAAAAATTCCGTCCAAGAGCTCTCCCTTAGTAAACCCTCTGAGCGAAAGTGCCAGCAGTGGCTCTTCAGCAAGACGTTCTTTAATAAGCTTCAAAGTCTCCGCCTTATACTCCACACCTTCACCCTCAAAAAGGGCTTGCTCCAGCTCACTATCCGTAGGTAAAAGCTCAAGCTCTGCCAGCTCACCCGTCAAACGCCCTTGCAGCAAGGCAAATACTTCCCCAGGACTTAGTGCGAGACTTCGTAAAATTTCTTTTCTTCGGGAAGCATGCCATACCGGAACCTTCAGAGAGAGAGGTCGATCCGCTTGTTGTTCCTGAGCAGGCGCGCTGGCGTTCAATTCACCCTTCGACCGAGACCCTCCTGTCACTTTCCCAGGTAGCATCGTCCATGCTGCCTTTACTAATCCAGGCACAACTTCCAGCCGCATCTCTAACCGTTCACTCATTGTTCGATCCCTCCGTAACACTCATATCTGTCTTACATCCAGTCCTGATCCTGCAGTTCAATAAGTTCCTTCAGCTCATGATTGGACATTTCAGTCAACCATGTTTCGCCAGAGCCAACAACCTGCTCGGAAAGATTTTTTTTACGCTCAATCAATTCATCAATACGCTCTTCCAACGTTCCTTGGCAAATCAACTTATGCACTTGAACATTCTTATCCTGACCAATTCGGAATGCCCGGTCTGTCGCCTGATTCTCAACGGCCGGATTCCACCAACGGTCGTAATGGATGACATGATTAGCTCTTGTAAGGTTCAGCCCTACGCCACCCGCTTTTAAAGAAAGTACGAAGAAGGATGGCCCTTTTCCCTCTTGAAAATCATGAACCATCTCGTCGCGCTCCCGTTTTGGAATTCCGCCGTGCAAGAACAGCGGTGCTGTTCCATAACGCTTAGTCAGCTTGCTAACCAAGAGCTCACCCATCGCTACATATTGAGTAAAGATCAGCGCAGATTCTCCGACCTCCGCAATGCTATCCAGAATCTCGAACATGACCTCCATTTTACCGGAATGCTCACTTCGCGGACCCCTGCCTTCTTCTTTGCGGAATAGCTGAGGATGATTACAAATCTGCTTCAATTTCGTTAGAGAAGACAGCACGAGTCCTCTGCGAGCCATCCCGCTACTCTCTCCGATCACGCCAAGCATTTCATCCACGACACCCTGATATAGGACTGCCTGTGTTTCCGTCAGCGGGCAATAAGACTTCAGCTCCAGCTTCTCCGGTAAATCTTTAGAAATATCCGGATCGCTTTTCAAGCGGCGCAACAAGAATGGTGATACCAAGCGATGCAATTCCCTTAGTCGCTCTCCACCCTCTCCTGATACATAACGCTGCCGGAAGGAATGGTAGGTCCCTAAATAGCCCGGGTTTAAAAAGTGAAAAATAGACCATAACTCGCCTAATCTATTCTCTACTGGTGTCCCCGTCATAGCTATGCGATGCGGCGCTGATAGCTTCATCACACTTTGCGCCTGTTTCGTCCGATGATTCTTAATATACTGAGCTTCATCCAGCACCACGGTGGACCACTGAACATTCGCTAAATCCTCGCTGTCACGACCCGCTAAATGATAGGTCGTCAATACAATATCATGACTGGCAGCCAGTTCTAAAAAGCTATCCCCCCGCACGCGGCGTCCACCATGATGAATGTGAACTTTAAGCGAAGGCGCAAAGCGCTGCAATTCCCGCTGCCAGTTCCCCAAAAGTGAGGTTGGACATAGAATCAGCACAGGCTCCTGCTTTTCTTCAGGTGGGGCACTTAAAGCGCGGTCCAGCAGGCAGGTAATGACCTGCACCGTCTTACCGAGACCCATGTCATCGGCCAGGCATACCCCAAATCCCAGACCACTGAGAACGGAGAGCCATTGATAGCCACGCTCCTGATAAGGTCTCAGGGTGCCGTGCAGACCTTCAGGTACGGGACGCACTGGAAGATTACGCAATATGTCACCCCGCATCAGCGATGACAATAGTCCGGATGTTTCCATACCCGTGACCGACATCCCTTTCCAGAGCCGCTCTTCACCATCCTCAGCTTCTAGACGCATCCAATCGGCTGCGGTCATTTCCCCATTTTCATGGCGTTTCATATATCTAAGAACCTGGCGAATTTCTTTAGGATCTATCTCAATCCATTCTCCGCGGAAACGTACAAAAGGTACGCCAGCCTCCACCAGTGCGTTTAGTTCTTCTTCACTGATTGTACTCTCCCCAAGTGAGGCTTCAATGCGAAATGAAATCAGCTCTTCCATCCCAAGAGCCACTGGAGCAGGACTATCAATCCCGCTCACTACCGGCTGCATTTTCATCTTCATGCCAATCCGGCGGCGTCCCTCACGGCTCCAGCGCGATGGCATCTGCACGGTTATTCCACGCTCACGCAGCTGCTGCACCGTCTCCTTCAAAAAGAAATAAAGTCGCTCTGGTTCCAATTCCGCTCCCGTAGGTGCAGGTTTAGAAAGAGCGCGCTCTATATCTGGAGAGATTCTTGCCGCTCGGCCCAGCGCTATAAGAAGCTGCTGCTGTATATTGCGATAGCGTTTCCCCCATAACATAAACTCTCTTTCCTTACTGCTCCAAATCGATTTTGCCGGAATCCAGAATTCCCCTTCTTCCTTGTTCTCCGCCCAGAAGGTTAAACGCCAAATTTCATCTTGATCTCCAGGTGGCTCAAGTCGTAGCCCAAGACCCAGCTGTCCACTCCGTGCTTCTACAGGTTCTGATTGCGGCACATCGCTACCAGCTGTCTCATTCACGGTAGCCAGAAGATCTGCCACTTCTGCTTGAGTTCCCTGCACGGGTATATCCCGGCTGCCTGTAAGAAGACTATTCCACCACAGCTCAGTTAAAGGGGAGTAACCCCGGCGATAATTAGCTTTGTAAGGGGTAAGTTCACTTTCAATACCCGCAATCACTTTCTTTATCTCTGCAGTCATTACCGCCTGCATAAAGGAGTAAAGCACATAGGCGCCAGCCTCTTCCCGCGAGGATAAGTCACCTGCCTCAGCGATATGTGTCCCGAGTGCCAATACTGGCATGGAAGCCGCTAGTTGCAGAAAGATCTCCTGATCCTCCTGTTTTCGAAAAGCTGGTGACCAGCAGACCGTTGCTGCCTGTTCACCACCACGCCGGCGTGAACCTACCGGACGTGGGGGCAAGGCTCCAGGCGTAACGCCTCCTGTACCCATCAATTCCAGCGCAAAACGAGCTGCTGCCGCCCAATAGCGCAATTCGCCGCCAGGCTCTACTCCCTGATCCCGGCATAACGACTCATCCCATGCCAGAAGCAGTTCAAATGCATCGCTAGGGACTAAGGCGAGCCCTTCAAATGTTCTTCCGGGCAATCCACGGCGTGCCGGCTTCCCCTCTACAGGAGGAGCCGGATATTTCACTTCTGCGAGCCGCAGAGCAGCACTCGCAAAAGGGCGAACTCCTCCCTGCAGCTCCAGCCGCTTCACCACTCGGGTCCAAGCGTCAACCTTCGGCTCCGAAGTTTCGCCAGAGAAGCAAAATAACACATCCCCCAACCATATTGCATAAAGATGCTTAGTCATCGGTGATCTCCTGTCTTTTAAGCAAGCAAAAAAAGAACCAGTCCGCCACCATCAGGTGGTAACTGCAACCTTTTTCACGAGAAATAAAATTTTGAAGCTATACAAGTAGAAGTAGTTTCTCCATCCTTTTAGAGATGAGATACACTCCTGTAAGAAATATAAGGATAAAGAACTAGGATAAAACTTATCTGCTCTTGAATCTTCATCTCTTCATCTTATACGAAAAAGCGCTGATTTAAAAACGTTTCTGCATATTTTCTGTAGATTTTTATGCAAATAAAGTTGAAGTACATAGAAACACCTATGAAATTTGATTCATTTCAGCATATTTTTAATAAATTGTTCTAGCCACTATCGTAAAATACCCTTCACCACTACCATGCTATCCATGAATATTATGACTGACTAGTCACTTCTTTTCTTGTTTATAGTCTTAATTGTGCTGAAAGCGGGTATATTTTAATTAGGTATTACCCTATTAAAAAAGCTAGGGAGTGAATTCTTTGAGACGTTATAATCCTTATAAGTGGTGGAATCTTCTGTTCTTTCTAGGTGTGATCATTGTCAATGTACTCTCAGTGACCTTGCCATTAGGTGGAAACAGTACCGGTGAAATTTCCGACAAATATCATACCTACATGACCCCTGCTGGTTACGCTTTCTCCATCTGGTCACTGATTTATCTACTGCTAGCCGGCTTCGTTATTTATCAATTCCGCTCCTATACAGCCTCTAGAGATTCTGTGAGGGCGATTCAGTTCTGGTTTGTTCTGAGCTGTATTTTTAATATGAGCTGGCTCTTCCTCTGGCAGTATTTATACATCGAGCTTTCTCTGGTTGCTATGGTGCTGATGTTAATCACACTAATTGTCATTTATCGAAAAACACGCCTGATTGCAAATCCTACTCCAGGCGAGAATTGGCTTGTAAAGTTGCCCTTCAGTATATACCTTGGCTGGATCTCTGTGGCCACTATCGTGAACGTCAGCGTTGTTCTGGAGAAGAATCATTGGGAAGGTTGGGGCCTTAGCGGTAGCACTTGGGCCGTTATCCTGCTCTGCGTGGGGACTCTGCTTGCGGTTGTGGTCAGCTATCCTTACCGAGATAGCATCTATCCACTCGTATTCGTATGGGCTTTCATCGCGATTGCCTTGGAACAAAAAGAGGCCAGCAATGTCTATTTAACTGGCCTAATTACAGCAGGCATCCTGCTGCTCTACAGCATCTGGCTAGTGCTTACACCTCGCCGCAGCAGGTACAGTAGTCCTAGATTCTAATATATAAAATGGCGGGGGAA
>NZ_NFVA01000120.1 GCF_002264395.1 Paenibacillus sp. VTT E-133291
GAAATATAAGGATAATGTATAACGTGAAACATATACTTTCTTATATTTTGAGAATAACCCCCAATTTAGGGGCTAAGCTTCGAGTACATTCAGAATCAGCGTAACGGCAAAAATATAGAAAAAACACTTCCTTTACTTAACTCGGATCTCACTTTTATATATCCACCCTGCTCGGTCACAATTTTACGGGCTAAATAAAGGCCTATGCCAACACCTTCAGTTCCATTGGAACCCGCACCTCGGTAAAATCGTTTAAAAATGTCATTCATCTCAGCGGCAGGAATTCCTATTCCACCATCGGCAACATCAATCCTTGCAAAAAGATCATACCTGCGAATCGTAATTCTAACACTGCAGGACCCGAGCGTATATTTCAGAGCATTATCGATGATGTTATAGATAGCTTCTCCCGTCCACTTGGGATCATGTTGCAGCGTAATTCCCTGATCGGATTCCAGTAAGATCACTATATTCTTTTGCTCGGCTGCTGGAAACGCCTGTTTGATCGCTGACAACACAGTATTCTCAAGACCATACTTCTCCGTATGAAGCTCTATAATACCGGATTCGAGCCGTGATAACTTGATCAGATTCTCCATGAGCCAAGACAGCTTCTCAATCTGGCTACCCATATGGCGAGTAAATTCACTACGTGTTTCAGCGGGCAGTCCTTCATCCATAAGAAGGCTGTTATACATCCCTAAATTGGCTAAAGGAGTCTTAAGTTGATGAGAGATATCAGAGATCAATGTTTTGACTTCTTGACTCTCTTCACGGTAGCGCTGCTTCTGCGAAGACAACAGCTCAGATAATTGAATAACCTGATGCTGTAATTTAGAGAGAAGTGTATCCTCCTGCACCGGGAACATCTGAGTCATTTGTCCATTAATAAGATCTTGAATCAAGCCCGACAATGAAGATAGAGTGTTTAGCATTTCTTTACGAAGCGCGAGCACAAAACTTATAAACAGCAAAACCATCAAGCTAATAAACACCACGGATACAATAACTACATGCCTCTCAGGCTTATAATAGATAAGCATAGATACAAACAACACAACGGCTACGGCAAAAAAGGTGAACGAGCTCCAAATAATTTTTGTAAAGGGATTCTTCATCCTTACTCTCCCCATGTGTAGCCGATACCGAATACAGTTTTAATATATTGACAATCTTTCGGATCATCCTCAATTTTAGACCGCAGCCTACGAATATTTACGCTTAGTGTATTCTCATCCACAAAATTACCATCTATATCCCATAGCTTCTCCAGCATTAACCTCCTAGTAAGAACTTGACCGCTATTTTCGGTTAAGATGGCAAGGAGACGATACTCATTAGTGGTTAGTTTTATTTCTTGTCCATATTTGTAAATCTTCATTTTGGCTGAGTTAATTGTAATATCCTTGTAATGAAACAGCTCTGAGCCCCCATCAGTGCCTGTTCGTCGGAGAACAGCCTTAACACGTTGCAAAAGTACGGCCATGCTAAATGGCTTCGCAATATAATCATCAGCTCCTAGCCCAAATCCAGCTACCATATCCTGCTCCGTATCGTTGGCAGTTAGAAATATAACCGGAATGGAACTCGTTCGCCGAATTTCCCGACACAGTATAAGGCCACTCTCATCGGGGAGATTAATGTCCAAAAGGACCAGACCGATGGTCTGATCCTGATTCGCAGAGATGCCCTCTTGATAAGAATAGGCCTGAATAATCTTATGGTTTTCTTTTTCAAGCATGAACTTTAATCCCTCATTTAAGAGACGGTCATCCTCTACTATTAGAATGGTTGTCATTGAAACTCACCTCAATACCTATCATTGTAACAAGCAGAGGAAGGCTACGCTGTAAATTAATTAGCTCTATTCCATTTGCCGCAGACGTTCCACAATGCTGTCCTTTTTAATTTGCTTATAAGCAATAAGCGGAACACTCAGGCAAACCACAAAAACGAGTACAATTGCAATTGAAAGCGGAAGGGTTGGGAAGCTAAACACAGCATAAGTAGCTTCTTGGCTGAACAGGCTATAAGCACCGTAACTGATTAATGTGCCTATTGTTGAGATTAGCAATGTAGATATGATCGCATAACCTGCTCCTTCAAACAGCAACAGCTTTCTCATCTGCTTAGAGGTCATCCCGATGCTCTCCATCACTGCGAACTCCAGCTTCCGAGCTACAACTCCTGTATACATAATATTAACGTAATTCAAAATTCCAATCAGCGCTAGAATGAGCGCAATTCCGCCACCCATAATGTAAAAGGTTAACTTTGCCGATTCCATGAATTTTTCCATATACAGCTTCGACTCCAGCTTCAGCTCACTATCTCCGCCGATGAGTCCTTCCAATTGATCGGTAATCTGCTTCCAGTCTTCTGAGTCAGCATTAATATACACTTTACTTATAAGTGGGTTTTTCATAAATTTCTCCATTGCAGTGTGACTGATGTATACATTCGGAGCTACAAAATGTGCCGACCCTAGAGAGCTGAAGTCACCTAGCCCGCCAATATCGAAAGATTGTGTCGCTTCGCTGTTTATAGGACCTATTTGAAATAGATCTCCTATCTCAAGACCACTGAGACTAAAATTGTCCAGCAAGGCGATCTCACCTTTTTCAAAGCGTTCCATATCTACAGTGATTTCTAATTTCTCTTCCATCTTCTTAACCTGAGCTGAGTCTAACCCAATAACATGGGTCATTGAGAACAAGCTTTGAGGCACAGCTAATTGTTCATCGGTAGGGCGATCTGTGTGATATGATTTTGCGAATTCATCCATATACTTACTGAACACCTTAGGATCATACTTGATCTGACCTATCCCGGTATAAGCTTTGAAGACCTCTTTTAATCCCTTTATATCCTGAATTTCCTTGATCATATCCTCTGTAATCTTGGCTTTCATTTCCCCCTCAAACCCAAAGGACATCGTCTGATTGGACAGCGTGAAATCGTTATCCATGTATTCAGCAATAAAATGATCTGTACTCATACTAAGCACAAGCGTATTGATCACCAGAAAAGTTGTCAGCCCGAGAAATAAAGAGAGAAATACAACCATCGCTCTTTTTTTCACTCTAAAAATATTACGCCAAGCCAGTCGATGCAGCTTAGATCCGCCAGTTCCCCGCTTCGTCTTAGCTTTAACCATCGTACCTGTATATCTCACCGCTTCTATTGGAGAGACTTTGCCAGCGATAGAGGCAGGTTTGATAGCGCTAAACATGGTGGTCAACCAAGCAAACAACGCAGCTCCAATAAAGATTAACGGGTGAAAAGAAATCACCACGCCCGTATCCAAATCCATTGTACTCATAGCCAGCGGCACCATTACGAAGGAAGTCACAGCTCCTGCGGCAAGTCCCAGTGGGATAGCGATAAGTGCTAACCGTGAAGCCTGTGCCCTAACTATTTTTTTAATCTGCAGTTGTGTAGTTCCTAGCGTTCTAAGTAGACCGTAGAACCTTGTATCCCTTGAGACAGAAATATAAAGCACATTATAAATTAATAAATATCCGCTCAACATAACAAATAATATAATTCCAGCATAACCGATCAAAGTCGCTGTTCTATCTGAAGAGGTAGACGATTGGTTAGAGACAGGTTCGAGCTTTTGATTTTTTTCTAAAGTAATATCCTGTTGCAAACGCGAGATAAGTTCATCCGTGTTTTTCTCATTAAATAGAATAGTGGCATTTTTGGGATTCTTAAGATCTACGCCATGAGCTGTAGCAAAAGCCCCCGATACCAGCATAGCTCCAGAATTCCCGGTACGGACATGACTGTAATCGGTAAACCATCCACTTAGTACGAAGTTGTTATTCTCTTGAGATTTCACCCCATCTCGCGAAACAGAGTAAGTAAATGGCAAGCTCATGCCTAACTGCGGATCATTAATCCCCAACGACTGTAATATCCATAATGGAACGGCGATTTCATTGTCCTTCTCTGGGTACTTGCCCTTTAATCCGTCGATCACAGGCACACGCATTTCTGTCCATTCCGTAGAGTCATACCAGAGCAAAGCTAAATTAAGGTCTCCCCATTCAGGAGTATTGACAACATCCCCCACTTTGGACTGAAGTCCGATGGTCTTAATATAGGAATGTTCCTTTAACTTGTTTAATTGCTGTTCTGACGGTGAGGTCAAGTAGGCACCAGCCATGGTCCCGTTTATTTTCAATTGCTGCATTTCGAAGGTTTTATAGTTGCTAAGTCCAATACTAAAAAAAGAAGTAATAAGCCAGGTAGTAAGCACGATGGCTATAATTACGAACCGATTTCGGGTCCGGTTGGCTTTCAGGCTCCTGCTTGTCAGCTTTTTAACAATTGGTTTATTGCTGTTTGGAAACATCATCACAATGCCCCTCCAGTAATTTTACCGTCCTCTATCCGGATGGTCCGGTCTGCAAGCTGAGCAATCTCTTCATTATGAGTAATCATTAGAATCGTCTGATTAAACTGTCTGCTAGTTACTTTGAGTAATCCAATGACCTCCTGACTAGTAATGCTGTCCAAGTTCCCTGTAGGTTCATCTGCTAGGATAATGGAAGGTTTAGCTGCCAAGGCCCGTGCGATAGCTACCCTTTGCTGCTGACCGCCTGATAGGTGACCTGGGAGGTTGTCCAATTTTTGCGAGAGACCTAACGTATTCACAATATGATCCACGAAATCCTTATCTATTTTGTTTCCATCCAGCTCTATGGGTAGCACTATATTCTCGTATACATTCAGAATCGGCACCAGATTGTAGTTCTGAAACACAAATCCAATTTTTCTTCTCCTAAATACGGTTAACTCATCATCCTTCATCCTAAAAATATTCTTTCCATCTATGATCACTTGTCCATCAGTTGCCCGATCAAGTCCGCCAAGCATATGTAAGAGCGTTGACTTCCCACTTCCTGATGTCCCGACAATCGCTATAAATTCACCGTTGTGTATCTCTACGTTAATACCATCTAGTGCCTTGACCAGGTTAGTACCCTTACCGTAATGTTTTGTGAGATTAATTGCGCTAAGTACAGACATATCCCCATCTCCATTCCGCTTTGTTATTCTACAACCCATTATATAGAGCAGTTCTTACATTCTAGTGACACAAAAAAAGACTTGCCCATAATGGACAAGTCTCGTTGAATTACTAATCTAACTATTTAAGCTTATTTAAAAGCAGGCAACGCGATATCCGCGTAATTATCCTCAAGGAATTTCTTCACTTCTGGTCCGCTAATCCGTTTAGCCAACTTCTGAATGGCATCAGAATCCTTGTTGTCTTCACGCGCAACTAAGGTAATTGTGAATTCAGAATCCGCGCCTTCTGTAATCAGTGCATCTTTCTTCGGTGTCAACCCAAGTGGGCTAGCATAAGCCGGGGTCATTGCTACTAGATCGCCATCATCCAGCATACGAGCCAACATCAACAGATCTACTTCCTCAAACTTAAAGTTTTTTGGATTCTCAGTAATGTCTGCTTGTGTAGCCTTGATCCCTACGCCTTCTTTTAGCTTAATGAGATCGGCTGCAGCGAACATTTGTAAGGAACGACCGATATTGGAAGGGTCATTAGCCATTACAAGTGTTGCGCCTTCAGGAAGATCCGCAACATTCTTGTAGCGCTTGGAGTATCCACCATAAATAGCGTCATAGACAGGCTGTACCTCTACTAGATTGGAGCCTTTACTTTCATTAAACTGCTTCATATAAGGAACGTGTTGGAAAAAGTTAGCATCTACCTCTTTATTCGCCAAAGCTTCATTAGGCTGCACATTGTCAGACAGCACAACAATTTCAAGATCAATACCATCTTCCTTCAGAAGTGGCTTTACAATGTCCAGAATTTCCGTCATTGGTGGAATCAAAGTAGCAATCTTTAATTTGGTTAGATCATCGCTACCTTTGGCAGAATTGTTCTCGGCTGCATTATTAGAACCACAACCCGCTACTACCAATACCATTAACATTAGCACAATTATCATTGACTTTTTCATTACTACAACTAACCCCCAGTTTATATATTCAATCATTTTGTATTACATATATTTGAAGTACAGGATCAACGCTTATCTAACAGCCGCGAAATCGTTCCTCCTGTGAATTGAACCATCTGAACTAATACAATCATCACAACAATCGCATAGATCATCACTTCAGTCTCAAAACGCTGATAGCCATAACGGATCGCAAAATCGCCAACCCCGCCCCCTCCAACAACCCCCATTACGGTCGAATAAGAGATAAAACTAATGGTAGAGGTAGTAAGTCCGAGCACCAGACCCGAACGGGCCTCTACATACAGGAATTTAAAGATCAACCCCAGCTTCGAGGCTCCCATAGACAACGCCGCTTCTATGACTCCTTTAGGAACCTCCAGCAAAGACTGCTCCACCAGACGAGAGTAATAAGCAATAGCAACTATGGATAATGGAACCGTGGCTGCCATTGTTCCAATCGCAGTTCCGACAAGGAAACGAGTGACGGGAATAAGTGCAACGACAAGCAGCAGGAATGGAAATGAACGGATAATATTTACGATGCTGTTAAGCACCAGTGACAATGTTTTATTCTCATAGAGCTGCCCTTTTCGGCAAAAGAACAACAACGTCCCGAGCGGAAGCCCCAGCAGCAGTGCGGCACCAACAGAAATGCCGACCATTATAAAAGTTTCTCCAATCGACTCCCACATCTGTGCCTGATATTGAAGTACACTATCAAACATGAGTTTCCCCCGCTTTACCCAGAATTTGATCCCGGTACGAGCCAGTACGAACTGCAGCAGGCCGGAAATCACCGTCATCGCGAGAGAACGAATCTACGATTCGACCCTTTTCCATTACGGATACGTGCGTGCAAATGCTTTTGACAACATCCATCTCATGCGTAACAATCACTACAGTAACCCCAAGGCCCCCATTAATATGCTTCAGGACATTCAGAATATCCGCAGTTGTTCCTGGATCTAGTGAGGATGTTGGTTCGTCACATAGCAATAGTCCTGGACTGTTAGAAAGCGCCCGGGCGATCGCTACACGTTGTCGCTGTCCTCCACTTAGCTGTGCGGGATATTGCTCTGCCTTATCAGCCAATCCGACAAAATCGAGACATTCCTTCACCCGCTTCATCCGTTCACGCTTCGGCACCCCTGCCAGTTCCAGAGGGATCGAAATGTTGCCGCTTACCGTGACGTTATTGACCAGATTAAATTGCTGAAAAATCATCCCAATCTTTTCCCTAGCTTTCCGTAGCTGTTTACTCGGCATTCCGGTTAAATGTTGCCCTTCTACGGTTACTGTCCCTTGGTCCGGCTTTTCCAGCAGATTAATTAGTCGCAGCAGTGTGGATTTCCCTGCACCGCTTTCACCAATAATCCCGTGAATCGATCCTTTCTTCACATCCAGCGATACATCATCCACCGCCTGATACATGCCGTCCTTCAGCTTGAAGGCTTTACTCACCCCACTCAGCGATAGGATTGCAAACTCCCCCTTCCTTTCCATTTATACTGGAACCTTCTAAGCCAAGGTTTGTACTATAATTATTTAAAAACTGTTTTACTAAAAATCTCTTTAAATAATAAGGCATTTTATGTTCTGTGTCATCATTTTTCTTCAAATGATATATCAGGAAAAAATAGTGATAACATAAAAACCCTTTATACCGGGCTATTTTTAAGTGTTTATCTCCCTAATAAATTACTGTACAACACCCTCTTCAAATCAGGATTCTCCTGTTACCTAACTCCTAAACCCCTGTTACATCTATTTCAAGAACTAGATAGCTACGAAAAAAAGGATGTCTAAGCTCGATAGCTTAAGACATCCTTTTTTTTCTATTCGCATTCCCTGATCTAAGACTTTCCGTCAAGCTCCTTGCGAATCTTCAAGAACACCTGATAGCTTCGCTCCGCGCATTCCGAAATCGCTATCGGATGGAACCCAGGCAGATCCGCATATAGCGTATCATGGAGCGGTTCAACCCACGAAGCCGGCAGCACACTTGCTCCAAGCTTCGCTCCCATAATAGAACCAACTGTAGCACCATTACAGTCTGTATCCATTCCGCCGTAAACGGATGTAACGACCGCTTTTTCAAAATCATTCCCGCCATAGACTAGCGAAGCAGCCACAAGAGCTGCATTATTATTGGTATGCACCGCATCATAATGACTGAATGTATCCCAAATTTTACTCACTAATTCACGCTCACTCTTGGCCTTCTGTGCAATATCTATACCCCGTAGAACGTCACTTGCCAGACGGCTAGTACTAGGGATCTCACTAAGAGCAATCTCAAGAATACGCTCGTTATCTTTTTCAGCAAAAGCTGCCGAAATCATCGCCGCATTAAACATTTCGCCATAGATCCCGTTCTTCACATGTGAAAAAGAAGCATCGCGCCAGCCTAACTCCGCCGCAAGCTCAGGATGACCCGCCGCACCATAAGCCAGCCCGTCTGCGCGTATTGCCGCACCAATCCATTCCCGGTAAGGATTTAAGTGCATCCGCACTCTTTCCTGCCGAGCCAACCAATCCGCAGGCTTCTCACCATGCAGATGAGACGTCTCCTGTGCAAAATTCATATACGACTGTGTCTCTGCCGTACATACCTGAGCATATGTCAGATATTTATGCCAGAGCTTCCCGATATCCCAAGAATCCCAGTCCAGCCCCTTCTGCTCCAGCAACATAAGGCCTAGAACCGTGTAACGAATATCATCATCGCTCTCCATAAACTTAATAGTCTCGCTGGTACTCGCATACGTCCAATCACTTAAACCAAGGCCATATTCTGCCTCTGCCCGCGAATGCCCAGGCGTATAACCAGTAATTGGCCATGCGTCCGCACCCCGGAACCACAGCTCAATATTCTCCCAGCCCGGGCGTCCATCTTTACCGTAGAGGTAGTCCCAATACTCCAATGGTTTGCCAAGTGCGCAACCGACGCTTCTACCTAGCCAAGCTCCGTAGAACTTATCTCTCCATTCTGCTTCGCTCCAGTCAGCCTCAAGCTTGCGTGGACCTTCTGGACGTAGACGACGAATCTCTTCCAGTGAAGACGGCTCTTCATAAGGAAAGTCCTCAGCAACCGTGAGCTCCATCAACTCGTTGTATACTTGCATCAGCTTAATCTCATCGGCACCTGCAGCAGCTAGTTTATCCGCGAAGCCGTTAATCCTGCAGCCTTCTTCTCCACGCTGAACCAATTCAAACTGAACCGTCTCCTGAAGTCTCTCCCATCCTGCCATAGGTTAATTCCCTTCAGCCGCAAGCAGCTCTTGATCTAGCTTTTCCAGTGAATCAAAGATCAGTTTCATAAATGCTTCCCGGTCTACTCCCACCAGAACTTCTACATTTGCTGGACGATCTGTCTTCTTTCGTTTGTCTGCAACCGTCATTCCACGTGTTAGCTTGCCTTCTGTCTCTACCGTTACATATAGATGCTCGGATTCAAACAGTTCTGGATGCAAGAGCCAAGCTACGGCGCATGGATCATGCAGTGCACTACCGACATAGCCCATTTTCTTTCCGAAGATCGAATAGAAATCTAACAGCTCTCCGACCATAGTGGACACTGGCCCACGCTCTTTCAATGCTGCGATCTCATCTTCGAAAATGGCTGCCTTATCAGTCACATCCAGACCACTCATCGTAATCGGAATACCCGACTCAAACACGATACGAGCAGCTTCAGGATCTACATAGATGTTAAACTCCGCAGTAGAGGTTACATTTCCATAAGAAATTCCTCCGCCCATCAGTGAAATCTTTTCAATTCTTTCCTTAATCTCTGGATAAGCAGTGATTAGCAGGGCGATATTTGTTAAAGGAGCCATCGGTACGAGCGTAATCTTCTCCTCCGAAGAACGGATAATATTCAGCATAAATTCCACAGCGCCTTCTTCTACAGGCCGGAATTTACTTGGTGGCAATAGTGGGCCGTCCATGCCTGATTCACCATGTGCTTCCTCACCAGTAACAAGCTTGCCGAACAGCGGACCCGCAGCCCCTTTGGCTACAGGAATATCAGCATTCACAAAGCTGATCACTTTAAGTGCGTTTTCTGTAATTTTATCGAGGATCTGGTTTCCACCAACCGTTGTAATCCCGCGCAGATCCAGCTTCTCCGAATTTGCTATTGCAAGCAGGATAGCGATTGCGTCATCATGCCCTGGATCGCAGTCAATAATAATAGGTGTTCGCATAGTCATTCACTCCTTAGTTGTATAAATCCTCGTTATTTCTATCGCTATTTCATTAGCGGGCTCTTTAGCTTTTTGTTCTTCTTCCGTGTCTCAGATACGGCATAGATCACTAGTCCAATTACCGTTGCTACATAAGGAAGCGTGCCGATTAGCTCCGCAGGAATTTTCAGCACCTGAAGCGCATTCGACAATGCATCTGCGGTACCAAATAAAAGAGAAGTTAACGCCGTACCTACTGTCGTACTTCTCCCCATAGACTCTGCCGCAATGGCAATCCAGCCCCGACCAGCGATCATATCGCGAGTGAACAGTGACAGGTAACCCATCGACATGTATGCCCCACCCAAACCAGCGAAAAATCCACTAAGCAGCAAAGCCATATACTGTATTTTCACAACACTTACACCTACAGATTGAGCTGCGTGTGGATTTTCACCCACTGAACGAATGCGCAGACCAAGCGGTGTACGGTTTAAGAGATAGTAGACAACAAACACAGCAATGATAGATACATAGGTCAAAATGTGATGCCCTGATAAAATCGGCCCCAGCACGGGAATATCCTTCAGCAAAGGAATGTCTACGCTAGGCAGCACTTTACTCGCCAGAGAAGTAGAAGATCCCTTATCTCCACTAAGTAAATAAAGAATAAACACGGTTCCTCCAGAAGCGAACATATTAATAGCTACACCGCCGAGAATGATATGTGTTTTGAATTTCAGTGTGAAAAAAGCTAATATTCCAGCGATCAGTGTTCCGGACATCACGGCCCCGAGTAAACCTACCCACGCACTATGCGTGTAGCTGCTTACAATGACACCGGCTAACGCCGCGACAAGCATGATGCCTTCCATACCAATGTTGATGATACCAGCCCTATTAGAGATTAACGCTCCCAATGCGGCGAATAGAATCGGTGTCGTCACCCGAAGAACAGAAAACGCAAAGTCAGTCGTAAAAATTACATCAAACAAGCTGTTCACGCTTCCTTCGCCTCCTTCAAGAGCATCCGATTTTTCCAGAACTTCAGAAATTGCTCTGCTGAAATCAGAAGAATGATAATCGCCTGTATAATAGAAATCATCTCTGAAGGTACATCAGACAGACGTGCCATCATATCGGCTCCGATCCGGATATACGCAAGGAATAATGCTGCACCGATTACGGATAGCGGATTATTCTTGGCTAACATCGCTACAAGAGCACCATCTAAACCATAACCTGGTAACGAGGTCCATTGGAATCGGTTGTACATCCCTAGCACTTCTACGGAACCCCCCATCCCCGCGATAAAACCAGCAATCAAGTGAACCAGTATAATAACCTTCGCGGTCCTCATGCCTGAATAACGTGCAAAGTTCCGGTTGATGCCTGTCATTCGCAGCTCATATCCCCATTTAGTCTTGTATAGGAATAAATGTGCTGCAATAATAAGCACGATAACGATAATAAGTCCGGTATGAATACGGGTGCCAGGTACCATTTTACTCAGCAGTGCCGTTTTCTCGAATTTGTAGGATACATTGGCAAATGCTTTTGCATCACGTAAGTGATAGTTCAATAGATATAAACCTACTCCAAACAAAATATTATTGAACATCAAGGATGTAACCAGCTCATTGGCATTCCATTTGGCTTTGAGGATGCCGGGTATTGCCGAGAGCAACGCTCCTACAATCGAACCCGCAGCAATAGCTACGATCGGATGAAGCCACCCGTCCAGCGTTAAATGAATAGCCAACACGGAAGTTACAACACCGGAGAAATAGAAAATCCCTTCAGCTCCCAAGTTGAACATATTTGCCCGGAACAACAAAGAAACTGCTAACCCAGTGAACATGAGCGGAATGGCCATCTCAATCACATTACCGATATGGCCTTTACTGGATAGCGGCTCAAATAGGAATATCCCAATTGTCTTCACCGGCTGATTGCTGACCAATGAGATGATCAGAAAAGCAATAGCGAGTGCAATTACGATGACTGCCGATGTTCGAATGTATTCAAAATATTTTACTTTAAACATGATTTACGGCCCTCCTGATTTGCTCCTCGTCCTGTCGATGAATCCCTAGCATATAAAGCCCTAATTCTTCTTCACTAACCTTGGAAGGCTCCTCGAAAAAGGCAACAATCTTTCCTTCATACATCACTAGTAGATTATCGCTGATCTCCAAGATCTCATTTAAGTCTGCTGACACTAGCAAAATAGCGCAATCGTCTGAGCGCAGCTCCAACAGCTTTTGATGTATGAATTGGGCCGCGCCTATATCCACGCCCCGTGTCGGCTGCTCTGCAATAAGCAGTTGCGGTTCTGTAGAACACTCTCTTGCCACTACTACCTTCTGCATGTTACCACCTGATAACATTCCTATTGGCTGAGAAGGTCCCGAACAGCGGACTTTAAATTCTTCTACAAGTGATACTGCAAGCTTGGCAATTCGTGATCCATTTAAAAAGGGACCTTTATTCATATCTTTTGTACGATACTGAGTAGACAGCAGATTATCCGCTATGCTCGCATCACTGGCTATCCCTTGATGCATCCGATCCTCTGGGATATAGGAAACGCCTAGCTTACGAATATCCAAAATATCCGATTCACGAATATCTTTTCCCTTCACTAGCACAGAGCCTTGGCTTGAGACCCCTCTTAGGCTACCCGTAAGAGCCTCAATGAGCTGTGTCTGCCCATTCCCTTCTACACCAGCAATCCCGATAATTTGTCCCCCGCGTACTGCAAAGTTGATATCTGTTAGCAACGCTTTGCCGTGTGCATCATTTACACCTAGACCTTGCACAGTGAGTACCGGCTCGCCAATAGACAGAATCTCCTTGTCGTATTTCAACACGACGTCTCTGCCCACCATAAGGCGTGAGATTTCTTGCTCCGTGACATCCTTCGTTTGGAAAACACCTTCACTACGTCCACTACGCATGATCGTAATTCTGTCGCAGATCGCTTTCACTTCTTTCAATTTGTGTGAAATAAAAACAATCGTATGTCCCTGCTCTCTTAACTGCTTAAGCTCCCGGAACAATTCCTCTGTTTCCTGCGGGGTCAACACTGCGGTCGGCTCATCCAGAACGAGGATTTTTGCACCTCGCAGCAGCGCCTTCAGAATTTCAACCTTTTGCTTCATACCAACCGTGAGATCCTCCACTTTTGCTTTTGGATCCACTGCCAAATTGTATTTCTTCGCAGTCTCTTCGGTCATGCGTACAGCTTCTGCATAATGGATGCCAACCCCCTTACGGGGCTCCATACCCAGCACCATGTTCTCTGCTACCGTAAAAGAAGGGACCAGCATAAAATGCTGGTGGACCATACCAATTCCTCTATCAATGGCATCCTGAGCAGATTGCAGCTTCACTTTTTCACCCTTGATAAAGATTTCACCTTCACTAGGCTCTTCCATGCCGAACATGATCTTCATTAAAGTTGATTTACCAGCGCCGTTTTCGCCCGCAATCGCATGAATTTCTCCCTCACGTAAAGAAAAATGCACGTCTTTATTTGCAACGACACCATTGGGATACACCTTGGTAATTCCCCGCATTTCCAGCAGAGCTTTGTTCATAGGTCTCAACGCCTTTCGACTTGGAGGTCTGCAAAAATATACAGCTGGAATTCTTCTGAAAGAAGAATCTCCAACTGTAGGTTTATCACTTTATAGCTATACTTAAGGCTTAACTGCGTTACGAATGGCTTCTACTTCAGAGGTTTCCATTCCCATAGCATTATCTACTGTAATTTCTTTGTTGATCAGCTTTTGCTTCACTTCTTCAACTTTAGCCTGAAGATCGGCAGGGAAGATATTTTTATAGATATCATTTTCTGCAATGCCCACACCATCATCTACAAAGCTCAACACATCACGTTTACCCATTTCAAGCGTACCCTCTTGTAATTTCTTCACGGCACCCAGAATAGCCATATCAATCTTTTTAATAGAAGAAGTAACAATCAAGTTTGCTTTTTCGCTATCTGTTGTGTTAAGCAACATCGCCTGATCGGAGTCTACGCCAATAGCGTATTTCTTCTTCTCTTTAGCTGCATCAAAGATCCCAAGACCTGTACCGCCAGCTACGTTAAAAATAACATCTACACCGGAGTTGTATTGAATCAACGAAAGCTCCTTACCTTTAGCCGGGTTAACGAAATCACCAGCATAGGATACAGCGACCTTCACCTCAGGATCAACATATTGAGCGCCCTGAATGTAGCCAACCAAGAAAGCGTTAATTCCTGGAATGTCCATGCCGCCTACAAATCCGATCACATTCTCAGGATTAGCATTAGCCATATCAGATTGAGTAGCTAGTGCTGCTACAGCACCTGCCAGAAAAGATACTTCATTTGTCGCATAAGACATGTTGTACATATTCTCTGGTGCTTCATCTATATCGGTATCATAGTTAATGAATTTTTTGTCTGGATATAATTCAGCCGTTGCATTAAACATCTCTGTAATTTCCGATCCGCCAGAAATAATAACATCCCAGTCCTCAGCGGCGATATCGTTAAACGTAGGCTCCCATTTCGTTTTATCGACACCCATTTCTACAACCTTTGTTTCTGCACCCAGTTCATCCTTAACCTTTTGTAAACCGCTATTCGCAGAGTCAAAGAATGATTTATCCCCAAGCGTACCTGGAATCAATAGCACGACCTTGAGTTTATCCCCTGAACCTGTTTCTCCACCTTCAGCAGCATTAGATCCTGCATTCGCGGAAGATCCATTACTCGACGTATTATTTCCACAGGCTGTGACCATTACCATTACTACTAGTAACAACAAAGAAAGAACTTTCTTTTTCACTTTTCTATTCCCCCTATTTATAATTGGTTAGTAATTTGAGAGATTCTCCTTCTTAGTCCGTTGTATGTTTCACGATTTAGATGGAAACTCTCATATTGCAGGTTACATTGTTAATATTTCAATGATTTTAACAAATAGACTCTAAAATAGAGATAAAATTATCATTTTCACAAATAATCCGACTAATTCCCGAACGAGATGGCCAGTCAGGTTGCTAATTTCCGGATTTATTGATACGATCATATCAAATATTAATGAAAATAATTATATGATTTCGGTCATATTTTTGTGCGATTCGGCTAAAACATAATTAATGGAGGGTCATCATGGATCGTGTTCTATATATTGTAAATGCAGCACATGAGGTTAATACCTATATTCCACCACACCAACATGAATGTTATGAACTAGTCTATTATTTAAACGGATTAGGAACTACTAATGTAGGTTCGCGAAGTTATCATTTTCGTTCTTCTTCATTCGCGCTAATACCACCCAATCATAAACATGACGAGAACCATCGCGAGGATGCTACTATACTATTTGTAGGCTTCCATTCAAATCACCCAAATATGGAGAATTTGCAAGGCGTATATGAAGATGATAAAGACCATACTGTTCTAGAGATCTTGCTTCGAATGAAAGCAGAGTTTACGCGCAAACAAGATGGATTCTCTGAACTATTGAACCTGCAAATGAGCGAAATCACTGTTCATCTGATACGGCTTCTTAGCGCATCTGGGTTTCAATCGCCAACGGAAGACAGAGTCCAATATGTTCTAAACTATATGAATGAGCATTACCGCCATAAGCTATCGGTCGCAACACTTTCTGAGATGTCTGGATACAGCTATGATCGTTTCCGCCATTTATTTAAAGAGCGATTCGGTGCTTCACCTCTACGCTATCTACTATTGAAACGTCTGGATTATGCAAAGTCTCTCTTGCAACATACCCAAATGCATATCTCTGAAGTATCAGCTGCTGCTGGGTTTGTGAATGACGCCCAATTTTGCAATATGTTTAAACGTGAAATTGGTCTCACTCCACGAGCATTCCGCCTAAGCAGTCAATAAAACAACACTCCACACAAAAAGGCCGTTGAATTAGAGACGCCTCTAATTCAACGGCTTAAGAATAAAAGCTCAAAGACAAAGAAAAAAGGTTTGTAAAGTTGCTTATACAAGCGACTTTACAAACCTTTTTGATATACCGGCGAGAGGACTCGAACCTCCACGG
>NZ_NFVA01000250.1 GCF_002264395.1 Paenibacillus sp. VTT E-133291
TCGCCCATATTTACGCAGCATCCTTTCCGTGTACTATCGTTTTAATATCGCGGACATCGAGCGCCAGGTTCTCGTATTGACCGGCCAGCGCTTCGAATCGATCCGTCAGTCCTTCCGCCAGCTTCATCAAGCGGTCTTCACGCGCAAGGGACTCCGTGTGCATCCGTTCGCGTTCCGTCTTGGCTTCCGTGCTTATGCGTTCTTCCCGCGCGCGAGCTTCGTCGGACATTCGGCGCATCTCTTTCCATAAGGTCCACGCGATGACTGCGGCTGCAACCGCAAATATTCCGTTCTTGGCGACCTCCGCCCAAAGTGTTCCGTCCATCAAGCGGTCGCCTCCGTTTCAGGCGCGAGATAATCCGCTAGCGCGCGGCCGATCTC
>NZ_NFVA01000265.1 GCF_002264395.1 Paenibacillus sp. VTT E-133291
GGTATCAAGTACGTCGGTTAAATTCACGCAGTAATAACGGAGAGGGGAACGAATAGATGGCGCTACAAGAAATGTTTCCGGCGGTCGCGAACAGTCCGGCGACGGAACTATCGGCAGCAATTACGGATATTCAGACGACAATTACGTTGCTCGATGCGTCTAAACTACCGGACGCTCCGAATATTGCGACAATTGGCGTAGATGAGAGTGCGGAAACGATTAAGTATACGGGCAAAAGCGGAAATACGCTGACCGGAGTTACGCGCGGATTTAACGGGACAGTGGCGAAAGCGTGGGCGACTGGCGTAGGAGT
>NZ_NFVA01000200.1 GCF_002264395.1 Paenibacillus sp. VTT E-133291
AGTAAATGAAGCAGATAGATGGAGAGGAAGGCTCGCCGCCCCCTCCTACTCGATTTAAGAAGAAAACGAACAAGGCTATTCATCATATCGTATTCAGTGATTTTCAATTACAAGTTTATATCGCCCTAAGACTTTCGCCCCTATATATTTAATTTCTAACAATATTTATGAAACTTCGACACTATGTATGCAAAAACACGAACCACAATTAACATATTAATCCAATACTTTTATACTATTGGAAATTTTTACGTTTGTTGTAAGATGGATATATACCATAAGAAGGGAGAGTTGTAAAAAATATAAAACCGTATGCAAGTTGGCTAGTAAAATTGTGTACCCACCCACTGTTAGGATCTATCGCTGAAGAAATCCTAGACAACGAACAAAGGTACGTCAAAGAAAGTACAATTCTTCCATCCAAATGAAAAGAGTACTTGATCTCATACATTGAGTGCTCTGAGATTCAGTCTTCTGATTATTTTAATTAAAGAATAAAGGTTATGAAAACATTCCAAATAAAAGAAAGAGAGTGATAAAAATGAGTTTTAAGAAACTATTACTAACTTCTTTATCTGTGTGTCTCTTGGCGGTGGGATCACCTGCATTTGCATCGAGTAGTGTTGAAGAAAGTCCGGCTACGTCAATTGCACAAACTATCGATTTAGAAAATGATTTGGATCAATTGTCCAAAGATGTAATCGTAAGTGATGTTTTAACTTACGATGAATTGGTTTCACTCATGTCTGAAGAACAAGGAATCACTGAGGAAGAAGCCTCTGCAATCATTTTAAATAATTCTGGTGCCAATAATAGAATTTCGTTAGAAAGTAGAGAATCGGCAGCACGCTTAAACACATATAGAACGGTAACCAAATACCTCGAAGGTATTAATAACTCCTACTATCGACCATCAATGGAGTTCTACTGTCAAACAAGTGAAGGTGACGGTTTTCGTGGTATTATAAAAATTATGACTTCAAGTATGAATACATTGTATAATAATGGTTCTACGACGGTTGCAAAGACTTATGTTGGTACTCTTTACGTGAATCTTCAAGATGCAAATACCATTTACTACATTGCAGACGGGAAGTTTTATAATAACGGTGGTATTCAATCAGTTACTGGTAATATACAAATAGGCGTTGGTGGTTCAACAACTCTTGGAATTTCTGCTACCGCTGCTACTAATTTGTATATGACGATTTTCCAATCCGATCCTTTTACTTGGTACTAAAATAAAAAAAGATCAAACCATGAAGGATCTAATTACTTTAGCGATCCTTCATGGTTTTATTTTTTAAAAGAGTACATATATCGAGTAGAAAAAATTAGTATGAATTGATATGTTTCCCTTTAATTAAAAATAATGGTATTATTGTCTTGCAAATACCCAATGATTAGGGGGTGTATAATTGAGTGGATAAAAACAGCAAATTGCTCTTATCAAGTATCATCATTGGTTTATTAATTATGTTCTCACCAATAATCCTTACAGGGTATACCTATTCTTCAGACAACATTTTGGGCCCTCTATTGTATGTTGAATTCATTATTAGATCATTAGCAATAATTATTGGATTACTTGTTATTTATGATGGTGTAAAGAATTTTTTAAAAAAATAATACAAAAAATTTATATTTTCTTATGATGGACAATACAGATATTTTCTTTGATCTAAGGAGACCTCTTAATTTCGAAGAGGTCTCCTTTTCTATGTGCGCCCAGCATGGGCGCTATCTATA
>NZ_NFVA01000255.1 GCF_002264395.1 Paenibacillus sp. VTT E-133291
TGTATCTTCTGTCGTCAGGCCGATGATACCGATCTGTTCGCCGTCTACTTCTTTGATCAGTGCAGGGTAGATGGTTGCTGCGTTACCCGACCGACCAATTTCATTGGTGAACATTTTACTTAGGATTTCATCCGCAGAGAAATTTACGTTGGATGAGACAAAAGGGAATTCAGCTTTACGGATGAAATTGGAAAGCGTCTCAGAATTTTTATCAAATTCATGGTTCCCGAAAGTCATAGCATCATATTTTACCAAATTCATGAATCTGAGATCTGCTATACCCAGATATTTATTGAAGTAAAGCGTTCCAGAGAATACATCACCCGCATCGAGAAGAATAGGGTTT
>NZ_NFVA01000051.1 GCF_002264395.1 Paenibacillus sp. VTT E-133291
ATATTTCTCGCTTAAACGCTTACCGTCCTTCCAAGGACGCCGAAGGCGTATATGCTTGATAGGAACGCTGGGCAGTCACCGACCTTTTAAAGCCGGCATATAGTGTTGGTATACAGAGGAGGTGCATCTCCATGGTAGCCCAGTTGATATGGATTGCGGCTGTTTATGTATCCGCTGCAGTGATTATTCATATGCTGCATAATCGGCAGAAGGTGCGGCAGACACCGCAGTCCGTGAAATGGATTCATTATATTTTGATTACTCGCAATCATGCATCTGTTGTGGAATGGTACATTCGGGCGCTGACATTTCAAGCATTTTTAACCGGAAAACGATTTCGAGTAACGTTCATGGATGATGGCTCGAGCGATGGAACCCTTGGAATTGTTTCCAGGCTGGCTGATAGTGGCTGCTCTATCGATCTTGCAACATCTACGTACACTTTTCAGATGAGTGAAGAAGAGCTTCAGCAACAAGGGATTGTGGTAGACTTGCGGTTGTCAGGGCAATCTGTTTCGTTGCCCTTTATGGGGATGGCAGGAAGTAGGGGATGCGAATCAAAGCGCGACAGATTTTAAGTGAATATGTGAGTAACGGGTGAAGCACACTCTCCAAGAAATGGGGGAGTGTGCTTTTTGCGTTTGAGGCAGGGAAAGTGGAGTGGGCAAAAGCGACTAATGGTGAGAGTTAAGAGTTAAGGAGGCGGTTTTTATGCGAGTTGGTGTGTATGTCTTGGAATGTAGAGGGATCTGGAGTGTTTGGATTTCTTTAGATCTTACAGTAGATGTATGGTGGTGGTCTGGGGCTGGATCAGAGAGTCAAGGTAGGGGCTTAATAACGGAGGACAAGCTGGTTTTATTATCTCCTGCGCTGCCACTGGGATGGGCGGTGAAGCTTCGCGATTCTTTTAAACCAAGAGATGGAATGAGGAACTGGGGGGCTAAGGAATGGGGTCAATACGTAAGCACTGTTCTTGAGCCGGAGTTGAGGGAGGAAAGGGAAGCGGGAGGAATGGGAAAGGAAGAGTGGCCTAATGATGGGGTATCGCTATGGCGGGTTTCTGAACTAAGAAAGATTTTTATTGAACAGGATAAGAAGAACAATGAAGGAGGAAATTATTGCGGAGGAAATGATCTCGATTATGCTTTACTTGAATCGGAAGCAGAACAACTATCGTGGGCGGTGGCCGGCCGCTCTTTACTGCAGCCGGAAATAGAAGCGCTGCTGGCAGAAGGATTGCCAGAGCTGACAGGTCGTTGGCGCCAGGCGGCACAACTGGCGCATTTGCAGGGGCGGCTTACGTTTGCCGCCGCCGTTGGTAGTCACGCCCCGGCTACGCTTGGGGCGTGGGCCCGCCAGCTCCCTGCGGGTGCTGGCGCTCTGGCGCGTGCGGCGGCTAGTCTGCCGCACGTGTGGTGGCGCGGCGCTGTCGCCCGCCGCGCCGTTTCGCGCTGCCTGCGCTGCGGCAGCGCCCCCACCGGCCGCACGGCATGCGCCGCGTGCGGCCTTATGGGCTGCGCCTACTGCGAGGCCTGCCTCGCACTTGGGCGCAGCCGGGCTTGTGCGCTGCTACTGCGCAGCGCAGCGCTTCCGGCCGTGCGGTGCACGGCCGCCCTTGACCCCACCGCGGCCGCAGGCCGGTGGGGGCTTAGCCCAGCGCAGGCGGGAGCCGCTGGCGCTGCGCTGGGTTTTCTGGCGGAGCGGCGTGAGCGCTCCGCCAATTCGTGCCCAGAGCGGTTCCTGCTCTGGGCGGTGACGGGAGCCGGGAAGACAGAAATGATCTTCCCGCTCCTAGAGGCCGTGCTCGCCGCCGGTGGGCGGGCGCTCGTAGCGACGCCGCGACGCGACGTCGTACTCGAGCTCGCTCCGCGGCTCGCCAAAGCTTTCCCGGCGGAGACTATCGCCGTGCTTTACGGCGGCAGCACAGAACGCTGGGTGGGTGGTCGCTTAACGCTCGCGACTACCCACCAGCTGCTGCGCTTCCATCGAGGCTTTGATCTCGTAATCATTGATGAGCTGGATGCGTACCCCTATCACAATGATCCTATGTTGGCTTATGCTGCCGAACAAGCCTGTAAGGTAGATGGCTCTTTTATCTACTTATCAGCCACACCACCACAAGAAATGCAGCGGTTGGTACGCTCAGGTAGACTTCCACATGCCAGAGTACCTGTTCGCTTCCATGGTCATCCCTTGCCTGTACCGCAGCATTTGACTATGACATCCGTTCATACATGCCTAAAGCGTGGAAATTTACCTAGATCTCTCGTACATACGCTTCGTAAGTCACTCGAGCGCAAGGCGCAAATCTTTTGTTTTGTTTCTCGTATCGCTCATATTGACGGGTTGCTGGCTCTGCTTCGCCGGAGCTTTCCCGGCGTAGTTATCGAGGGGACTTCCTCCAAAGATCCATCCCGGGCAGAAAAAGTAATTGCTTTTCGTAACCGCGCTGTTTCCTTGTTAGTAACGACTACTATCCTGGAACGTGGAGTTACAGTACCACGCAGCGATGTATTTATTTTAGATGCAGACAGTGATCTTTTTGACGAAGCCTCCTTGGTTCAGATGGCGGGACGTGCCGGGCGATCTAAAGATGATCCTGCTGGGCGTGTTGTATTCGCCTCTCCACAGTGGACCCGATCTCAGCGCGGAGCGATCTCTCAGATCCGTACTATGAACAAAATCGCTCGTAGCAAAGGATTTATTAGTAAGGAGACGTCGACATGAGTGCTATGTTCTCATGGTTAACCAAAGCTCAGTCACTCTTCTCCCCCTCGGCATCTCCATGTTTAACCTGCGGCAAGCGCATCTCTGGATCCTCACCATTTCCTGGAGTTTGCAGGATTTGCGCAGAATCTATTCCATGGATACGTTCCCCGCGTTGCTTGAAATGTGGTCGGCATGTGGGCTGTCCTGACTGTACCCGCAGCACCGAACCATCACCGATTATTTGTAACAGGAGTGCAGTTGCTTACAATAGTGATATGCGAGAATGGCTAGGTCAGTATAAATATCGCGGAAATGAACGATATGCCCTTTTACTTGGCCTTATGCTGGATAGAGCCTATCTAACCCTGAAAAAAGAGAAGCAGAGCACTCTTTTATCCCGAGAACCATCCATCATCCATCGCTCTTGGTCTGCTGATTTGTTAGTGCCAGTGCCTGTCAGTGATTCCCGGCTTATGGAGCGGGGGTTTAATCAAGCAGAAAGATTGGCGGATGTGCTGTCTAGACGTAGAAAGGTTCAACAGCTTCCACTGCTAATCCGTACACATCATACGGGAAAGCAAAGCTTTAAGAGCCGGGCGGAACGACTAGCGGATATGAAGCACGCTTTTGCGGAGAATCCGGCAGTAACAACACAGTTTGCGGATTTGATGAAACGGGAGGTACCTCTAAATCGTCCTGTTCGGATTATTATTGTTGATGATATTTATACAACGGGCAGTACCATTCGTGCATGCGCTGAGATCATTCAACAAATAGGTTCAGATTATGGTTATACGATAGAGGTATATAGCCTAACTTGGGCACGTTCCTGAGGAGAGCGAAATGCATGATTGTGAACAGCCCATTCACTTTTTGAAGAGATCCATGCCCGTAATAGCGTTTCTTCCGTCCCATAGACGAATTCTTTGCAATCATGTAATCTAGGAGCATAAGGATATTATGCATTGTACAGAATGTATGGAGAGGAGCGGCTGCTTGTTATGAATCTAGACAATTGTCCAAGGTGCGGCCGGTTGTTTGTTAAGAATCTTATGGGGTTGTGCCAGCCCTGCATCAAAGAGCTGGAGCATGAATATGAGATCTGCGTCGATTATTTGCGGGAGAACAAAGGAACCAACATTCAAGAGCTGTCCGATGCTACGGGGATTTCGATTAAGGAGATCACTCGCTTTATTCGAGAGGGCCGGATATCTATAGCAAATGCTCCTAATATGATGTATCCCTGCGAGGTGTGTGGAACACTGATTCGCGATGGGCATATGTGTGATAGCTGCCGTACTCGGCTTAGAAAGGATCTCACCAATGCCGCCAAGGAAAATGCTGCTGAGGATACTACCAAAAAGACAACAGACGGCGCATATCGTGCCATAGACAAGTTGCGTGACCTATAAAATCTGCAAAAAAACGTTTGCAGCTATAAAGTATGTTTCAGTCTACGCCGATAAACTTAGTAAAGATTATCGGCTTTTTTATATTAGGAGGAAGGTGAAGTTATGAAAATTAACGAGACCGGACGAATTAACGCGATGAATCCGTATCAACGCAGCGCGGATGCGCAAAGGCAGGAACAAATGAAGAAAAGTTCACGCAAGGATGAGGTTTCGATTTCTGATGAAGCAATTCAGCTCTTGCAAGCACAGAATTCTGGTAATGATGCTGAACGTGCACTTAAGATCGACAGTTTGAAGCAACAGGTCTCCGCAGGTACCTATCAAGTAGATGCAGCTAAGCTAGCAGAGAAACTCGCCCCTTACTTTAAGCAATCCTCCGAGAATTAGGTGAAACCATCCATGGCATTGACGACATTAATAGAACTATTGGAGCGGCTGGACGAAGTGCATAACCAAATGCTGGAGCTGGCCGCTGAGAAAAAACAGACGATTATGGACAACAAGGTGGATGCCTTAATCGACATCCTGAACCGTGAGTCCAAGCTAATGAAGCTGATTGGACAGCTCGAGGAACAGCGAATCGCGGCAGCATATACCGTTCTGCAAGGCGTAGGTATTCGTTCCAACCTGAACCTGAACCTAACTGAGCTGTCCAGACTTATATTTGACCCTGAAGATAAGGCACGACTGCTGCATATTCAGCAGAAGCTTTCTGGCACTTTGCACCGCTTGAAAGAAGCAAATGAGCTTAATCAGAAGCTGATAGAGCAGTCGCTTACTTTTATAGATTATTCTTTGGATCTGCTGGTCGGAAGACCGAATCAGGATATCACTTATCATCGTCCGTCTGACAAAGGCAATGGCGTAAATCGGTCGGGGATATTTGATGCACGAGGCTAGAATTGTACTGATGAAGTGTTCTGTCAGATCAGAACATAAGGAGGAGTAAGCAGCATGACATCCACATTTCATTCAATAGAGACGGCGAGACGCAGCCTTTTTACTCAAACCGCAGCTCTTAATACGACTGGACACAACATCGCAAATGCGAATACCGAGGGTTATACTCGTCAACGTGTAAATATGAAGGCTGCTTTGCCTATTGAAGCGTACGGATTTAATAAATCTACCGTTCCTGGTCAAATGGGTACAGGGGTGGAATTCTCATCTATTGATCGGATTCGGGAAATGTTTCTGGATGATCAGTACCGTGGTGAGAATTCTGCATTTGGAAACTGGAAACTTCAAGCAGATACCCTCTCTAAACTAGAAGCGATTGTTAACGAACCATCGGATACAGGTATTCGTACAGTTCTGGATAACTTCTGGAAATCATGGTCCGACCTTAGTAAGAACCCTGAAGATCCTACTGCTCGTAAGATTGTAGTGCAAACTGCACAATCTCTGACCGATGCTATGAATTATATGAGCACGCAGTTAGATAATCTCGATCGGGATCTAGCTACTAATATTGACGTTAAAGCCAAAGAAGCTCAGGGTTACCTGACCGCTATCGCAGACTTGAATAAATCGATCTATAAGATCGAAGGTATGGGCGATCAAGCGAATGATTTACGCGATCAACGCGATCTGATGGCGGACAAGCTATCCAAGATTGCTAATATTACCGTTGTAGAGACGGAAGCTGGTTATAACGTTTCACTAGGTGGACAGCCACTGGTAGAGGGTGGAGAAGTTACTGCAATCGTAGATAGTGCATTTCTTAATAATGCTTATGCCGCTGGAACGTTGAAGGGCGGCGAGGCTTACGGAATGATTTTCTCCAAAAATACTTATGTTACCGACTACAAGAAACAACTCAACGATATGGCTAGTACGATCGCTACTGGTGACGTTGAAATTACAATACCGGCAGGTTCCAATCTTCCTGAGGGTACTATGTTGACAAATGATGCCAAGATTAAGCAAGCAGATGGCACTGTAGTTACTCTGGCCGCTGGTCAAGCAATGCCTAAGGGAGCAACGATGTATGAGGACGCTAAAACCATTGTCAAAGGTTTGAACGGACTTCACAAGTTAGGTTATGCGATGGATGGAAGTTCTGGTCGTGATTTCTTTGTAACCTCTGGTGACGCTGGAACGATCAAGTTAAATCCGGAAATTGCTGCAGATGTTAGCTTATTCGCAACCTCATTACGTACAACTGTTGATGCAGCTGGCAACACACAGGTCGTTAAAGGAAATAACACCTTGGCGCTCTTGCTGACAAACCTGAAGGATAGTAAATTCACTACACCGGACGGTAGCATTAGCAATACTGTTGGTGGACTTCTTGGCTCCATGGTGGGTCAGCTAGGTATTCAATCACAAGAGGCTGCGCGTCAGACAGATAACTCAGATTATCTGGTAGAGCAGGTTAACTCCCGTCGCCAATCTGTCAGCGGAGTATCACTGGATGAAGAAATGTCGAATATGCTCGTATTCCAGCATGCTTATAGTGCCGCTGCGCGTTTTATGACTACTTTTGATGAACTGCTCGACAAATTGATTAATTCCACCGGCACAGTCGGCAGATAAAAGGAGATATAGCGTATGTTGAGAGTAACCTCTAACATGATGAATTCACAGCTTCTGCTTAACCTAAACCGTAACGCACGTACGATGAACGACACACAGTTACAGCTTTCAAGCGGACGCAAAATCAATAAGCCTTCCGATGATCCGGTAGGAATTACGTATTCCCTGCGCTACCGTGCGGAGCTTTCCTCTAATGAACAATATACTAAGAATGTAGATAGCGCACTTTCATGGCTGGATTATAATGATACTGTTCTAGGACAAGCTGGGGATGTTGTACAGAAAATTCGTGAACTGTCTGTACAGGCTGCGACAGGGACTAATCCACAGTCAGCACTGGACAGTATTAATGCCGAAGTGATGCAGTTAAAAGACCAACTTGTGGATATTGCGAACAGTACGCTGAACGGTAAGTATATCTTTAATGGCGAGCAATATAACACGAAACCTTATGATTTCGTTAAAGGTGCAGATGGCTCATACGATGTATCTAAGCCAATTACTACGGATACTGGGCAGATTCAGTTTATCGTAGGTGAAGATGTGCGTATGCCTATTAGTACGACTGGTAATGAGATATTTGGCAATACGGGGGATGCTGATAATCTGTTTGCAATCATTAATCAATTATCAGGTGCTTTGAAGTCTGGTGATTACTCAGGGGTATCGGCACAACTTGGTTCAATTGATACACGTATGGAGTCCATTCTATCAGCTCGGTCGGAAATAGGAGCGAAGACTAATCGCGTGGAGCTAATGCAAGACCGACTAAGTGATTTGAATATCAACCTAACTGATCTTCAGGCTAAGACTGAAGATGCTGACTACGAAGGTTTGATTATGCAGTCAAAGATCCAAGAGAATATCTATAATGCCTCCTTATCTGTGGGTGCAAAGATTATTTCCACAACACTCGTAGACTTTATCAGATAAACGGAGGTGGTTCTCGTTGCTACAGCCGATATTGCAAATTCGTCAGACGCCTGCTGTTATTGGGATTGATGCTGACCCGGGTACATATTCAATAACCCAGCCAAAGGCTGAAGTCAGCATAAAGACCACTCATGGAGAACTAACAGTGGAGTCCTCTCGACCTGAACTCACCGTTGATCAATCTCAGGCTTGGGCTGCCTATAATGGCGGAAATATGCTTGATATGAATAAACGGATCTATTCCGGTATTCAGCAGTTATATCTACAGGGTATCGCTAGAAAGGTAGAGCAGGGCAATCGAATGGCTGAGTTTTTTAAACCAGGTAACACGATTGCTGAAGTTTACGGTACAGATACAGAGCCAAATTCTTTTCCAGAGACCCGAGGCTCAGCATCCTACGATAATGTGGCTCTTCACTTTGAGACGAGAGCCCCACAAATCAATTTTCGTGCCGCTAAAGTTGATATTCAGGTGGAGCGACATACTCCGGAAATTGAGTATACTCGTGGTAAGTTAAATATTTATATGCAGCAGTATGCTTCTATTCAGTTTATTCCACCAGAATTGAATTTTCAATTGTAGCTTCTTGAGCTATAGATGTGCCAGAAAGCACCTCTATAGCTTTTGTGCTATATAATGTAATAGAATTCCGTAAGAAGCTAGTTTTGCATAGCAAAACTTTTGAGGAGTGAACAACTTGATTATAGAAACACTATCTTGGGGCAAACTGGAAGTAGATGAAATGCAAATATATCATTTTCCGAAAGGGCTTCCTGGCTTTGATGAAGAAACCGATTTTGCTTTGATTGCGATGGAGGAGACGCCTTTTTGCTATCTACAATCTGTTAGAAACAGGGGTCTATCCTTTCTGTTAGGAGATCCATTTGTTTTTTATCTGTCCTATGAGTTTGAGTTGCCGGATGATGAAGCTGAAGAATTAAGCATAAATGATGGGATTATCGTTCGTTGTATTATCACGCTGAAGGAACAAACCGAACATTCGACAATTAATCTTCTGGCTCCTATTGTATTGAATCCTACAGCTCGTTTAGCTAAACAGATCGTTCTTCATAAAGCACCTTATCATACAAAGCATAACTTGCTGCAGGTGCAGTTGGTTATCGATGGAAAGGATGGTGGATGATATGCTTGTGCTTTCTCGAAAAAAAGGGGAGTCCATCGTCATCCAAGATCAGATAGAGCTGACGATCTTAAGTGTGGAAGGTGATACGGTAAAGGTTGGTATTTCTGCACCGAAGCATGTCGATATTTTTCGCAAAGAAGTATATCTTTCTATACAAGAATCTAACCGCGAATCCGTTGCTCCACAACAGTCTGATCTGAAGGCACTGATCCATCAACTTCGCAAAGTGAATAATAACGATTAATGGTTATAACGTATATACTGAATTCAGAATCTGGGACTGCACGAATGCAGACTCAGGTTTTTTATTTGATTTAAGAGATTTATTCAAGAAATTTCAAAAAAACTTCAATTTGCTCTAAACACTTGGATACATACCGTCGATATATGTAGTAGACGCTGATCCGGCAGGGCGGCCGACCTTAATGGTTCGGCGTTTACCACATGGATGTGGAACTAACTCAATTTCAGGGAGGAAATATCTAATGATTATCAATCACAACGTAACAGCCTTAAATACTCATCGTCAATTATCCATTAACACTGCTAACACTAGCAAAAACATCGAGAAACTGTCTTCTGGCATGAGAATCAACCGTGCTGGCGATGACGCTGCTGGTCTCGCGATCTCCGAAAAAATGCGTGGGCAAATTCGTGGTCTTGACCAAGCTTCCCGTAACGCTCAAGATGGCATCTCTTTGATTCAAACAGCAGAGGGTGCATTAAATGAGACACACAGCATCCTGCAACGTATGCGTGAACTTGCAAACCAATCGGCAAACGGTACTAACACAGAAACTGACCGAGGAGAAATTCAGAAAGAGATTAACTCACTAACTTCTGAAATCAACCGTATCGGTAACACCACTGAGTTCAATACTCAAAAACTATTGAATGGCGATAAAAACGGAGCTGGTTCTGCCAAGGTAGACGCAGTAGCGGGTGTATTTAAAGCAGGTGTAGTAGATCCGACAGCAGCATTCACAATCGATGGTACAACCATTGCTGCTGGATCTGCTGATCTTGCTGGACTGGTTACATCAATTAATGCAAATGCAACGCTGGGTGCTAAGTACACTGTTACTGAAGGTACAGGTGGGGATGCTGGCAAACTGATCATAACCCAAAAAGCAGGTGCAGAAGCAGATTCTACTCCAACTATTGGTGGCGGTACCCTACTTGAAACAGTAACAAAAGGTGTAGCAGCAAAAGCTGCAGTAGTAGCTGACGATGCTAAGAGTATGAAGTTCCAGATTGGTGCAAACCAAAACCAAAGCTTGACTCTTGATGTTGCTGACATGAGAGCATCCGCGTTGGGTATTACTACTGCAGGTACGACTGATAAACTTGCTGTAACTGATGGAACAAACAATACAACTACTGAACAGGCTCTTGATGTAACAACTCATGAGGATGCAGCAAACGCAATTACAAAGATCCAATCAGCTATTGATAAAGTTTCCGGCGAACGTGCAAAATTAGGTGCAAACCAAAACCGTCTGGAACATACAATTAATAACTTGGGAACTTCTTCTGAGAACTTGACTGCTGCTGAATCTCGTATCCGTGACGTAGACATGGCAAAAGAAATGATGTCACAAACTAAGAACAACATCCTTGCTCAAGCTGCTCAAGCTATGTTGGCTCAAGCTAACCAACAACCACAAGGCGTTCTTCAATTACTTCGTTAATTTTAAAATTAACATTTATAGCTTTACAAAAAGAACCTTGGATTTTCTCCAAGGTTCTTTTTTTTGAATATTTGTGATTATTAATAAAACTTCGGAATTCCCGGGATTTTTTCAGGTTTATCTTTCTTAAGTCCTAAATTATCCCTGAATCTAACCGATATAAAGAGTATAAAATGAGCGTTGGTGGAGGTCGGGCTTTATGAATGTACAGTTTTCTCTTTCTGCTAGTTCGGTAACAAGTACACAGGTTGTATCTGAAGCAAAGTCCAGTACTGCATCGGTGTCATCCATAAATCAAGAAACTCCCATCCGAAATACTAAGGATATGAGTTTGAGAGAGAAGCAGGGCGTAAATGTGTCTGTTGCGGAAGAACAGCTCATTCGTACGATTGAACGGGCGGTGAAATCTCTACAGGGACCCCAGACTACGCTGCAGATCAGCATCCACGAGAAGACGCATGATATTATGGTTAAGGTGCTTAATAAGGATACCGGTGAGCTTATTCGCGAAGTTCCCCCAGAGAAAACTCTGGATCTCGTAGCTAAGATGATGGAAATTGCCGGAATACTTGTAGACGAGAAAATTTAGTAGTAGGAGGTGCTGTTTTGGTTACACGTGTAAATGGATTTTCAGGGATGGATATCGATAGCATGGTAAAAAGTATGATGACCGCTAAGCGTGTCCCCTTAGATAAGCTTAATCAACAGAAACAGATCCTTAACTGGACTAGAGACAGTTATCGCGAAATTAATAGTAAGTTGGTTGATTTTCGTACAAATAAACTTACTGATAAATATGGCGTTAACTCTGCTCTGAATGCCAATAAGGCTGTTACAAGCGGAAATACGGAAGCGCTAACCGCTGAAGCTACAGCAACTGCTAACGGAATTGATATGAAAGTAAGTATTACTCAGCTGGCTACCAAGGCTACAATTGAATCAAATGGTGCAGGTTCTGGTTTAACTACAGCTTCTTCACTAGCTAAGGCAAAGATTAACGGTTCAAATGTTGAGATTACGGATGCTGATAAGGAAGAAAAATATAGTTTGAAGATCAATGAGCAAACTTTTTCTTTTACAGGAGCGACAGAGATTTCTACTGTTATTGCAACGATTAATGGTAACACTAAAGCTAACGCTATCGCGAGTTTTGATGAAGTCACTGGGAAGCTGATTATTTCATCTAAGACTTTTGGAAGTAAAGGTGCCTTATCTATTGAATCAGTTGATGGTAGTAATAATTTATTTGAGGCTTTTAAAGGCATTAAACAATACACTGGTAAAGATGTTAAACCTGGTTTGGATGCAATTGTATTTGTTAATGATACGATGATAAAAAAAGATAGTAATAATTTCTTGATTAACGGGGTTCAACTGACATTATTGGCTACAACATCCACCCAGACCGATCCTGAGCTGAATCCATCAACAGGAACGGATAAGCCTATTACAATCAAAACTCAATCAGACCCTCAAAAAGCTGTAGATGCAATAAAAGGGTTTGTTGAAGATTACAACAGTTTGTTGAAATTGTTGAACGATAAAATATCTGAAGAGAAGTACCGCGATTTTGCACCATTGTCTGATGAGCAAAAGTCAGCAATGAAAGAGGCAGATATCACGACTTGGACAGAAAAAGCCAAAAGCGGACTTTTGAAAAACGATGATATATTAAGAGAAGCAGTATCCTCATTACGTGGGGTTATTTCTAACCAGATCGGTGCCTTGAGTTCTATCGGGGTGACTACCGGATCTTACTTTGAGGGAGGAAAACTGAAGTTAGATGAGACTGCTTTGAAAAAGGCTCTTGCCAACGATGCTCAAGGGGTTATGGATCTACTCCAGGGCCCAGCCAGCGCCTCCACTACAGGGTTATTTGACAAGTTAGCTAGTAAAGTCAATAACACACTAGATTCACTAGTTTCGAGGGTAGGAACTAACAAGTACTCGACTGATCTAACCAGCACCTTCAAAGAAGAGAGTGTTATGGGTAAGAAGCTCAAACAATATAACACTCGTATAAGCGATATGTTGACTATGCTAAATAATGCCGAAACACGCTATTACAAGCAGTTTTCAGCCATGGAAACGGCAATGAACAAGTTGCAGTCACAGTCTAACAGTCTTTTCTCCACATCCAGCTAAGATAATTATAAAATAGAGGGTGACATTATTGATAACATCTCCTTATGACAAGTATCGCCAATCTTCTGTCAAAACCTCAACGCCTGCACAGTTGGTAGTCATGCTTTACGATGGAGCCATTCGTTTCGTTAGAACAGCGATGGATGGTCTTAGCAAACAAGACTATGAGAAGACGAGTCTTAATTTTGGTAAAGCACAATCTATAGTTAGTGAATTAATGAGTACATTGGACTACTCCTATGAGGTATCTAATAATCTTTATTCACTTTATGAATATACGAATTTCTTGTTAGTGGAAGCTAATATCCGCAAAAGCCCGGAAAAAGCGGAAGAGGCCATCGGCTATCTTACAGACCTTCGTGAAACTTGGTTACAGGCATCCAAAATAGCCGCGGGTCAAGTGCAGCCCGAATCTGCTCATGGATGAGTTAATTCAGCACCTGAAGGAACTAACCTTAGATATCACGGACAGACTCTATGAGACTACCTATGAGGAGTTAGAGCTTTTTGTCGAGGATCGTCAGGAGCTTGTCGACTCTATTGCAGAACAAGCCGAAATTTGTAAGTCGACGACTGCACAAAAACAAGAAATTAATCGAATTTTGGAGTATGACAATGTGATCCTAGACAGAATGAACGCTCTTCATTTGGAAGCGCAAGACTGGTTGCAGAAGCGCAATCAGGCCAAGGTTCAGCGCAGCGCCTACGAGGCCGCTTACACCCCAGATAGTTTTCTAATGGATCGCAGAAAATAATTTATTTCAGTGTTTCGCCATAGGAGTAGACGGGTATAAAATACCGTCTGCTCTTTTTTAATCCTTACGCCGAAACTATTTCTTGATTATGGTAAATTAAACGTCCTATTTTACGTGGTAAATTATTGCATGTAAACATTTACTTTTCCAATTGACAATGAAGAAGTTACGGTGGTATAGTCGATTTGTGAGCAAGACTCACGTTCATCTGATGACGAAGGGAATGTTTAATCAATGGAAGGTAAAGTAAAATGGTTTAACGCAGAAAAAGGTTATGGTTTTATCGAGACTGCAGACGGTGGCGACGTATTCGTACACTTTTCCGCGATTCAAACTGATGGTTTCAAGACTTTGGATGAAGGCCAATCCGTAGAGTTCGATATCGTTGAAGGTGCACGCGGACCACAAGCAGCTAACGTAATCAAATTATAATCATACGGCTAAGCCGACCTACATATAAGTAGATGGTTAGCAATTTAGACAGCGCTAGCAAGGATCTTGGGATTTCTCCCAAGGTCCTTTTTTTGTGTGCTTGGGGCCCCCGCAAAGTACCTGAGTATGCATCGAAGTAAAGCTCCACTTTGTGGGGATAATTTGTGCTCATAAGCCTCTATCAAGGCAGTTAATAGAAAGAAAATAGCGCACTTTGTAAATTTATAATATGGAAAATGTTAGAACTCTTCGAAATGTGGGTAATAGTTGTACGTTGAGCTGTTTATCTTACCTCGACGCACACTATGTTAGCCTAGGCCAACACTTCCATGAGAGATTCAAATAGCCTAAGCTATCAAAACTTTTAGGAGGATGATTAGCAGGATGAAAAAGAAGTTGCGCGGTCTTATGACCGGAGTTTTAGGAGTTAGTATGTTATTAGGATCTCTTGGCAGCGTATCTGCCGCCTCCGTACCTAAGGATATTCAAGGTCACTGGGCTCAAGCTCAGCTACAGCAATGGCTAGATAGAGGATACCTTGGAGGATACCCAGACGGTACAGTTAAACCAAACAAGGCCATTACGCGCGGTGAGTATGTGACTATGGTAAATCGCCTGTTCGGTTTTACAGCAAAAGCAACTGTAAGCTTTAAAGATATGAAAAGCACAAACTGGAACTACAGTGAAGTGGCTAAAGCCGTGGAAGCTGGTTATATCGGGGGATACGAGGACAATACGTTCCGTCCCAATACTCCGCTCACAAGACAAGAGGCAGCTGTAATGGCTGCGAAATTACTTAAATTGAGCACTAATACCACTACTAGCAAATTTAAAGACAATGCACAAATCGCAACATGGGCAAAAGGTGCAGTAGCCGCTGCAGCAGATAAGAAGATTATTAACGGTTATCCGGACGGAACCTTCGGTCCTAAGAGATCGTTAACACGTGCAGAGGCTGTAGGTATCATCAATACCTCGGTCATCTATTACCCAGGTAGCGGTACAGGTGGTGGAGTAATTCCTACCCCAACGCCAACTCCGACACCAACAGCTACCCCAACGCCAACAGCTACTCCAGGTGGTAGTACTGGTGGAGGAAGTGGTGGTGGATCTGGTGGAGGTAACGGTGATGGCGGAACTGTCACTACACCAACCGTAAGTGGGGCAACCTATGGTAACGTTGGTTCGGTAACAGCCGATGTATACCTGACATCTTCCGTAACAGGCTCAGTGTACTATGTTGTAGCTCCTTATACTGCTAACGTAAGTGCACCGAGTGCATTGCAGGTGGAAAAAGGACAGATCAGCAATGGAACTGCAAGCGAAATTCATGGTAGTGTTGCAACTGTACCGAACACAACGGTTACATTCTCGGTTTACGGATTGAATCCTGGGACAGAATACGCAACATATATCGTAGCAGCGGATGCATCTGGTAATCTGTCTACTGTGACAACAGTTCGATTAACTACTGCTCAGGCAACTGAAAAGTCGATTACACTTTTTGAACCAGGACAAGTAGGTACTGTTACAGCCGATGTATATGTTAAATATGGTGTGACAGGTTACGCTCCAACCCCAGTAAGATATGTAGTATTACCAGCTAATGAAAAAGCACCTAGCGCAGCACAAATTTCTTTAGGACAGAATAGTACTGGTACAGCGTTGACTGCTCCATGGACGGACACGCTTACGTTCGCTCCTGGTGTAAAACATACGCATACTTTGACTGGATTGACAGCCAATACTGCCTATAAGGTATACGTTATTACAGGATCGGGTACAGAATTGTCACCTGTCGAAATCATTCAAATTCATACCAAGTAACTTAATCTTATACTGTCTCAGTTTGGGAATATAAGAATGGAATTCGTACTATAATAACGACAGGTTTACAATTGGTCCGGTGAGGCGAATAGTTGCTCTTACCGGACTTGTTTTATTTGTGAACACTACGACAATATTTGTTATCTAATTGTAAGGGCTGTAAGGAATTACTTTTTACTTAGCCTTAACAATTTGGTATAATGAAGGTGTAACTAAAGGAGGAGTGGCCATGCAATTCACCATTCGAGGTCAACAAATTGACGTGACCGACGCTTTGAGAGAGTATGTTGATAAGAAGCTCAGCAAACTTGAGAAGTATTTCGAAGCACCCCCTACCTCTGAAGGGTCTGTGACGCTTGGCGTAGTTCGCGGCCTTCATACGGTGGAAGTAACCATTCCGCTTGCTGGTGTGACGCTTCGTGCGGAAGACCGCAGCGATGACATGTACGCTTCCATAGATGCCGTTGTGGACAAGCTAGAACGTCAAATTCGCAAACACAAAACGAAGATCAATCGTAAGTTCCGTCAAGAGGGACTCAAGACGCTGTTTGTGGATGGAGCTAGTACCGCTGTTGCTGTAGAAGAACAAGATTATGATGATTTAGAAGTTGTGCGGAACAAACGCTTTACGATGAAGCCGATGGATGTAGAAGAAGCAATTCTTCAAATGAACATGGTAGGACATAATTTCTTTGTTTTTTCCAATATCGATACCTCGGAAGTAAGCGTAGTTTACAAACGTGATGATGGTAAATATGGATTGATTGAACAGGGCTAAGATACAATGATGCCAGTTATGCTCTAAGTATAAAGGGCCTCGAGAGTTAGTCAGAACCTAAGAAATTTAAACCGAGCCCCTATTCGCTTGCAGCGAATAGGGCTCTTGTGCGTATAAGCGACTATATTTGAAAAATGTGGCTGATACACCTTGTATTGCGGCATCTCTTACAAACTGTTACAATTTATGAAGCAGCGGAATCGAATTTATAAATGGCCCTTTCAATTTTGTGAGGATGGGCTCGGTTCCACCATCTGTGTTGCATGAAAGGGGTTAACCATGCTAGGACTTGTAAAGAAAATATTCGGAGACACCAACGATCGTGACGTTAAACGTCTCATGAAGACAGTCGATGTAATTAATGGATTGGAACCGGAATTTGTAAAGCTATCTGATGAACAGTTACAAGCGAAGACAGCAGAATTCCGTGCCCGTATTGAAAAAGGCGAAACTCTGGAAGAAATTCTTCCTGAGGCATTTGCAACCGTACGTGAAGCTTCCAAGCGGACACTTGGTATGCGGCATTTTGATGTGCAGTTAATTGGTGGTATGGCTCTGCATGAAGGCCGAATCTCCGAGATGAAGACTGGTGAAGGTAAGACACTAGTAGGTACATTGCCAGTGTATTTGAATGCTTTGCTAAGTAAAGGCGTACACGTTGTAACGGTCAATGACTATTTGGCTCAGCGCGACAGCGCACAAATGGCACAAATCTATAACTTCCTGGGCATGACGGTTGGGGTTAACCTAAGCGGTATGGACCATGCTGATAAACAAGCTGCTTATGCCTGCGATATTACGTATGGCACGAACAACGAATTTGGTTTCGATTATTTGCGTGACAACATGGTGCTTTATAAAGAGCAAATGGTTCAGCGCCCTCTGTATTTCTGTATTATTGATGAAGTGGACTCTATTCTTATTGATGAAGCACGTACACCTCTTATTATTTCCGGACAAGCTGAGAAGTCTACAGAATTGTATTTTTCAGCAGACCGTTTCGTGAAAAAGCTTAAGGCTGAAGAAGACTACACAGTTGATATTAAGGTGAAGTCTGTAGCCTTGACTGAAAAAGGTGTGGCTACTGCTGAGCGCGCTTTTGGTATTGAGAACTTGTATGATCACAGTCATGTAACCTTGAATCACCATATCGTCCAAGCCCTAAAAGCAAATGTAATTATGCGTCGTGACGTAGACTACGTTGTAAACGAGGGTGAGGTCGTTATTGTCGATGAATTTACAGGACGTCTAATGTCAGGTCGTCGTTATAGCGATGGGTTGCACCAAGCGATTGAAGCGAAGGAAGAAATCGAAGTACAGAATGAGAGTATGACTCTTGCTACGATCACTTTCCAGAACTACTTCCGTATGTATCGCAAACTGGGCGGTATGACAGGTACTGCGAAGACTGAGGAAGAGGAATTCAAGAAGATTTATGGTCTTGAAGTTCTTCAGGTTCCTACGAATAAGCCGAACAAGCGCGATGATATGCCGGATGTCGTCTACAAGAGTGAGAACGGTAAGTTCAAGGCTGTTGTGGAAGAAATCGTAGAACGTCACAAAAAGAACCAGCCTGTACTGGTTGGTACAGTGTCGATCGAGAATTCAGAGCTCGTCTCTGAAATGCTGAAGCGCAAAGGTGTTAGGCACCAAGTGCTTAACGCGAAGCATCACGCTGCGGAAGCAGAAATCATTACCCATGCAGGTCAGCCAGGTACAGTTACGATTGCTACCAACATGGCTGGACGTGGTACGGACATCGTTCTGGGTGAAGGTGTGACAGATCTTGGAGGTCTGCATATCATTGGTACAGAGCGTCATGAATCGCGACGGATTGATAACCAGCTGCGCGGTCGTGCGGGTCGTCAAGGTGACCCGGGTTCTACACAATTCTACTTGTCGCTTGGCGATGAGCTGATGAAGCGTTTTGGCGCTGACAACGTTCTGACTATGATGGATCGTCTCGGATTCGAGGAAGATCAGCCGATTGAGAGCCGCATGATCACGCGTGCTGTAGAATCTGCTCAGAAACGTGTTGAAGGCAATAACTTTGATATCCGTAAAGTCGTATTGCAATATGATGACGTGATGAATCAACAGCGTGAAATTATTTATAAACAACGCCGTGAGATTCTGGAGTCCGATAATATTAAAGATATCGTGCTTGAAATGATCAAGCCTGTAATTGAGCGTATCGTTCTCGCACACTGTAGCGATGATATTCCTGAGAACTGGGAACTGCAAGAAGTTGCTGATTACGTAAACAGCAAGCTGCTTGAAGAAGGTGCTTTGACCCGTGATATTCTATGGGGTAAGGAAGCTGAGGAGATTATCGAGTTTATTTTCGAACGTGTGCTTGAGAAATATGCAGCACGTGAAGAACGTCTGGGTTCAGAGCTCGTACGTGAATTCGAGAAGGTAATCGTGCTTCGTTCCGTAGATAGCAAATGGATGGATCATATTGATGCAATGGATCAATTGCGTCAAGGGATTCACTTGCGTGCCTACGGTGGTACGGATCCACTTCGTGAATATCAATTCGAAGGCTTTGAGATGTTTAATACTATGACTGCTACGATTCAAGAAGAAGTAGCTACTTATATTATGAAGGCTCACATCGAAGCGAATCAGGAACGTCAATCCGTTATTGATGAAGACAAGATCTCTACAAACAGCGAACCTGTTGAGAAACGTCCGGTTCATGTTGAGGCTGTGACTGGCCGTAATGATCTTTGCCCTTGCGGAAGCGGCAAGAAGTACAAGAATTGCCATGGTCAAAACGCATAAGACAAACGTTTTGAAATACGCATAAATAGCGTGTTAAGGTATAGATTAAGTTGGTATTGGAATGTGTTTTTCTCTGCTCTTGCCATTTATCTAGTCCTTATTATCGCTTCCATGGGTATACTAACCATAAAGAGCGGCTGGGCCCGGGGGGATCCCCCGTTTACGGCCCAGTCGCTTTTTTGGATCTTTAGCACTTGAGTGAATGTGGAATGGAGAGAAGGTTTGGAACTGGAGAAGCGTAGCGCTCGCCTTTATCTTCAGATTCCAACCGCAAGTGCGGTTATCTAATCAAGGAATCTGAGGATAACAGTGATCGGAAGTCCAATCCTTCTCGGAATGGCTAATCATTCACTCACCCACTAACTATCCATTAGTGCGATGACCTTAACAACCAATTTTGAAAGGTGAAGTGACCTATGATAGAACCAAATGTAAAGCAGGATTTGCGTGAAATAGGCAAGAAACTAACTGACCTTAGGGGGTCTCTTTGACTTAGATCTCAAGCAAGAGATGATTTCTAACTTTGAAGAGAAAATGGCGGCTCCAGGATTCTGGGATAATAGTGAGCAAGCGCAGAGTGTAATCGCTGAGATGAACGCTGTGAAATCTTCCGTAGATCAATACGAGAAGCTTCAACAGGAATATGATGATGCTGCGATGATGGCAGAGCTTGCGGATGAAGAGGGCGATGAGGATCTGGCAACAGAAATCGGAGAGACGATCCGTAGCCTAGGTAGTAAAGTGGATGAATTCGAGCTGCAATTGCTGCTTAACCAACCGTACGACAAGTTAAATGTTATTCTTGAGCTTCATCCAGGTGCAGGCGGAACAGAATCCCAAGACTGGGGACAGATGTTGCTGCGTATGTACACACGTTGGGCTGAGAAACGTGGATTTAAGGTTGAGGTGCTTGATTATTTACCGGGTGATGAAGCAGGGATTAAGAGTGTCACACTGCTCATTAAAGGCTTCAACGCCTACGGATATCTGAAAGCTGAAAAGGGTGTACATCGGCTGGTACGGATTTCTCCTTTTGACTCTTCGGGCAGACGGCATACCTCTTTTGTATCCTGTGATGTCGTTCCGGAAATAGCGGATGATGTAGACGTTGAAATTCGTACCGAGGATCTTAAGATCGACACGTATCGCGCGAGCGGTGCCGGTGGACAGCATATCAATACCACAGACTCTGCGGTGCGGATTACTCACTTACCTTCGGGTGTGGTGGTAACCTGTCAGAATGAACGTTCTCAGATCAAGAACCGGGAACAAGCCATGAAGATGCTGCGTTCCAAGCTGTATGAGCGCAAGCTGCAAGAACAGCAGCAGCACTTGGATGAGATTCGCGGCGAGCAATCCGATATTGCCTGGGGCAGTCAGATTCGCTCCTATGTATTTCATCCGTATAACATGGTCAAGGATCACCGCACTTCCGTAGAAACAGGGAATGTGGGTGCAGTCATGGACGGAGACCTGGATGCATTCATTGATGGTTACTTACGTAGCCAGATCAAGATTGAGGCGGACTAAGGGATTTTTTCGGGAATATAGGAAAGTATAAGGTTACTCCATACTATCTTTATATTGATTTTTTGAGGAAACGGATCCCATTCTTTGATATGGATGGTGTACCCGTTTCTTCTTACGTAAAGCAAGATGACACTTTAAGGAGCGCCTTGAAATGCAAAAAATCAATTCACGTAATAAACCCCCACTAATTCCTCTAAATGGACCACTCCGACATGTAGTGGATACAACGCTAATTCTGCTCGGTTCGTTAGTGACAGCGCTGGGGTTTAATCTCTTTTTTCTGCCGAATCATATTGCTTCTGGTGGTGTATCCGGTCTGTCTGTATTGGCTGAAGCCTGGTTTGGAGCTGAACCGGCTTACACGCAATGGGCACTTAATATTCCACTGTTTGTGCTCGGGGTAATTTTCCTAGGTAAGCAATATGGAGTACGCTCACTGCTTGGGAGTTTTGTACTGCCGTTGTTCATCCTTGTGACGAAAGATTTACCTGCACCTACAACCAATCCACTCTTAGCCTCCATTTATGGCGGTATCTGTGTCGGAGTGGGACTAGGTCTTGTGTTCCGTGGACGTGGATCGACAGGTGGACTCACGATTTTGGCGCAGATTATTCAAAAGATATCCGGTCTCAGCTTCTCGATTTCTGTAGTGCTGCTAGACGGGACAGTCATTGTGTTAGCTGCATTTATACTCGGTATGGAGCAAGCACTGTATGCGCTGATCGGATTATTTGTGACAGGTAAGGCCATTAACGCGATAGAGGTAGGCTTTCGTTATACGAAGGTTGCGTACATAATCTCTGACAAGACGGAAGAAATATCTGAAGCGATATTAAATGATTTAGATCGTGGTCTGACGAAGCTGGACGCACATGGCGGGTATACTGGTGATGCACGTACCGTTCTGATGGTAGTGGTAGGCCAGAATGAAGTGTCGAGACTGAAAGCGATTGTCCAATCTGTAGATACAAGTGCATTTGTGATTATTACCGAAGCTCATGAAGTGCTGGGCGAAGGGTTTAAAAGGGAAGCGTAATCTCACCTACGGGGGAGGCGGCGCTTCTCTTTTTTTGTAAATGAGGTTATATTTAGGAGGAAATAAAGTTCACATAATATGTTGTATTTATATTAATTGGGATGTATAATAATACATATTTCTAAGACGGTATGCATTATATTAAATAATATATTCATGATAAGCAGGAAGTGGGGATGACAGTGGAAGGCAAGCTGAGGGCGGCGATTGTTGGATCAACGGGTTATGGAGGCGTAGAGCTGATTCGGCTACTACAAAGTCATCCTAAGGTAGAGATTACTTCGGTGATTTCCTCATCAAGTGCAGGGGATGCAATAGAGGAAGGGTTTCCTCATTTGACGGGCATTATTGACCGAAGGCTGGATGGCGTTGATCCGGCTCAGATGGCTGAGCGGGCGGATGTGGTTTTTACGGCTACACCGTCTGGTGTAAGTGCAAAGCTGGTGCCGCAGCTGCTGGAAGCTGGACTAAAGGTCGTAGATCTATCCGGTGATTTCCGATTGAAGAATGGCGCAGAGTATGAACACTGGTATAAACATCCGGCTCCGGCTGATGAATACCTAGAGCAGGCTGTATACGGACTTTGTGAGGTGTTCGGAGAGCGCGCGGCTGGGGTTGATTTTATATCTAATCCAGGCTGTTATCCTACGGCTACACTTCTTGGACTAATTCCTGCCATTCAGGCAGGCTGGATTAAGCATGACAGTATTATTATTGATGCCAAATCAGGGGTTACCGGAGCAGGACGCGGAACGAGTCTGATGGTGCATTATGCAGAGATAAACGAGAACTTAAAAACTTATAAAATAAATAAACATCAACATATACCAGAAATTGAGCAGACACTCACGGAGATTGCTGGAGAAAAGGTAACCGTAACGTTCACCACACATCTCGTGCCGATGAGCCGAGGTATTATGAGTACGATGTATGCAGGAATGACGGGCAATTATACGGAGCAGGATTTTGTGAATTTATATCGTGAATATTATGCGGGCAGACCTTATGTGCGGGTGCGCGATGCAGGTGTGATTCCAGCGACAAAAGAAGTTAGCGGCTCTAATTATTGTGATATCGGATTTGCAACAGATGCTCGTACAGGGCGGGTGACGATCGTCTCCGTCATTGATAACGTTGTAAAAGGTGCGGCAGGGCAGGCAATACAGAACCTTAATTTGATGATGGGATGGGAGGAAACCCTTGGCCTCGGCTACACACCTGTGTATCCATAAGGTTCAGCGGTACAAATAACATGAACGAGATTGAATTATTTACTACCATGGATAGTGGCAGCATTACTTCACCTAAAGGCTTTAAGTCCGGAGGTCTGCACTGTGGTCTGAAAAAAACAGATCGTAACGATCTCGGAGTGATTGTCTGCGAGGTTCCGGCAACGGCGGCGGCTGTGTATACGACGAATGTTTTTCAGGCGGCTCCTCTGAAGGTGACACGGGAAAGTCTTGTGAACGGAACGTTGCAGGCGGTAATCGTGAACAGCGGGAATGCTAATGCCTGCACAGGTGAACAAGGTGAGGCCGATGCTTATGAGATGCGCGCTGCTGCGGCTCAACATTTGGGCGTAGAGGTTAATGATGTTGCTGTCGCTTCGACTGGTGTGATCGGTGAGCTGCTGAAGATGGATTGCGTACGTAGTGGTATTACTGTACTGCCAGAGAAGCTGGACGGTGGGGCTGCTGGAGCGGAAGAATTCTGTCAGGCCATCCTTACAACTGATTTAGTTAAAAAAGAGGTTGCCGTAAAGGTGCTTGTTGGTGGTGTAGAAGTTATTATTGCTGGAGCCGCGAAGGGCTCCGGGATGATTCATCCTAACATGGCTACCATGCTCGGTTTTATGACTACAGATGCTGATATTTCAGCGGAGGATTTACACAGTCTACTTCGTTCTGCTACGAACGTTACTTTTAATATGATTACAGTTGATGGAGATACAAGCACGAATGATATGCTAGTTTCGATGGCTAGTGGGCTTGCAGGTAATGAGAAGCTGACTCGGCTTCATCCGGATTGGGACGCTTTTGCCGCTGGCTTCACGTATGTCTGCCAGACGCTTGCCAAAGCGATTGCGCGGGATGGCGAAGGTGCGACTCACCTGATCGAGGTGCAAGTGAATGGGGCTGTTCATGATGAGGCGGCAGCAGCGATTGCCAAGACGGTGGTGGGTTCTAGTCTAGTGAAATCTGCTATTTTTGGAGCGGATGCGAACTGGGGACGAATTATTGCAGCGGTTGGACGCGCGGGTGTGCCAGTATCGCCAGAACGTGTAAATATTTCGTTAGGTGAGATTGAGGTGCTCTTGCACTCGAAGCCAGTTGCATTTGACGAGGAAAAAGCTTTGGCCTATTTGCAAAAAAGTGAAACGGTGCTGATCACTGTAGATTTGCATGATGGAACCGGAAAGGCTACAGCTTGGGGCTGTGACCTAACTTACGATTATGTGCGGATTAACGCTGCATATCGTACCTAATTTGTGACGGCTTTAAGCCCACAAGGGAAGGATACCGATCATATGACGCTAAACAGCGAGCTTGAACTTATAGATGCATTAGATGGCAGTGGATTGTTTGTGATGAAATGCGGCGGCAGTACGTTAGCTGCGCTTCCGGATTCTTTTTTTGAGGATTTGCGAGATTTGCAGCAAGAAGGCATTCAGCCTGTAATTGTTCATGGCGGAGGGCCAGCCATTTCAGAGAATCTAGCAAAATTGGGCATTGAAAGCAGCTTTGTAAACGGTCTGCGAGTAACTACTGAAGCCGTGCTAGATGTCGTTGAGATGACGTTGGCAGGGAGCATTAACAAGGCGATTGTAAGACGAATTCAAGAAAGTGGCGGTCTAGCTCTAGGGCTATCCGGCATTGATGGAAATATGATTACTGCTAGACCTGTAGCTAATAGCGCTGAAGTAGGTTTGGTAGGAGAAGTAACGGAAGTAAAGGCTGAGATTGTAACAGGAATTATTGGCATGGGTTATATCCCAGTCATTGCGCCTATCGGAGTTGATGCTGCAGGTCAGCGCTACAATATTAACGCAGATACAGCAGCAGGGGCAGTCGCTTCTTATGTAGAGTCTCCCCAAATGATCGTAGTCACAGATGTCCCTGGCATTATGAGTACGGTGGAAGGCCAAAAGGTTGTACTTCCATCCGTTACCGTACAGGAAATTGAAGCCTTAATCGAAAGTGGAGAAATCTACGGCGGCATGATCCCAAAAGTGCGGGCAGCTATCGACTGCATTCAAGGCAGCGTTTCAGAGGTTATTATTGTGGATGGAAAAGAACCGCGGGTGCTTAGCCGAGTACTGCAAGGTGAAGCGATAGGCACACGTATTATTCGTTCGTAGAATCATAGATGAATATCATTTAGAGGTGCAGCCTGGTACACAGGAGCACAAGATGGGAGAGTGACTTAGAATGAGCAAGCTTACACAAACGGAATTGGATTCGCAAGCAGGGGCACAGCAGACCGATACCGTAGGATCAGGTACACCGGATGTTGCAGCAGGCAAGCTTAGCGCGGTATTCCCTTCTTACGCCAGATATGATCTTAGCTTAGTTAAAGGCAAGGGCACCTGGGTATGGGATGATAAGGGCAATAAGTATCTTGATTTTACAAGTGGATTAGCTGTGACCAGTCTAGGTCATGCTCCTGAAAAAGTCGGTGCGAAGCTGAAGGATCAGATTGACACGCTCTGGCATGTCTCGAACCTGTTCCATATTCCGGGACAGGACAAAGTTGCAAATCTTTTGACAGAGAATAGCTGCGCTGATCAAGTCTTTTTCTGCAATAGTGGGGCAGAAGCGAATGAGGCTGCTATTAAGCTGGCTCGCCGTTACCACCAGAAGGTAAAGGGTGCTGATCGTTATGAAATCATTACGTTTGAACAATCTTTCCATGGTCGTACGCTAGCTACACTGACTGCTACAGGTCAGCAAAAGGTAAAAGAAGGCTTCCTGCCGCTTCCAGCAGGCTTTAAGACGGTACCTTTGCATGATCTCCCAGCGTTAGAGGCTGCTATTGGCGATCACACAGCTGCTATTATGCTGGAGATGGTACTTGCAGAGGGTGGCGTGCTTGAGGTAGAACCTGAGTTCTTGAACGCTGTTGTGGCGCTATGTGAGAAACACGGACTGCTTCTAATTGTAGACGAAGTACAGACCGGTATGGGACGTACAGGCAAGTTGTTCGCTCATCAGCATTATGGAATTGAACCGGATATTTTCACCTTGGCTAAGGGGATTGCTAGTGGGTTTCCAGCAGGCTTAATGCTTGGCAAAGGCTATTTGCGTGAGGCTTTCTCACCGGGCAGCCATGCGTCCACCTTCGGGGGAACACCGCTCGCAACAGCGGTTATGGCAGCGACGATTGAAACGATGCTGGAGGATGAGCTTCCACAACGTGCCGAAGAAATGGGTAAGTACCTGACAGGTCTTTTGAAAGAGAAGCTGGCGGACTGTTCTTTTGTGAAAGATATCCGTGGTAAAGGACTGTTGATCGGGATTGAATGTCAATCACCAGCGGGCGATATTGTATTGGCTGGACAAAAGAAAGGCCTGTTGTTCGTGACAGCGGGTCCTAATGTCCTTCGCCTGCTGCCTAATCTATATGTAAGCAAAGAGGAGATCGACCAGGCGGTGGACATCCTATCCGAACTCATTCATACTTATGCTAAACAAGCAAACGGGGAGGTAAGCTCATGAGTCAGGGCGTACAGAGTAATAAGATCACCATTGCACAGCAACTGAAAGGCCGTGATTTACTGGAGCTGAACGATTACAGCCCGGAAGAAATTACGTACTTAATAGATTCTGCGATTGAGCTGAAGAAGAAGCAAAAAAATGGCGAAGAATTCCAGCCGCTGAAAGGGAAGACAATCGGTCTTATTTTTGAAAAGTCTTCTACTCGTACGCGCGTGTCGTTTGAAGTTGGAATGTATCAGCTGGGAGGGCATGCCCTTTTCTTAAGCAAAAATGATATCCAGCTTGGACGCGGTGAAACGGTTGGCGATACAGCACAAGTAATGTCACGTTACCTCGACGGCATTATGATCCGTACCTTTGGCCATGAAAAAGTAGAAGATCTGGCTCGTTATGCTTCTATTCCAGTAATCAACGGTCTGAGCGACCTGGCACATCCTTGCCAAGTGCTGGCGGATTACCAAACGATTTACGAGCACAAAGGGAAGCTTAAAGGCCTGAAGCTGGCTTACATCGGCGATGGCAACAATATGGCACATTCCCTGATGATTGGTGGCGCTAAGCTGGGTGTGGACGTATCTATCGCTGGACCGGAAGGTTATGAGCCGGATGCAGCGGTTGTAGCAGAAGCTCGTGAGATCGCTAAGGTAACCGGAGCAAAGATCGTGGTCACTCACAGCCCGCAAGAAGCTGTACAAGACGCTGACGTCATCTATACGGATGTGTGGGCGAGCATGGGCTTCGAAGAGGAGCAAAAGGCGCGTGTAGCGGCATTCAAAGACTATCAGGTCAATGAGGAGCTTGTAAAAGGCGCGAAGAGCGATTATCTTTTCCTGCACTGCCTGCCAGCCCACCGTGAGGAAGAGGTCAGCACAGGCGTGATTGACGGCCCTAACTCGGTGATCTTTGATCAGGCTGAGAACCGCCTGCATGCGCAGAAGGCTTTAATGGCTGCGCTGATGGGATAAAAAATTCATAAAGAAAATTAGGATTGAACTTATATTGGTCTAAGATTATATAAAATACTATATAAGATGAACTTATTAAGTAGCGTTGGAATTTCGGTGCGGAGCAACGGAGTGAAAGTTTGGAACTGTAGGAGCGTTAGCGTTCGCCTTTATAATCAGATTTCATCTGCGAAACGCAGACTTAAATCATAGAAATCTGATTATAACAGCGACCGGAAGTCCAAACATTTCACGCAGTTGCACCTTATCACCGGAGTTCTATAAGCGCACTTTAGCGAATCTTATACCTCCCACACGAAAGGAAGTTGCCACACCATGGCTAAAGAAAAAATTGTACTCGCCTATTCCGGCGGACTAGATACATCCGTTATTTTGAAATGGCTTAAAGAAACCTATGACGCGGAGATCATCGCCTTCACAGCCGATATCGGCCAGAAGGAAGAGCTCGACGGTTTGGAGGAAAAAGCACTAGCAACCGGTGCATCGAAAGTATATATCGATGACCTGCGCGATGAATTCGCTAGCGATTTCATCTACCCAATGTTCCAATCCGGCGCACTCTATGAGGGTCAGTACTTGCTTGGAACTAGTATTGCTCGTCCGCTGATCGCTAAACGCATGGTGGATATCGCCATCGCTGAAGGTGCAACAGCTATCGCACACGGCGCGACAGGCAAAGGGAATGACCAAGTCCGTTTTGAGCTTGGTGTAGCTGCTTTGGCACCAGACATCAAGGTAATCGCACCTTGGCGTCTGGAAGAATTCCGCAATCAATTCCCAGGCCGTGCGGAAATGATCGCTTATGCGGAAGCTAATGATATTCCTGTACAAGCATCTGCGGCTAAGCCGTATTCGATGGACCGTAACCTGCTGCATATCAGCTATGAGAGCGGCGTATTGGAAGATCCTTGGTTTGATCCAAGTGCACCGGAGAACAAAGGAATGTTCCTGCTGAGCAACGCTCCTGAAGATGCTCCGGATGAAGCGGAATATTTGGAACTCGATTTCGTTAAGGGAGACTGCGTAGCCCTGAATGGTGAGTCCTTATCCCCACTGCAAGTGATGGATAAACTGAATGAGCTAGGTGGTAAACACGGTATTGGACGTGTGGATATGGTTGAGAACCGTTTTGTCGGCATGAAGAGCCGCGGCGTGTATGAGACTCCGGGTGGAACCATCCTGTTCGTCGCTCATCGCAAAATGGAATCCATCACGATGGACCGTGAAGTGATGAACCTGCGTGACAGCCTGATCACTCGTTACAGCACTTTGGTGTATAACGGTTTCTGGTTCGCACCAGAGCGTATTGCACTGCAAGCTCTTGTAACACAGAGCCAACAAAATGTAACGGGTACTGTTCGTCTTAAACTGTACAAAGGCAACATCATTGGCGCTGGAGTGAAGAGCCCGGTCAGCCTGTACAATCCTGAGATTGCAACGATGGAAGCTGATCCTACACAAGCTTATGATCAAGGGGATGCAACTGGTTTTATCCACTTGAACGCATTGCGCCTTAAAGTTTCTACAGGTGTAAATGGAGCTTCGAAATAGAACGGTAATATAAACTTAAACGGGCATTCCGAAGGCCGTTCCTCCCGTCAGGATAGGAGCGGCCCTCTGGCGTCCAAGAGGAGGAAACTACAGGTGAGCAAGCTTTGGGGCGGACGGTTTACTAAAGGAACGAACAAACTGGTGGAGGAATATACGGCTTCCATTGGATTTGATAAGGCTTTGGCTAAAGAAGATGTACAAGGCAGTCTGGCACATGTCACAATGCTGGGCAAGTGCGGAATCCTTCCACAAGAAGATGTGGAGACGATTAAGCAAGGTCTGAACAAAGTATTGGACAAGGTTAACGCTGGTGAGGTTGTTTTCTCCGTAGCGGATGAAGACATCCATATGAATATTGAAAAACATCTGATCGAGGAAATCGGTCCGGTCGGTGGTAAACTGCACACAGGACGCAGCCGTAACGATCAGGTGGCAACGGACATGCATCTTTATTTACGTGGCCGTGTAGTTGAGCTAGTTAGCTTGCTGCATGAATTGCAGGAAGCTTTGATCGAGCAAGCTAAAGACAATGTAGAGACGATCATCCCTGGTTACACGCATTTGCAGCGGGCACAACCGATCCTCTTTGCTCACCACTTGCTTGCTTACGTCTCCATGTTCCGCCGCGATGCGGAGCGTTTGACGGACAGCTACAAACGGATCAACGTTCTGCCGCTCGGAGCAGGAGCGCTTGCGGGAACGACCTTCCCGATTGACCGCCATTTTGTAGCGGAACAACTGGGCTTTGACAGTGTATATGAGAACAGTCTGGATGCTGTCAGCGACCGCGATTTCATCGTGGAGTTCTTGGCGAATGCAGCCCTTGTAATGACCCACCTTTCCAGACTTAGTGAGGAATTGGTGCTGTGGAGCAGTACAGAGTTCAGCTTTGTAGAACTGGATGATGCTTTCTGTACAGGCAGCAGCATTATGCCGCAGAAGAAGAACCCGGATGTACCAGAATTGGTACGGGGCAAAACAGGTCGTGTATACGGCAACCTGGTTGGCTTGCTGACTGTTCTGAAATCTTTGCCACTAGCGTACAACAAGGATATGCAGGAAGATAAAGAGGGCATGTTCGATACTGTTACTACGCTGACTGGTGCGCTGCAATTGTTCGCGCCGATGATTTCCACCATGAAGGTGAACAAGGGGCGTATGCGTGAAGCTGTGAACACGGACTTCTCGAATGCAACGGATATCGCCGACTTCTTGGTAGGCAAAGGTCTTCCTTTCCGCCAAGCACATGAAGTCATCGGAAAAACAGTGCTCTACTGCATTAACGAAGGCAAGTTCCTGCTGGATCTGACGCTGGAAGAGTTCATGCAATTCTCACCGCTGTTTGACGAGAATATCTATGCTGTTCTTCAACCGGAAGCGGTAGTCAACGCCCGTAACGTTTATGGTGGCACAGCTACTGTTCAGGTGAAAGCTGCAATCGAACGCGCGGAGCAGGCACTGCACGAAGCTAATGAATGGGTTGTAAAACACGGTAACGCTATATTGTAAACCGTTTGAATACCAAATCTCGCCTCAGACTGTTATAGGTCGCAGGCGGGATTTTTTTTAGCTAAAAGGACTCTAAGTACAACATAACTGGATTCGCAGTGTTCTTTACGGTTATCCTTAGAGTAGGGATAGGAGGGGGCGTAAGTATGAGTAGAGAGCAAATCCTAGACGAGCTTAGATCCCAATTAGAGCTGGGAAATCATATTATTGGAGTAGCCACAGGTGCTGGAATAACCGCAAAGTATGCGAAGCAGGGTGGCGCTGATTTTCTACTGATGTTAAATTCGGGTAAATTCCGCCAGATGGGGAGGAGCTCTCTTGCTGGGATTTTGCCTTTTTGTAATAGCAATGATATGGTGATGGACTTTGCATCTAGGGAGATCATCCCTTTGGTAAGAGATATTCCTATTATTTTTGGCCTTAATGCAACCGATCCGACAAAAGATATGGAGAGCTATATCAGTGAAATAAAGAATAAGGGATTTTCCGGAATTAATAACTACCCCACGGTTGGCTTAATAGATGGTCAATTTGGAGAAGCGCTCGAAGAAGAGGGAAATGGTTATCTACTCGAAGTAGAAGCTATAAGAATAGCCCATGAAAAAGATTTGTTTACCATAGCCTTTGTATTTGATGAAATTCAAGCTGCTCAGATGATAGAAGCTGGAGCGGATGTGATTTGTGCACATCTAGGCTTAACCGAAGGGGGATTATTAGGAGCCAGGAAGGTATTCTCTCTGGAAGCTGCCAAGGCTAAGGCGGACAAGATTTTTAATAGATGCAATGCGCTAAAGCCAGATTTAATTAAATTGGTGTATGGTGGTCCTGTGAAAACGCCAATTGATGTGCAGTATATGTACAGTAATAATCAAAACTTGATGGGGTATATCGGGGGCTCTGCTTTTGAAAGAATTCCCTCGGAGAAGTCCATTACGAATATAACCAAAGCTTTTAAAGTGTCGGGGACGCTGGATGAAGATGATTTTATGGTCAAAATGTTAGACGGCATCACCAAGCACTATGATTATGTTGAATTTGTAAAAGAATACATAGCTCAAAATTATAGGAATGAGATTTTGTTTGCAGATTTAGCTAAGGTGGCCCATGTATCCCGAAGTTACTTAAGTAGCTTGTTTACCAAAAAAGTAGGCTGCAGCTTCCAAACGTATCTCGTGCAATTTCGGATGGATAAGGCAGCGGAAATATTACATAGAGACTCTATCCAGTTATCTGAGCTGGCGCCATTAGTTGGCTACCAAGACTATGCGCAGTTTAGCAAAATGTTTAAGAAGTATAAAGGTTATTCTCCCAAACAATATAAATCTAACATAAACACAAAAACATAAGACATAAAAGCGTTTTCATTGATAATTCAAAGAAGTATGATTAACTCATAAGTTGATCATGCTTTTTTGAAATATAAGAAAGTATAAGTTTCACATTATACTTTCTTATATTTCTCGTTTAAACGCTTGCCGTCCTCAAAAGGACGCCGAAGGCATTTATACTTGTTGCAGATATCTGAAGAGGAGGTTGAAGAAATGAAGACGATTGCCATTGCCGGAACTTTTGACACCAAGGGTGAAGAATATCTCTACATTAAAAATTTGCTTGAAAGCTTGGAGTTAGGTACGTTTACGATTCATACGGGTGTGTTTGAGCCCACTTTTACACCGGATATCTCTAACCGAGAAGTAGCAGCAGCCGCGGGTGTAAGTATAGACGAGCTCGTTGCCAAGAAAGATAGAGCGTTAGCGACAGAATTATTAGCTAAAGGTATGGAAAAATTAGTACCTGAATTATATAAGCAAGGCAAGTTTGATGGCATTATCTCCTTTGGGGGTACTGGAGGTACCTCGCTTGTCACTCCTGGTATGCGGGCACTGCCTATTGGTGTACCAAAAGTGATGGTTTCGACCGTAGCTTCAGGGAATACTGCTCCATATGTAGGCACTAGTGATATTGTCATGATGCCATCTGTAGTAGACGTTGCAGGACTGAACTCCATTTCGACGAAGATTTTTACGAATGCAGCCTTCGCCATCGCCGGTATGCTTAAATTTGAGAATAAACAAGTGATAGAGAAAAAACCATTAGTAGCTACAACAATGTTTGGGGTAACAACCCCCTGTGTGACGGCAGCCCGTAACTATCTTGAAGCTAGAGGATATGAAGTGCTTGTATTCCATGCAACAGGTGTAGGTGGCCAGTCCATGGAAGCACTAATCGAGGCTGGTTTTATTGAAGGTGTATTGGATCTGACCACAACAGAATGGGCGGACGAAATTATTGGTGGTGTGCTAAATGCTGGACCTCATCGGTTAGAAGCTGCTGGAAAACATCATATTCCACAGGTTGTGTCGGTAGGTGCGCTTGATATGTGTAACTTTGGTCCTTATGATACGGTACCCGAGAAATTTGCTGGACATAAATTCTATAAGCATAACCCTACAGTTACTTTGATGAGAACAACAGTAGAAGAAAATGAAGCCATCGGCAAAAAGCTTGTCGAGAAATTAAATATGGCCAAAGAGAAAACGGTGTTAATGCTGCCGCTTAAAGGGATATCTGGCATTGATGTCGCAGGCGAAGCTTTTTATGGGGTAGAGGAAGATCAAATGTTATTTGATACCTTAAGAAATGGTGTAAACAGAAATGTTGTAGAGGTTATCGAAATGGATTGTGCCATTAATGATGTGGAGTTTGCAGAAGCTGCCGCACAGAAGCTAATAGATCTCATGAGCAAATAACACTAACACAGAACATTTAATTAATGATGGAGGCGTTTCACATGAACAAAAATACAAGAACTGAAATCATGGAGAAGTTTAGAGAAGAAGTAGCAAATGGAAAAATTCTTTTAGGCGTGGGAGCCGGTACAGGGATTACTGCAAAGAGCAGTGAAGCTGGCGGAGCGGATATGCTAATTGTTTATAATTCAGGAAGATACAGAATGGCAGGTCGTGGATCATTGGCAGGGCTACTATCTTATGGAGACGCCAACCAAATCGTAGTCGAAATGGGCTCTGAAGTATTACCTGTTGTGAAAAATACTCCTGTTCTAGCAGGCGTGTGTGGAACGGACCCTTTTAGAGTGATGGAGGTGTATTTGAAACAGCTTAAGGATCAAGGTTTTAGCGGCGTGCAAAACTTCCCAACCGTTGGTTTGATCGATGGCGTATTCAGACAGAACCTGGAAGAGACCGGGATGGGATATGGTTTAGAAGTAGATATGATTAGAACAGCGCATGAATTGGATATGCTCACAACTCCTTATGTATTTGATCCTGAGCAAGCTAAAGCCATGGCGGAAGCAGGTGCAGATATTTTGGTGGCACATATGGGGTTAACTACTAAAGGAACAATTGGAGCGAAAACCGCTCTTACTTTGGACGATTGTGTTGAAAGAATTGAAGCGATTATTAAAGCAGGGAAAGCAGTAAATCCCGATATTATGGTTATTTGTCACGGTGGACCGATTGCAGAGCCGGAAGATGCGGCGTACGTAATTGAACGGACAGAAGGCATAGACGGATTCTTTGGGGCATCCAGTATCGAAAGATTTGCTGCTGAAAAAGGGATTACGGAACAGACAGGATTATTTAAAAAGATCACTAAATAAAAGGCATAAGGCAACAAAAGAACCCTCCGAAGAGGGCAATCTGCATAGCACAGATATTAAGGTGTAGCTTATGGCTGCACCTTTTTGTTGTCTATTAGAAAAAGCTAATTATTACTTAACGGCAGCCATGCCAGTACATCGCGGATCTTGGTATCCCAATAGCCCCATTCATGAGTCCCTGGACCTTCCTCATAGGTTAAAGAAAGTGAGGTTGCTTGGCAGGCATCGCGGAATGTCAAGTTATCGGTATATAGGAAATCTTCTGTGCCACAGCATTGATACAACGCTGGCTTTGGTCCCGTGGAGCGGTTTACTTCCTCAAGCAACCATAAAAGGTCTTCGGGCGTTCCGGCGATATCTTCTTTTCCGAAAATCATTTCGTATTCTTTGCTTCTGACGTTTGGATTTTCCCCGTTCATAAAATTATGCGCCATATCCAGTGCTCCCGACAAACTAGCTGCCGCTGCAAAAGACTCCGGTTTACGCAGTCCCAGCTTGATCGCTCCATAACCACCCATGGATAACCCGGCTACAAAGTTTTCCTCGCGTTTATCCGATAACGGGAAGAATGAACGCGCCAGCATCGGAAGCTCCTCACTAATAAAGGTCCAATAACGACCGCCAACCGCCATATCTGTATAGAAACTGCGGTGTACATTCGGCATTACTACAGCTATCCCCATCTCTGCTACATATCGTTCTATAGAAGTCCGGCGCAGCCAGATCGAGTCATCGTCTGACAAACCGTGCAGCAAATATAGCGTAGGGTGAAGTTCGCCTCTAGTCACGTTGCTCATCCCGATTTGTGTGGTTGTTTTTTGCGGCAGAATTACAGTCATTGAGGTATTCAATTCTAGCGCTTCCGAATAAAATTTGCATTCTATTAAAGCCATTTGACACATCCCCTCTCTTTCCAAATCATAGCATAGACCAAAAGTGAGAGATATTGTAGAAATATCTGAATTATAAGGGTTTTGAGGATTGCTGTAGCTCGATATGAGAGAATATAATGGAAGTAGAAAAATAAGGAAGAAACGTGCAAATGCGAAAGCATTCTCGTAGGCAGGAGGAAAAAAGTAGGATGAAATCAGGCCTAAAGCAGGAAAAAGGATTTACATTGATCGAAGTGCTGGCCGCTATTGTGATCTTATCGATAGTTTCACTGGTACTTACGTCTTACTTTACAAACGCCATGAGTTACTCTAAATCGAACCAGAACAAGACAATTATGGTCAATCTAGCGCGGAACGCGCTGTTTTATGTGGAGAAGCAGGATTTTGATCAAATGAAGAAATATTTAATTAAGTACAACTCAATAGAGGCATTATCGAAATGCAAACAAGATACAGCGGAATCTCCGAAATGTGATGATTACATAGTGCTTGTTCAGGATACAGAAACCTTAAGCCAAGTCTTAAACCCTGCTATCAATGGGGTAAACTATCAAATAAAAATTGAATATCAGCGTGATCTACATAACCAAAGCTTGAATTCTAGTGATCCAGAGAAACAAAAGATGGCAGAATATTTGTTGCCAGTGCTGGTCAAAGTCAGCCGAGCGGATTCTTCCGGAGGACCTCAAAGTGAATCTGTTTTGGAGGGATACATTACCGATGAAAAAATTCGTTAACCTTTTCCGCAGGGAGGGTGGATTCACTTTAGTGGAGCTAATTGTAGCCCTATCGTTATTTACAGTTGCTGCAGGAATTATTTCAGGGATCATGATGTTAGGCTTACGCAGTTATCATAAAATATCGATTGAAAACTCATTGCGGGATGAAGGGGATTTGTTAATGTCCGCAATAATTACGGAGCTTTATACCTTTGCGCCCGATAAGATTACCCCAACGATGATCCAGAATGCTGATAAGACACAGATTATTGATAGCTTCATTACGTTAGAGCGCCAGGACGGCACCAAATCGCGGATTCGTATTGCTAATGGCATTCTTACGATAGCTCCACCCGATGTGATAGATCCTTCAGCGGACACAAGAACAAACATAGTTTCTAGGCTGGCACAGGGTTCTGCAATTACTTTAGAGTGTCAGAACGCCGTTCTGTGTGACAGTGGTCTGATATCGATAGATTTATCACTAGTTCAGAGCTACAACGGAAGGGACTACCCATTGGAGTTAAAAAGCAAATTCGGATTCTAGGAGGAGTAGGAGGGATGAGGAATAACGAAAAAGGATCAGCTCTAGTACTAGTTATGTTTGTTGCTCTTCTACTTACGATACTCGGACTAGCTGTGCTCGGGGCGACGGTGGGCGGGGCACAACGAACGGAGACCAGAGAGAACGACGTACAAAGTCTACACCTTGCACAGAAAGGGCTGGATGAAGCGGTCGCTTACATACAGACGAAGCTGGATGGACGTAAGGATATTGATCCTGATCATATGGAAGATGAGATTAAAAGTATTGTTAATGAGGTGACCGCCAAAATCGTTGGGTTAAGCGACGGCGTAAGTACGGAGTTATCGGGAGCTGGTGGAACGATCAAAAGCATCACCTATGAGAAGCAGGATAAGCAAAAATACTATGTCAATATTGAAGCACAAGCCACAGTTAATGGCGTCATCAGACAGCTGAGACAAAAGATTGTCATTGATACCTATCCTGATTTTCTTAAATATGCTTTTGGATCGGAAAAAGTATTAACTTTAAACGGAGCGCCTGGTCTCCATGGCAATATATATGCGGGTAAAGAATTACACATCAGTGATACGGCCGTATATACATACAAGGGAGTGAAAGGTCTAAAAGAAAGGACTCAATATCCTAGAGTGGAATTATTGAAAGACCAAACTATAGCCACTTCTACCGAGCCTCAACCTGAAGTACATGTACAATCTCTTGAAAGTATCAAATATTCTGGAAATGGAGTTATTGATGCAGCTGTGAATAAGAATAATGCCTCAAGCATTCTTCCTACTATTTTTGGTATTCATGAAGAACAGGTGTTTATCAAACCGCAGAAAAAGTTCATTCAGATCAATGTGTTGGGATCCTTTCTTGATAAAGTGGAGGAAGCGACAGGGTTGACTGGGAAAAAGTCTGAACTTGAGCAAGCTATTAAGGATAATCAACTGGGGAATTATTTAAGCACAACAACATTAGATAGACTACCCGATGAGAATCCACCCTACACTGAGCCAGTACTTAAAGATAATCCAACAGAAGAAGAAAAGGATAATTACAAACTAGAGTACAGCGAATACTTAGAACAATTGAGAATGTATCAGAACTCCTTGTTGGATAAGGATTTGAATAATTCTACGATTTATAACGGTAATCTGCTTATCGATGGAATTGATTACAAACAGTTGAAGTTCAGTGATGAAGCCAAAACAGGTAATCCTTCCAACAAGCCCAAATGGCTTATTGTTAATGGTGATCTGGAGGTAAATAACTATAGCCCAGATATAACTAAATTTTTGGAGATTCAAGCTAATATTCTAGTTACAGGAAATGTTACTATTAAAGGCCAGGTGAAATTCAACTCTACTATGTTTGTTTTAGGGGAAACGAAAGTCGAGGACGCCGTGATCCAAGGATTAAGTAGTAAGGAGTTAGTCCTTATATCTCAAGGAGATGTGCTCATTAACCGAATTGACACTTTCACGAATCCACCTAAAAAAAAGGATGAGCAGGATTCATTTTATATGAAAGCTTTTTTTTACACGGATAGTGATGCTAACTTGTACGGAGTGGGGTCAATCTTTTGGTTAAACGGAGGTTTTTTCGCTAAAGGGGATCTTACAGTAAACGCAGTACTAGGAGGCGTGACTGAGCCCTTAGATCCGGCACTCGGCTTTACTTTCGAAAATCAGGATACGGATCGATATAATTCGGGTCACCGTTTTAAGATTAAATATAATCAGGATGTTTTTACTCATCAGCAGTCTAGCCTCCCGCGTGTACAGCAGGTGAATGTAACCGTGGGGCCTCTGGAACTTGTAAGTCATTAAGACTAGTTGAAAAAAGGGTATCCTTAAGCGATTGCTTAGGGATACCCTTTTTTTGTTGGATGTTTCTTGTTGTTTAAATGTAAAGTTTAGTAACGATCGTCATTCTGAGGTGCCACAACCTTAACCGTAATATCTGCTTTTACTGTTGTACCTGTGCTTCCGGTATAAGTCACTGTGATGAGTGTGGATCCCTTTTTAACGCCTGTAACAGTTCCCCTGGTATTAATATTGGTTCCATTATTGACGCAGGCAATTGCAGAATTGTCGCTTACCCAACTCAAGTTATCTTTGATTTGATCTATTGAGATGGAGGTTGGGAATGCCCATAAAATATCGGTTAACTGGAAAGTATGGCCTACCTCTAAAGTAATGGACTGATCCCGGAATCTTAATCCATTTAAATCAACGATATTAACCATGTGTGTTGAAGTGATTTTTTGGAATGAAACCTTAATCAGCAGTCCTTCTTTAGCGGTATTACCAGCCGTCAATTTAGCGGTTGACCCGTCACTAGAAGGCGTAATTGTAGCCATCTTGTTATCCGTTGATTGCACGAAATCCCAGATTAGCGTTGATGGATCGGAATCAGCAGGATTCCTAATTGCTTTTAGATCAATTTGCCCCCCTAACATTACCGTTATTGGACCTTCAATCGACAGTGACTTTAGCGGGTTAGTGATTACGATTGTCTTATCTGCAGTGATTGGATCACGATTACTAGAATTTACAGTGAGTTTCACCAAGTAAGTTCCTGACTGTGTAGCACTGAATACCTTTTTGGTATCATCACTTGGGTAGTCTGGATTGGTATTAATGACAGCATTGCTTGCTCCAGAGGTGACATTGGTGACCGACCAGGTATAGGTAATATTGGCCTCTGGTCCTTGATTATTTAGGTTGCCTTGCACATAGATAGCACTTAAAGGGATAGAATCGTTAATTTCACCAGTCCCATCTCCATCAATCGTTAAGGATCGTGGAGTTCGCTCAGCTACCGTTATGGTTGCTGTAGCCTGTTTGCCGCTACCATCTAGTGCAGCCACATGAACAGTTGCTGTGCCTTTGGCGAGGCCTGTGATGTAACCACTGCTTGAATCCAACTGTACATAATTAGTATCGGTAGTTGTCCACAGAAACGTCAGATCAGGGATATCTGAAGGAATGACTGTCGGAATTAAACGCATTCCTTCTCCGACATAGATGGTCCTGCTTTCTAATTGTAGAGCCTTAATTTTATATTCGGCTGTAAAGGTTAAGGTCTCAAACGAAATCGTAGTACGCGATAAATTAGCTGATGAAGGATCTGTTGGTGCTGGGACAAGTAGCGGATAGATCTCCGCTGGTAGGTTACCGGTAAAAGGAACATGAAATAAAGTTGCTGAACTCATAGTCATTGAAGCTCCAATAATTGTTCCATACACCTGACCTCCATCGAATGTTATGGCAGACCGTGGTGCTAGAATGGTTCCGTATACATTGGCTTGGGATATCCGCACAGGCTTTGTGCCAGAGAAATTGAATAGCACACGGCTGCCGTCACTTCCCAGCGGGAAATGTAAGAATGGTTCACTGGTACCGTCCTGCTGTACATTAACAATTACGGTTGATCCTTGCGGAACCTTGAGCTCGGAGCTGTTAAGCGTATTTAATACTGAAGTGGAAATATTAACAATATTGATAGATGAGCTACCTGTTACCGTAAGTTTTCCATATTCATGAGTCGTTGAAGTATTGGAAGGCAGCTTAGCAATAGCATCAGAGAGTCCAAGGAGATAACTCTCATGCTTGTTGAAATTGAGAAGTTCACCGTATGTGATAGTACCATTTTGAATAGAACCAGGTCGTTGGTCTTTAACGGAGCCCTTAACCAATATGTTTCCGTAAACCGTACCTTCAGGAAGAGAAACATCTCCGCCCGTGACAATACCGTATGGAACTTTGTCTTTGAATTGTTCATTTACTGTAATACCAGCGTTGTTGAAGTTGACTGTGCCCCCGGAAGCTAATGGACCCTTAATAGTTCCTCCACGAAGTGAGGTTGTCTGAAGGATAAATGCGTTGTATTCACCTGTGATTCCCAGAGGTGGTAATGTGGCATGGATATCGACATAACTAAGCTTGGAGTCATTTAAAGTATAGGTTTGGATCTGAGTCGGTTTAACTGTGATTTGGAACGTTATAGGTTGCTCAGAGTCTGGTTTATAGATTTGGGCGCCGTTCACCGTTTTTAATGAATAGGTTATGTTATTTAGATTGCGTGTCAATCTAAACCCACTGGTTACATTTCCAGTGACAATCGTACCGGCTGGTAGTTCTCCTGAAATCTCCAGGTTAGGTGGAAGGTTCTCAGTAAATACAATATCCGATATTAATTGTGTGTTAGAGGTCTGGTTGACCGTACCTACTTTATCAAAAGGTACAGATTTTGGGGTGATGGAATAACTAAGAGTGACCGGTTCTCCCTTTTCTACTTTACCATTCACAACATTCTGAGAGAGAGAGCGTGTTACACTCAAATTGGTGTTCGACGGCAGGACATTTACTCTGATAGTTTTACTTGAGAGAGCTCCGTTTTGGTCCCATGCGTTAATTTCGATGTCGAGTGCGCCCCCATTTGGAAGCGGATTTTTAACCGTTCTATATATACTTTTCCCTGATTTAATGCTCGTTTTATTCATTTCAATGTCGGTAAAATACGTGCTCCCATTTTTAAAGCGAATTTCAGTTGTCAGATCACGATCGTTAAAGTCCAGATCAGTGACTGTATAGTCGACAAGTATTGTGTTTTGATAAGAAGGAACCGATGAGCCATTAGCCGGTGTATGTACCGTAATCTCAGGAGCATGATTGGCACCAATAAAAGCACGATACATGGTATTAACGAACAATTTTTGTTCCCAAACTGGGAAATTTCTTAGATTGGCGGGAATATCACTTACTCCAAAAAAATGACCTGTACCCGAGTAGGTAATATTGCCTTTGGAATATGTGTAATATTGATTCCAACTATCCTCGGTATCACGTTGGTATTGATTATAGTCACCATTTGGTTTTATCTTCGTACCTGACGCTTCGCTTTGAATGTTATACCATGATACTACTTCGGGATCTTCAAGATTAAGCGTGAAGTACTGGTTATGTGTTGGTGCAATTTGTGGTGTGGAGATATCGATTTGCTGGTTGCTGTCGTCCCGCTTGCTTAGATAAAAAGGATATTGCATCAAAAGCCCGTCATTCACCGGCTTAACCTTGGTGGAAAGATTGATGGCATTATGGCCTAAGTTGGTCTCCGGATTCATCTGACCGGTAATCCCCATGAAATTATTGATCCAGTTCTTTTTATTTGCATCTAAATTAATGATGGTATCGTGAGTGAACAAGGCGCTTTGCTTGAAGGTACCAGTGAATTGTGTAATCGCGTTGGTTGTATTAGTGTTTAAGTTGGATTTCTTATAGTATTCGTCGACAAAACCAAAGATGAGCATGTCATAGGTGCCGTTTAATCCGTAACTTTGTGTTGCAGCATATTTTTCATTCACATATGTGTTAAATTGGGTCATAGTTTTGACCGCTATATTAAGTTGATAATCGGTTGTATTCAAAAACAGTGGATCCATATTACTAGTGTTCAGGAGGCTGCTTTCCGTTAGAGTGTCAGGCATAACCTGAAGAATATTTACGATGGTCTTCTCTCCGCGATAACGAATTACCCCGCTGTCAAAATCCTTTAATTGCGATTTATGATAATCATTGATTTCTAACTTCCAATAGAGTAAGCCGGAGTATGTTTTTGGCAAAGTGTATTCGATAGTTCCGCTGGATGTATTAAGCTCTGTTTCAGCAACGACCTGCTTTTCTCCCATCTTGATGGACTTATCAAGACCGATATATAGTTTGACTGAGAGCGGAGAGCTTTGTAAATTAGGTGCGTTAGTGATATTGAAATTAAAAGAAAGTTTCTCCCCAGGAACATAGATTTTGCTGTTAGTTGCATTAGGGTCATAGTTGGGGATTCTGTTCGTAATTTGAAGGCGGGGACGTTGCTTTAGATCATTTATGTACGTTGAGTTTTGTCTTTTTAAATCGGTAAAGATATTTGCGAGTCCAGCATCATCCACAAATTTAACTTTTGGGTTGGATGAGGAAAGACGGTAACTGTTAAAAGAGCTGTATAGTATACCTTGTTCTGCTTGTGGTTTATTATCTTTGTCATTAAAGGGTTGGCTATGAAAGAAAACATATAATCCTTTATTAATAAATTCCTTCGTAATTTGATCTGCCTTCAGCTTAGTAATATCGTTCTTCATGCTTCTGGTGTCCAGTGCTCTAGCTCTATTCTCCTCCGAGGCCGGTTGCTGATTACTCACTTGTGCAGGATTGTAAGTCCCCTTTCCGATATAAATCGCATCGTATTTTCCATCCAGATCATCCCGCAGCGCCACAAAGCGCTTCATACTCATCGTATCAATGGTAAGGCCAGATATTCCCGTTTTTAGAGACGCAAGCTCACTAACCCCACTCTCAGTAACCTCAAGCATACGAATCTGATAATCATTTGAACTGGCTTCGACATTCGTGAAGTGATTTTTGAGTGGCAGAACAAGCAGAAGGAGAAGCAAGATCGTTACTGTAAAAAGATAGATCCATTTGTTACTGGCAAATTTCATGTTCATCTCTCCCTGATTGTTAACTATTGGTAGATATGGTCGAATTGTATGTTGTGTATGCTAGTTTCCGACAGCTTTTTCAGCTGAATTCGTTGTAAAATTATCCAATCTATGTTATATACATTCTAGGACATTCAGCATTGATAGACAACATAAATCTATTGAAATATACCTATAAATTCATTACTAAAGTCCCAAGTATATTGAAAAATACGCTAGTTTGACAAAAATGATGAATCCGTAATTATGGAAAAAATCATTTTCATATTTTGCAGAAATAGAACTGGTAATTTATCTTTGGTTATTCCTAGTATTATCCATTATTGAGGTCAGTGTAAAAGTATAACCAATAACGGCATACGGAGCTGAACGGACATGGCTATCGCCAAAAAGAGACTTGGAGATTTGCTGGTAGAAAATAATATTATTTCGCAGGAGCAGCTGCTTGAAGCACTTGCGGAACAGCGTAAAAGCAAGCGTAAGCTTGGCGATCTGCTAATCTCTCAAGGCTATATCACGGAGCAGCAGCTGATTGAAGTGCTTGAATTCCAGCTCGGTATTCCGCATGTCAGTTTATTTAAATACCAGATTGATCCTGCGATTACGCAGATTATTCCTGAAAGTATGGCTAAGCGTTATCAAGTACTTCCCTTCTTAAAAGAAGGCGGTAAGCTGATGGTTGCGATGGCTGATCCGCTGGATTATTTTGCGATAGAAGATTTACGAATGAGTACAGGGTTCCGGATCGAACCTGCTATTTCTACGAGGGATGAGCTGCAGCGGGCGATTGCGCGTCATTATGGGATGCGTGATTCTATGAATCAGATGCTAGTAGAACTCCCGACACAGGAAGAAATAGAAGAAACAGAGATTACAGACGAGGACTCTCCGATTGTTCGTTTGGTCAATCAGATGATTCAGCAGGCAGTTGCCCTGCGGGCGTCTGATATACATATGGATCCAGGTGAAAATAATCTAACCATCCGCTACCGCATTGATGGAACTTTACGGACAGAGCGGATTATTCCTAAGCAAATGCAGGGCTTTATAACCGCTCGTCTGAAAATAATGGCCCGACTGAATATCGCAGAACGGCGTTTGCCACAAGACGGCCGAATCAAAATGCAGTTTGATTTCAAAATGGTAGATATTCGCGTGTCCTCATTACCTACGATGCACGGAGAGAAGATTGTGCTGCGGTTGCTAGATTTAAGCACTGGGGTTAAATCTGTAGATGCTTTGGGATTCAGTGAGGGGAATGCGGAAGCTTTTAAGGAAATGATCGCTCGTCCTTATGGAATTCTGCTAATCACTGGACCTACAGGTAGTGGAAAAACAACGACTTTATATTCAGCACTGAATCAACTCAATGTAGAAAGTGCAAATATTATCACGGTTGAAGATCCAGTGGAATATCAGCTTGAGGGCGTAAACCAGGTGCACGTAAACTCGGCTATTGGGTTAACCTTTGCGGCGGGACTACGTTCGATTCTCCGACAAGATCCGAATATTGTAATGGTGGGTGAAATACGGGATGCAGAAACTGCTGAAATTGCAGTTCGTGCCTCATTAACAGGTCATCTAGTGTTGTCTACTTTACATACAAACGATGCGATTAGCTCCGTCTCTCGCTTGCGAGATATGGGGGTGGAGCCTTACTTGATTGCCTCTTCACTAATAGGTGTGGTAGCGCAGCGGCTCGTTCGTAAAATCTGCACCGACTGCAAAGAAACCTACAAACCGTCTGAGCAGGAAGCGATTATGTTACGTAGCTTGGGGTTGCCAGCGGACGAATTACATCGTGGTCGAGGTTGCGGTAGCTGTAGCAGTTCCGGTTATCGTGGCCGAATAGCGATTCATGAGGTACTCAGTATTGACGATCATTTGCGGCAGCTTATTACGAACACTGCTTCGGTAGAAGAACTGCGTGTCGCAGGAAAAGCGCGCGGACTTGTACAACTGATGGATGACGGACTACTCAAAGTAAGTCAGGGAATCACGACGTTACAAGAGGTCATGCGCGAGACGGTCTCACATTAGGGTCTGTTAGGTGTTTTTCATTTTAAAATAGGGGGAGCAGCGGATGCCAACGTATACGCGGGATATTAGACAGCTTTTGCAGACGGCTTACTCCTCCAAAGCTTCCGACTTACATATTTCTGTAGGCTCGCCTCCAGTTATACGTATGGATGGAACGCTTCACCCACTTGAGGGTGCACCAGTAACAGCCGATGAAGCGGCAGAAATGGCAGAAGCGCTGCTTGGCAGTGAACGAAATGAAGTGTTTCGAAATGCAGGTGAGGTAGATTTCTCTTATCCGCTGGATGGCGGCGTAAGATTTCGGGTGAATGTCTATCGTCAGCGGGGTGAGATTAGTATCGCTGCCCGGGCAATTCCCGCAGAGATTCCGAGTCTGGAACAGCTGTCGATGCCTCCGATTTTGTCCACTTTGTCAATCAAACCACAAGGTTTGATTCTTGTTACAGGACCTACGGGCAGCGGTAAATCCTCTACGTTAGCAGCTATGCTGAATTACATTAACAAGACCGAAAGCAAGCATATTGTGACACTTGAAGATCCTATAGAATTTCTGCATAGTCATGGAACCTGTTTAGTCGATCAACGTGAAGTGGGCAGCGATACGGCAAGCTTTGCGAGCGGACTACGTGCCGCGTTACGTCAGGATCCGGATGTTATTCTCGTTGGAGAGATGCGGGATCTGGAGACCATTACAGCAGCAGTTACTGCCGCGGAGACAGGTCATCTTGTGATGGCAACCTTACATACAACAGACGCACCACAGACAATTGATCGAATTATTGACGCTTTTCCGGGTCATCAGCAGGGACAGATTCGTTCACAGCTAGCCTCAGTATTACTGGCAGTTGTCAGTCAGCGGTTGTTTCCAAGAGCAGGGGGACGGGGGCGGATATGTGCAACAGAGATCTTAGTGAATACACCTGCCGTAGCCAATCTCATTCGTACCGAAAAGACACATCAGATTAAAAATGTAATGCAAACCGGACGCGCGCAAGGCATGCATACGTTGGACATGAGTATCCGCGACTATTTATCTCAAGGTCTGATTGACTCGGCTGCCGTAAAAGCATTTATGACGGAGGTGAGTAACTGATGCCTCTTTTTGAATATCAAGTAAAGACAACTGCAGGTAAGTCCATTAAAGGAAAGCTAACCGCAACAGATAAGCCTACGGCGATGGAAGAGCTGCGTAAGCGGGGGCTTACAGTGTTCTCGCTGATCGAACGCAAAACAACGATTCTATCGGTGGACATTTATATCGGTAATCCGGTTAAGCCGCTTCATTTCATTATTTATTGTAGGCAGTTCGCCACGCTAATGCGTGCTGGAGTGTCGATTGTGGATGCAACGCGTATTCTAGCAGAGCAAACTGAGAGTAAGCCGCTGCGCAAAGCGTTAGTAGATGTGAATTCTAGCCTCATGCGCGGGATCTCGTTCTCACAAGCCGTTCAGGATCATAAAAAAATCTTCCCGCAGCTATTTGTCAGCATGATCCGAGCAGGTGAAGAATCCGGTGATATTGAAGGAACTTTGGACAGGCTGGCGATGTTTTTTGAGAAACAGCACACCACGACAGAGAAGATCAAGTCTGCGCTCACTTACCCGATTACGGTCGGGGTTATGGCGATTGGAGCGGTTATATACCTACTCTGGGCGATTGTTCCACAGTTTGTAACGATGTTCGAATCGATGAATGCAGAGCTTCCGGCGATTACAAAGATGGTATTGGCACTGAGTAAAAGCATTCAAGGGCAATGGTATTTCTGGATACTCGGAGTTCTTCTCCTAGTGATAGCTTTTCAGATTACAAAACATACAGAAAAGGGTGCCTACGCACTCGATTATGCCAAGCTTAAGATTCCGGTGTTCGGCAAGCTGAATCAAAAAGGCTCGATTGCTCAGTTTACGCGTACTTTTTCTTCTCTTTATGCTAGCTCAGTCCCGATTCTGCAATCTTTGGTGATTGTAGAGGAAGTAGCCGGAAATAAGGTGATTGGGAAATTCATCCGAAGTGCGGGCGATTCGTTGCGACAAGGAAATCCACTATCTGAGCCGCTAAAAAAAGCTTGGGTCTTCCCGCCGCTAGTTACTCAGATGATTGCGATTGGTGAAGAGACGGGGGCGCTCGACACAATGTTGTCTAAGGTAGCTGATTTTTATGAGATGGACGTGGAGAATACCGTTGATCGTCTGAAGTCACTGCTTGAACCATTGCTGATTGCTTTTCTAGCAGGTGTTGTAGGTGTGATTGTGGCCGCTATTATGCTGCCGATGTTTAGTCTGTACGGCAATATGTGAACCTTACGGTTCCTTGAAGATATTGAGAGGGGTGACGCCGGGGAGGCGGGGCAGGGTTGCAGATCCATTGCTAGCGCTGGACAAGGAAGGACGAGCATTGTAGCGGGATTCACGGAAATAAAAGATATAAGCTGTATTACCACACACCACTTAGAGGGGGAAATAAAATGTTAGCACAAGCCATTAAAAGAAGATTGAGTAAAGAGGAAAATCAAAAGGGGTTTACACTGATTGAGTTATTGGCGGTTATCGTTATTTTGGGGATTATTGCGGTTATTGCGATACCGATGATTGGTGGAATTATTAATAAATCAAAAACGGATGCGGATTTAGCAACTGCTCGACAACTTTATGATGCTTCTCGGATGTACATTATGGGTGAGAAAAATGGAGAATTTAAAAGTGCATCAGTAACACTTGCAGAACTTAAGTTGAAAAAATACATTGATAAGACACTTGTGTTACCTAGTTCCAAGAAATCGATTGCTGAAAGTACAACTATAATTAAGTACGATGCTGATGGATCACTTGAAAAAGTAACTATAGATCCTGCTCCTGAGGGAAGTGATAAAGGCGATTATACCGCTGATAAAGTACTAAGTGCAGAGCCTACACCAACAAAATAAGATTAAGAGAACTTCAGATATTTATTATATATATTCAATACAAAAATACCAAAGGAATCGGACTTCCCGATTCCTTTTTAAAATCCAAAAGCCAACAGAGGACATCCATGACGATATTCATCGCAAGTTACATCACCTTACTGGGCCTGATTCTAGGCTCCTTCTATAACGTAGTGGCACTGCGGGTGCCAGCTAAAGAATCTTTGCTTAATCCACCGTCACATTGCCCGAACTGCAATACGCAGCTGAAGGCGCGTGATTTGTTTCCGGTGATAAGCTACCTGCTGTCAGGAGGCAAGTGTCGTTACTGCGGCACAAGGGTGTCTCCTTTATATCCACTAGGAGAAGCGGCGACGGGTTTGCTTTTTCTATGGGTGTACATGCAATTTGGTCTGACGGGGAAGGGGATTCTCGGATTCATTCTGGTGAGTCTGGCGGTCATTGTGACGATTGCCGATTTGAAGTACATGCTGATTCCGAATAAGGTATTGCTATTCTTTTTGCCGCTGCTGCTCATTCTTGTATTGCTCTTTCCAGAGGGGCCGTTATGGCATCACTTGCTGGGAGCTGTGCTTGGGGGAGGGTCCCTTATTCCTTTTGTTCTGTTAGGAGGGATGGGTGCCGGGGATATGAAGTTATTTGCGCTGCTGGGCTTGGTGATTGGATTTCCTAATGTTATTCTGGCTTTTCTGATGGCTTGTCTGCTTGGAAGTGTGGTCGGAGGACTGCTGATGCTGCTCGGAATCATCAAACGAAAACAACCGATTCCTTTTGGTCCATGGTTAGCAATAGGGGCTTTAATTAGTTTCGGATATGGTTCACATATCATTGGCGCGTATCTCTCGCTCATCGGATAGGAGGACATCGATTATATGCTTGGATTAGGCTCTAAAGTGGCCGGAATTTCAATTGAAGCTACCGGAATTCGTTATATTAGTTTTAAGAATAAACAGTCATGGGAAGTCCGCAAAAAACGGTTTCTCCCGCTCCTTCCAGGCATGATCATTGAGAATCAGGTGGCGGATAGCGAAGCGCTTTATGATCGGGTAAGACAGTGGGTGAAGAAGGAAGGGTTAAGGGGCAGTAAGGTTTCCTTGTCTATTCCACCTTCGCAGATCATCATCCGCAAAATGAGCATCCCAAGTACCAACGATAAGCAGGTAGAGCAGCTCGTGAAGCTGGAAGTGGAGACGGGGCTGCATTTACCATTTGAAAATCCTGTTTATGACTATGTGACGCTCGAAGTGGATGAGGAGCATAGTCATTTACTCGTATTTGCCGCTCCGCGGAAATCGATACAGGATTATGTGGAAATTTTGGAGCGTGCGGGCCTCCGTATAAGCAGTGTTGAAATTTCGGCAACCGCCTTGGCACGCAGTATAACGGCTGGACATGGGGAAAGCTTTGCAGAAACGATGCTAATTAATTTAGAGCCATCCGTCATGGACGTTTATATGTTCAGAAACGGAAATCCGGTGTTCATTCGTACGATTAACTTGCTTGATCTGCATAAGGGTAGAAATGTTGCGGCATTGGGGTTCATGGCAGACAGTGAGGTTTTGGCAGAAACAGCAGTTGCTGTGGAAGAGCAATTATCACCGGAACAAATGGTGGAAATCACTGCGGAAATCTCACGGATGCTCAGCTTCTACCAATACAGCTTGCACGATGGCTCGACTCGTATTAAAAACTTAGTTATAACAGGTGCCCCATCCATTCGTAAACAGCTAGATCTAGAGCTTCAGCAGTCGCTGGCAGAACTCGACATTACACCGATAAGCCTAGACCAGATGGGTAAAGATGCTGTATCTGATCTTGAGCTAAATGATTATCGAGTAGCCGCAGGGACGGCTCTAAAAAGCATCATCAGCGTGGACACGATTGATCTTCTGCCGAGAGAAGATCGGGAGACGTTATTATTCCCCTATGTGACCATGGGTCTTGTGGCGATCTGGCTGGTGGGAACGATTGGGACGGGGATTTATTTTTCGGCTAATAAGGGTCAACTCTCTAATGGTAAAGAGGAGCTGCAAGGCTTACAGGATCGCAGTTTAATGCTACAGATAGAGCTTGGGAAACTTAAAAACAGCGGACCTGGGCAGTTAGATCGGAAGACGGCAATCACAGAGATTCAGAACAATAAGGTAATTGCTGTTCCGATTCTGGATGAATTAGTCGAAGGGTTCCCACCGGGTGCTTTTATCCGTGACATCAACTACACCTACCGGACATCGATTGACCTGACTGTAAATGTACCTACTATGGTAGATGCCTCTAACTATTTAAGACAACTACGTCAGATGTCCTTTACAGTGGATGCTTCTATTTCGAAGCTGACCGAAGGAACTGTGGATCAGAGTGCGGGGCCAACGAATGCAGCCACTTCCTTAAATATGTATACAGCCATTTATAAAGTAAACTTAGTAGAAAATAAGCAGCAGGAAATTGGAACAGATGCAAGCCAAGAGGAGGTGAACAGCGATGGAACAGATTAATAAGTATCGTTCTCCAATCGTATTAGGTGTATTGATTCTGTTCTTGATGCTGTTTGCCTTTTATATGTTAGGTGTTCAGCCGACCAATAAGGAAATATCCGCACAGAACGCCGAGATCAGCCAGCTGGAAAAAGAAGCTGAGATTCTCCAAACTAAAATTAATGAACTAAAAAGCAGTGCTACTTCTGTGGATTCGGAACAACAGGAGCTCCTGGCAGCACTCCCGAAAGGCGATGACAGCGAAGGCTTGATTGTTGATTTGCGGGGAGTAAGCACTTCCTCAGAAGCGCGGCTAAGAGACGTCAGCTTTATTCTGGATGAGGCTAATCCGATTCAGCAAATGACAGGCTCAGCAGAAGTATTGTTCCCTACCATCAAACAGATCAAAATGACCGCAGTCATAGAGGGTACGTATTCGGGGATACGACAATGGATGGACGAGTTGCAGAAGCTGTCCCGTATAGTGAATGTAGACTCATTTAATTTCCAGCAATCCTATGAAGAGCGTTCTGCGAACAGCCCTGAAAGTATTTTGACTGCTAACGTAGCTTTCACAGCTTATTATGAGGCTGTCACTCCATCATCGAACTAGGTCTCATCATTATAATAACACCATTATAAGACTCCACTTTTCCTGTAAATCAGGAGGGTGGAATTTTTTTTTTACTATAAATTATAAATCCGTTTTCATTCCTCTGTTTATTGGGTATTTTAGCTTGCGGGGTGCATAAGCTGGAACAGTGGCTATCGCCTGCATTTTTCAAAATATAAAAAGTATACGGTTCACGCTTTACATTATTTTTATATTTCTCGCATAAACGCTTACCGTCC
>NZ_NFVA01000156.1 GCF_002264395.1 Paenibacillus sp. VTT E-133291
TGACGGATGCCAGCAGTTATTATAATGAAAAATATCGTCCTCAGTATCACTATACGCCAATTCGTGGTTCTGCGAGTGATCCGAATGGACTGGTCTACTTCGAAGGAGAATATCATCTATTTCATCAGGACGGAGGCACATGGGCACATTCTGTCAGTATAGATATGCTGAACTGGAAGCGGCTTCCGATTGCGCTGCCGTGGAATGATCATGGACATGTCTGGTCTGGATCGGCTGTAGCAGATTTGACGAATGCATCAGGCTTGTTCGGAGACTCAGGAGGTAAGGGGCTAATTGCATATTACACTTCCTATAATCCTGATAGTCCGAATGGGAATCAGCGTATCGGTCTTGCTTACAGCAAGGATCAAGGTCGTACTTGGGAATATTCCAAAACGCGACCCATTGTTATCGAGAATCCAGGCGATAGTGGAGGGGAGCCCGGAAGTTGGGATTTCCGTGATCCGAAAGTGATTCGTGATAACGACAATAACAGGTGGGTAATGGTTGTATCCGGTGGAGATCATATTCGTTTCTTTACTTCAACGAATCTACTGGATTGGACCCTGACAGATAGTTGGGGATACGGGGATTATGTTCGCGGTGGTGTTTGGGAATGTCCGGATTTGCTTCAGCTTTCGGTAGACGGAACATCACAGAAGAAATGGGTTCTGATGATTAGTACAGGAGCGAACTCAAAAACAGGCGGATCAGATGCAGAATATTTTGTGGGTCATTTAACGGCGGAAGGTAAATTCGTAAATGATAATCCGGCAGGGAAAGTATTGCGAACAGATTTTGGAAAAGAATTCTACGCTTCAATGTCTTTTTCGAACATGCCAGATCATCGCAGTGTAATGATGGCATGGATGACAAATTGGGACTATCCGTTTGATTTTCCAACGACCAACTGGAAAGGCGTTCTGTCTATCCCGAGAGAAGTTACATTGGTAACGACTAAAGATGGGATTCAGCTCGCCCAAAGTCCGATCAAGGAGTTCCAATCGCTGCGTAGTCAGCTGTATTCTACAGCTAATAAAGTTGTGACTCCTTCTTCTCAGAACCTACTGAAAGGCATTACCTCTGGTGCATACGAGATTGAAGCAGAAGTGGAAGTTCCAGCAGGTAGTCAGGTGAGTGAATTTGGCTTTAACGTTCGTGAAAGTGGAAGTAAGCAAACGGTTGTTGGATATAAACCTAGTGAGTGTCAGATTTTTGTGGATCGGTCTGCATCTGGTTTGACGGATTTTTCGAGTTTATTTAGTACAAGACATGAAGCGCCAATGCCAACGGAGAATAAGCGTGTTAAGCTGCGTATCCTTGTAGATGAGTCTTCTGTTGAGGTTTTTGGCAACAACGGTAAAGTTGTTTTGTCTGATGTCATTTTTCCAGATCCAGCCAGCAGGGCTTTAAGCTTTTACACCAAAGGGGGCAACGTAAAAGTCGTATCTCTGAAGGTGAACCGGTTAGGCTCTGTATGGAATCAGGACTCTAATTCCGCTACCAAGATAATGATGGATACAAATGATCGTGAACTGAGCAAGGGGCAAAGGGACACACTCCTGGCAATGGTAGAGAATGGTACAGGTAATGGTGCACAGCCGGTGAAATGGAATTCCAGTAACAAAGATGTAGTTGAACTAAACGTGGCAGATAACTTACAGGTAACCATTGTAGGTAAAAAAGAAGGCGAGTCTATCATTACTGTCTCTACTCCAAATGGGAAGACATCAACAAGCGTATTAGTTAAGGTAACGGATGGTGAATTTCATACGAACTTAGGTGGATGGACTAAAGATCTTTCCGCAGCCTCTTGGGTCATTAGTGAAAATGGAATTCGTGGAAGTTACTTGAGTGACGCAAATTATGTCGCAGAGAAGCGGGCAGGAGACTTTACTTATGAAGCAGAGATGATGTTAGGTAAATCCGGTGGAGCGGGCTCTATGTTGTTCCGTTCAAGCGAAGATGGACGCAGCGGATACTACTTAAATCTGGATCCGAATATGAAGTCCGTACGTCTCTTTTATAAAATCGAAGGCCGTTTTGAAGAGCGTCAAATGCTGGCGAAAATACCTACGTTCATTCAGCCGGGTCAAACCTATAAAGTGAAAATCGAAGCCAAGGGCCCGCATATTGTGGTTTATGTGGACGGGCAGAAAGTGATCGACCTGCAGGATGGCACTTTTGCAGAAGGTCACTTTGGACTACATGTATTTGGTGGATATGTTTCATATCAAAACGTTAACGTGAGCGGAGAAACACCTGCCAATTTGACCACATCCAGTCTAGTAAATGCAAAGCTACAGAAATCTCTCTACACAGCAAATCTTGCAAATGGTGAAGCGGTTACCCTGAAGGAAACGAATAATTCTACGGATCAGAAGTGGGTATTCGTGCCGACGGGGGATGATGCAGGTTCCTATTCCATTCGTACAACAGCTGGTCAGGCGCTGGATCTCGACACAGGACAAAATAAGATTCAGTTATACCATTATCTTGGATATAACAATCAGCGTTGGATTTTTCACGAGAATGATGATGGTACCATTAGTATTACTTCTGCTTATCATAAGAAAGCGCTGGAAGTATCAGCAGATGGAACGACACTGTCTCTAAGCGAACTTGATCCTACTCTAGATCGACAAAAATGGGTAATTACGAATTAACATGAACCGGGTTCAATTTTATGCAATTCAGTTGATGGACCCGGTGATTTATTATTTAACACTGTCGTATTTAAGGTATGAAGATGAAAACAAGACGACATTAAGGTACAATCATACTTAAAACGAATACCTGATGAATTAATCCATACGTTCATCGAGCAGGGGGGGCTTATGAGAACAGCAAACGCTAACTTAATGAAGGAAATTAACCTTAACAACGTTCGTCAAGTGATGAAACGTATAAATACAGCCACCAAACCCCAGCTGGCGGCATTGACCAAACTGAGCGTAGTAACAGTAAACTCATTAGTCAAGGAGCTGCACGAGTTAGGTGAGCTGTTCGAAGACTTGACTGTACCATCAAACGGCGGTAGGCCAGCACAAACTTATCGCTACAATTACAACTTCAGCCTCGGGCTGGTCATTTATCTGAAGGATAAAGAGGGACAGGTGCTGATTTCAGCCACCGTCGTGAATTTGGAGAACGAAATTCTGGCGAAGGATGAACACATCATTCCAGTCTTCGAGAGACAATTTTTTTATGATATTATTGAACACTCTATAGCCTTGTATCCTTCTATCAAGGTTATTGGCATAGGCATTCCGGGTCAGGTTGTCAACGGCGAAATTAAAGTCAGCAGCCACCATGAGCTGACTGGCTCACGGATGATTCAAGAGATTGAGCAGCAATTTGAGTTGCCTATCTTGGTTGAAAATGACGTTAATGCAGCTATTAGCGGATATTGCATGAACGAAGGGGGAGAAGAGAAGCAGTACTTGCTTGGTCTTTACTTTCCAAGCAGGTACCCGCCTGGTATGGGGATCTATCTGAATGGAAAGATCCTTAAAGGCAATCAGGGCATGTCAGGGGAAATAAAATTCCTGCCTGACATGCCTGACTGGAGTCTGGAGATGGGCAAGGACACGTTCATCGATACTACCTGCCGGATTATCCAAACCCTGAATGCAGTTCTTGCTCCGGACAAAATTGTAATATATCAGGATAAGGTGGAGTTAGAAACCTGGACATCTGCTTGGGAAGCTTATCAGCTTCGACATCCAATGCCCATTTATCCACAGATCGTTATGCAAGATACATTTCAAGAAGATTTCGAGGCCGGCCTGCGCTGGTTGACATTGAAGTCATTGGAGCCGGATTTGGTCGAGCTCCATTAAGAGGTTGTCCCATAAGTCATGAGATGAATGACTTATGGGACAAGCCTCTTTTTTTAGGTGATCAATATGAGTATTAATCCAATTGCAGATATGCACTGCAACAAATGATACAGCTTCGGATCAGTTAATGGGTTGCTTGACAAAGGAATGGTTATATCGCATACTTAATTTATAGACTTTATAAAGTATATTTATTAAGTGTATAAATGTATTTCTTTACCCGTGCGTCGAATCATTTTTATCACGAGGGGGAAGCATGCTTGTCTACCTGGTTTTTGATTGTTATATATCTGGCTTTTATCAGTCTAGGACTTCCTGACTCTTTACTTGGCTCGGCATGGCCCGTTATCTGGCCCGAGATTGGTTCATCTCTTGGCTCGGCGGGTATCGTGTCCATGATCATTGCGGGAGGGACCATCGTGTCCAGTCTGTTCAGCAAAAGGATGGTCGAGCGTCTGGGTACGGGTAGAATCACATTGTTCAGTTGTTTCCTTACTGCGGTTGCGCTACTTGGATTTTCCATTGCTCCATCGATGCTCTGGTTTATAGTGTTTGCCATTCCACTTGGTCTTGGGGCGGGAGCGGTGGATGCGGCATTAAATCACTATGTGGCAGAAAACTACAAAGCCCATCATATGAACTGGCTGCACTGCTTCTGGGGTGTGGGGGCAACGATGGGGCCGATGATCATGGCTGTCAATCTTGTGAACTCTCAGTCATGGAGAGGTTGTTATGCAGTTGTTGCGATCATTCAGTTCCTACTCGTGATCATTCTTCTTGTGACGCTACCCCTCTGGAAGCGCGTGGCTACAACGCAGGAGAAACTGCTTTCGAAGGATGGGGAGCTGCTAGAAAATTTTCATGTTGAAGCTGCAGCAACAACGAAGCTACAAACTAACGTACTTCGTTTACGGGGTGTGAGGCCAACGCTCCTTACCTTCCTGCTGTATTGCGGGATAGAAACGATTGTCGGGCTCTGGGGTGCTAGTTACCTGGTCAGTACAAGAGAGGTCACAGCTGATGTGGCTGCACGTTGGATTTCCTTATACTATGGTGGCATCACAGTTGGCAGGTTAACAACTGGATTCATCGCATTAAAGGTTCATAACCGCTTTCTTATCCGTTACGGTCAGTTGGTAACCATTGTAGGTGGTGTAATACTTTTATTACCGCTGTATTCGTCCTTATCGCTGTTCGGATTCCTCTTGATCGGTATCGGTCTGGCGCCTATCTATCCGGGTCTTCTGCATGAAACACCTTCCCGATTTGGCAGAGAGAATTCAGCCCGATTGATAGGCTACCAAATGGCTGTAGCGTACACGGGAACAACATTAATTCCACCACTGTTCGGATCTTTAGCTGTACACACAAGCCTAGATCTATTCCCCTTTGTTGTGTTTACCCTACTAACATTGATGTTTTTGAGTACAGAGACGATTAATAGATTGCTGATAAAACCCACGCAAGGGAGGGGATGAAGAGATGGTTTATATCATTTTATGCGCAATCATCTGGGTAGGAGTGTATTTGAATCTAGCCGCATCGAAGGAATCGATGGATGTAAAGCCTATTCGTTCCGTGAATGATCTGTTTGAATAACCAAGGAGCAACGTAAAAAAGCATCTGATCCTAGATCAAATGCTTTTTTTGATAGTGCAAAGACTATATCGTTTCAATTGCAACACCCCAAACCATTCCGTTACAGGCGGAATAGCTTGGGGTGTTTCATTTTTTATAGCGCTTATAATTATTAATTAAGTAAAACTATTGGTTTTGTGAAATATAGTGACTTACTGTTTCTTTTGAAGCAGGAAAACATACATATATATTGAATACAAAACAACAAAGAGGGAGGATGAAAATGTCATATAGAGCCAATGCATTACGTTCGTCATTAACCCTAGCTGTTCCAATTATTTTAGATAGGCATTACCATTCTATAACTATGAAAAATATCGAATCCGCCTGGTTTGTAAAGACGCATAAGGAATTGTTAGATTCAACATTCAACACGATATTAATGAGTATGATAGAGGCACTGTTCTTGGATTCCTTTGATTACGACCAATACCTAAACATACTAGAAAAAGAGGGGGTGGGGCAAGGGATTTATACTGCAGAAATATTCGGTGATCATTTTGATATCTTACTTGAAATGAGCAAGGATTTAATCTTAATTGCTCAGAATATTATGTTTAAGATCATTGAAGAGATGGAAGATGATTCTACGACTCGATTGTTTTTTTATAATCGTTTAATGGAAAGCAACTGGACCGGTTTTACGGGCTTTGCAAAGGGTTATTTATCTAATAAAAATCAACAGATTGACAATTTGCATGAACAAAAAATTGCTGTTATGGGACAAATGGCAGCTGGTATGGCACATGAAATACGGAATCCGCTTGCTTCGATTAAAGGGTTTGCCCAGCTTGTAAATAACAGGCTATATGAACCGGAGATCAAGGCGGATGAATTGCGTGCGTATCTGGATATAACCATCAAAGAGATTGATGCTCTTAACGGATTAGTAACGGACTTCCTAGTACTGGCTCGAAAAGGAGATAGTTCGAAAAATAACGGCGTAGTATATAACGTTATCGAGGCTATACATAGAGTTAATAACATCGTGAATCAACTCATACTTAGTGATGATATTATTCTTACCGTGGAGTATTCTCTAGAGAAAGTACTAACGTATGGAAACGCCTCTCAACTAGAGCAGGTAATTCTAAATATATTAAAAAACAGTATTGATTCATTCACAGCATTTAGCGGCAGAATAGACATTACAGTTAGCGCCTCTGCTGAGACTAACGAAATTATACTTATTTTTAAAGACAATGGGGAAGGAATTCCACAGGATAAATTAAAGCGAATATTTGACCCTTTCTATACAACCAAGCAAAAAGGGACGGGAATTGGATTATCCATTTGTAAACAATTAATAGAAATGTATGGGGGACAAATTAAGGTAGACTCAGAAGTTCAGGTAGGTACTAGCGTGATGGTTATTTTGCCTTGGGTAAATGATTATCACATTTGAGGCTACGAACAATTTGGAGGATTGAATGGGACTGCTTACTTCCAGGATACCTATGTGACGGAT
>NZ_NFVA01000281.1 GCF_002264395.1 Paenibacillus sp. VTT E-133291
CCGCTGGAGTGACAGGAGCGACCGGAGCCGACGGAGTGACTGGAGCAACGGGAGCCGATGGAGCGACTGGGGCGACCGGAGCCGCTGGAGTAACAGGAGCGACCGGAGCCGATGGTGCAACAGGAGCAACGGGAGCCGCTGGAGTGACTGGTGCGACCGGAGCCGCTGGAGTAACAGGAGCGACCGGGGCAGATGGAGCGACTGGTGCGACCGGAGCCGACGGAGTAACAGGAGCGACAGGA
>NZ_NFVA01000061.1 GCF_002264395.1 Paenibacillus sp. VTT E-133291
GTATCAAACGAAGCTTATGCTTCGTAAAACTTTTAAGGAGTGAGATCATGAACGAAGCCGCTATGACACTGGAAGGCTGGTATGCATTGCATGACTTCCGCTCACTGAACTGGACCGCATGGACGGCAGCAGATGACGAAGAACGTGCTGTTGCTCTGGAAGAATTACATGCTTTTATGCAAGAATGGAGTCCTGTCGAAGAAGCTAAACAAGGCAGCTCCGCGGTATATTCCATCGTTGGCCAGAAGGCCGATTTCGTAATGATGTTCTTGCGCGAAAGCTTGGAAGATCTGAACAAGCTTGAGACGGCCTTTAACAAAATCGCTTTTGCTCAATATACAACTAAAGCCTATTCCTACGTAAGTATTGTTGAATTAAGCAATTACCTTGCGGGGGGCAGCGATGGTAGTGATCCTATGCAGAATCCGCATGTTATCGCACGTCTAAAACCTGTTTTGCCACAAGCGAAGCATATTTGCTTCTATCCAATGAACAAGAAACGCGAGCTCGCCGATAACTGGTATATGCTTGATATGGATAAACGTCGGGAGCTGATGGCTTCTCACGGATTAATCGGACGAGGTTATGCTGGTAAAGTGAAACAGATTATCAGCGGCTCCGTAGGTTTGGATGATTGGGAATGGGGCGTAACCCTATTCGCTGAAGATCCGCTGCAATTCAAGAAATTAGTCTACGAAATGCGCTTTGACGAAGTCAGTGCCCGCTACGGCGAATTCGGACCTTTCTATGTCGGCAACCTGCTGACTGAGGATTCTTTTGAGGAAATGCTTAAATTGTAACAAAAAAAGGTGAGTCTCCAGATCTTTATGGAGACTCACCTTTTTAAAATGCTATAACGAAGTTCCCGCTTCCTCATCCTCTTCGCTGCCATCTTCATCATCACGCAGACTTTCCAAATATTCAGCCGTAGCCCGGTCACGTGCTCGCCCTTTTTCCTTTAAGCGTTCAATGCCAGGGAGAATGAGCAGATCAATTTCTTTTTGAACAACATACGCTAGATCGTACTGATTCTGATCCTCCAGATAAGATCCAACCTCAATCAGTCCGTTATAACGATCCAATTCTTCTCGGGTCAGCAGTCCACGCACCTGCACGCTGCAGTGACGCATCTTATAAGAATCTTCCTTTTTTCAGAACCAGCGGAATCCCACCAATAATGAACAAATAGCGCATATCCACAACTTTTTTCAATTGAGCTGCGGTCCAGCCCTTGTAAGTTTTGCTGCCAACTACAGCAATCCCTTGACCTTTACCTAGAGAAGCTACTGTTCCTTTATTGCTGAATGCGAATTTCTTTGGTTGTTGATTACGGATCGCAGCCACCAAATTATGAGCACAGCATTCTCCCTGTTGCATAGCAATTTGTGCTGTTGGCGGGTAAGGACGGCCTTCCGGGTTAATCATTAAGGAGCCGTCTCCAATAATAAAGATATTGTCTTGGCCTGGTGCACGTAAATATTCATCTACTTTCACACGTCCGCGCATAGCTTCAAATCCTGCAGCTTCAATCAGACGGTTTCCGCGAATTCCGCCGGTCCAGACAATTGTAGAAGCTTTTATCTCTTCGCCTGATGCCAGAATTACGCCGTTTGGTAGACATTCCTTGATCGCAACACCCATCTTGAAGGTAACACCCTTCTTAGTGAGCAAGTTCATCGCATACTCAACAAGTTCAGGAGCAAATCCTGGCAGAGCTGTTGGAGCAGCTTCTATGTTATATATATTTACCATGCTTGGATCAACGTCAAATTCTTTGCACAACCCAGGGATGCGGTCAGCTAATTCGGCCACAAATTCAATTCCGCTAAAGCCGGCACCACCGACTACGAAATTGATATGCTCCTGTGCATTGTTCTCGTTCTTATATTTGGCAAATTGGTACTCAATATGTTCACGAATCAAACGAACGGAGTTGATGCTCCGGATCGTCAGTGCGTATTTATCAAGTCCTGGAATACCGAAGGTTTCAGGCTCTCCGCCCAAAGCAATGACGAGATAGTCATACGAAAGAGTACCATCCTCCAAAATAATCTTTTTCTGCTGGGTACGAATTTCCTGAACAGATGACTTAACGAGATCGATCTTGAATTCATCGATTAGTTTAGAAATAGACACCCGAGTGTGTTCAATACTATCTGTACCCGCGGCAGGCATATGTAGATGGGTAGTAAAATAGTGGTACTCGTGACGGTTTACGAGCGTGACATCCGCTTCATTATAGTTCAAAGCCTTCTGTAAGCGCTGTGCGGTCAAAATACCCCCATAGCCCGCGCCTAAGATTACGATTTTGGGAATACTACTCATGTTCCGGCTCCTTCCAAGAGGTAAATCTGTCTTTGTATTTTTTATTGAAACAATGTATGGTCCTTTTTGTGAATTTATACACTTATATTTAGAAGAAATTCCAATCAAACTTAAAGGATTTCTAAATTGACCATATCCATTGTAAACCTTAGTGTACTATTAATCAAACATTAAAATACTAAAAAACGTCACATTCTTATTGTGTTCTAAAGTCTTTCTTTGCAGGTATGTGTCACAATGTTTATAATAAGAAAGAATACAAGTATGGCAAAATGAATATATCAACTCGGAGGTGTAATATCCCGTGACACAAGAGCAATCCGGCGTTCCTATGAGCGACCTTTTAATCATAGGTGGCGGTCCAGCTGGCATGTTTGCCGCATTTTACGGCGGGATGCGTCAGGCATCCGTAACACTTATAGAAAGTATGCCCCAATTGGGAGGACAACTTGCTGCACTTTATCCTGAAAAATACATTTATGATGTAGCAGGTTTCCCAAAAGTAACTGCACAAGAACTGGTTGACAACCTGACACGGCAAATGGATATGTTTCAATCGAATATCCGGCTGGAGGAAAAAGTAATTTCTGTTCAGAAACGGGACGAACGCCATTTTGTAGTTACAACCGATGTAGCAGAATATCACAGTAAAGCTATTATCATTACAGCTGGCGTAGGTGCTTTTGAACCTCGTCGTTTAGAACTGCCAGACGCAGGACGGTTTGAAAAAGCCAACCTTCATTATTTTGTAAATGATTTAAATGCCTTTAAAGATAAAAAAGTTCTGATTAGCGGTGGCGGGGATTCCGCAGTAGACTGGGCACTAATGCTGGAACCGATCGCGGAGCAAGTAACCCTAATTCACCGCCGGGATAAATTCCGTGCGCATGAGCACAGTGTAGAGAATCTGATGGCTTCCAAAGTTAACGTAATTACACCTACTGAAATTACAGAACTGCATGGTGACGAGTTTATTACTAAGGTTACCTTATCCCATATCAAGACCAAGGAAACACAAGAAATCGAAGTCGACAGTGTAATCGTCAATTTCGGATTTGTTTCCTCTCTGGGACCCATTGCAGAATGGGGTATCGATATTGAAGGAAACTCCATTGTCGTTGACTCACGTATGGAAACGAGTATTCCGGGAATCTTTGCAGCCGGCGATATCACCACATATCCAGGTAAGCTGAAGCTAATTGCTGTTGGATTCGGCGAAGCCCCAACGGCTGTGAATAACGCAAAAGTCTACATCGATCCGGAAGCCAAGCTTTCACCAGGACACAGTAGTAATATGAAACTCTAATTCTATCTACTACAATAAAAAAGGGTATTCTGACAGGCCTATCAATACCAGCCTATCAGGATACCCTTTTATGTTTGTGACTCGCGGTTTATTTATATGTAGCCTGCTACAAAGGTATACTTTGCGCTGTTTTAATGAAGAACCGCATGAACTGGAGAGTGTAAGTTTCGTTTGCGAATCTCAACGAGTAGAAGAGCGATGAAATCATGCTCTAGTTGCAGTTCTATCGCTCTATGGTAAGAGTCTAGAAGCATCTCATCGGACAATTCAACCATAACGTTCATCTACCTTTCCTGTATTTGGATCTGAATCTATCATATCAAACTATCATTTTTCGAACAAGCGTTCGCGTTATCCACAAGTACATGTGGAAATCCTGTGTATAATATGTGCGTAAGCGTTATAAAGGTGATAACTGCACAGTGGAATATGGGGATAATAGTTATACACAGGACTGAACCACTTGCATACAGCTAAAAATATATTTTTATTGTAAATAAATTACAATATAATTTACCCCAAAAGAACGCAACTAAACGCAATTTTATCTTACTACTCTATTATCGTCAATTCTAAAATTTTTGTTAATTTACTGAGGTCTTGTATTAACCTCCAGAATCCATATTTTACCTGAATAATCCACGGCGTAATCAAAACCCAGTTCGCCTATTCCCGGGAAATGCCGCTCCATCAGTTCGATACATACTAGCGTAAGCCTGCGCATTTCTGCTTTCTTCGCTGAGGCTTTAATTCGAGGCAACGATCTGCGAAGCCCTTCTCGACAAGAAAGCATCGTGCCTCCTTTACATAAATTAGTTACGAACAGGCCAGGCCGGGCCAATCTTCCCACCATAGAGCGAAACTCCCAAACACCACCATTTCTCACTACTTTGACCCGATAATCAATAGGACGCCCACCAATTCTGGCGAGAGAAATCCCCTGTTGAATCAAATATTTACGTCTAACCTTGACGAAATGAAGCGCTCGTCTCATGGATCTAAAGTCCTTGTAAATTCGAGTTCTGTCCATATAAGTAAATCCATAACCCCGGCTATCCCGAAACACTTTAATTACACCGTAGCCTCCACCGCCAACTATTGGTTTAATAACAACATTTCCGTATCTCCGGAGCATGGCTAACAGTGAGTCAGCCGAATACACCCTCGTCATTGGTATATAATGAGAAACCCTCGCGTCACTGAGCAATGCTTCTGTCTTCAACCATTTGCTAGCCAGTTGTCTTCCCGACATCGTCCTTTCCCTCCTTTCACATTCCAGCCTACCCTATACATTACTCAGAAAAGGCCCCGCCCTCTTGTATGATTGTCCGTGTAGGAAGAAGCTCTTAGCAAAAAGGGCATAGAGCTTGTATCGACAACATTCTCAACCCTGCAGGGTATCATTGCAGATTTTGTAGAACCTTATTTCTGAACATTCGACATCTAAATCACAATGGATGAGTTCACTATAACTAGAATAATCTTCAAAATCGTTGTATTATTAATAGCGGTTACATTTTCAATTCCTACTATTATAATAATGAATTAAAGGCTTGCTAAAAAACAGCGCGGGGAGGGCTCGGAATGGCTCAGTTTTTTGAGGTATTATATTGGGTGGCCATGCTTGGGATGTCCATCGTATTGGCTGGAACGACTATACTGATCTGCGCTATCGGCTTAAAATTCATTAAAGACAGACGCAGAGCACTGGGTGCTGGCTGTATTGCCTTTTCCCTTGGAGCCGCAGCGCTCATCGTGTTTATGATTAATTACAAGTTTATTATTCCAGCCTAATTGTACGCAGGAAGCAAAAACGCCTTCAACGTCCCTTAAGGACGGTATGCGTTTTGCGAGAAATATAAGGATAATGTATAACATGAAACCTATACTTTCTTATATTTGAACAAGCAAAAGCCCTCTCGAGGAATTCCATCGGAGGGCTTTTGCTTGTATGTCACTCATATATCTAACGAAAGACGAATCATATCCACTACCTTGATCCCATTTTCAACAATCTCTTCACTGTAGTGTCTGATAAAAAAGTCTCTATCGATTCCGGTAATTCTAAATCCACATTTCTGATAAAGAGCCAGTTGTCCTACGCTAGAATTTCCCGTACCCACTTCTATTGTCTTCGCACCAAGTAATCTCGCATTCTGAATCGCATGATAGACCAACTGCTTACCTATCCCTTTACTTTGCTGATTCTCATCAACGGCTATATTCACTAGCTCCACTGTCTCAGGCCTCGTTTGTAGCAAAACATAGACACCTATAATGCAATTCTCCACTTCAGCTACAAAACATTGCCCTCTTTTTAAATACGCTTCAACAAGACTTAGGGAAGGATCGGCTAATAACAACAAATGTAAGGGAGGTTGTTCTTCTTCGTTTAATTTCCTAATTAGCATGCTTTGAGCTCCTTGTGATGACTTTTGTCATTGAGAATAAAAAAAGCCTCCAAGCCCGTGTTGTAGAAATCAACATGGGGCTTGAAGGCGTAACGTCGCGATTAGCAAGGCTCTTCGTTCGGTTTCCCCGCATCCATAGCTGTACGGAAGCTTGAACCGCAGCCACAGGTTGCAGTAGCGTTAGGGTTGTTGATGGTGAAGCCGCCCGTCATGCCGGATTCTTCAAAATCGATTTCGAGACCATCCAGGTAACGAAGATTCTCTTTCTCCACGACAACCTTCATCTCTTGGATGTCCATATATACGTCCTGATCGGTTTCATTATCATCAAAGCCCATAGCGTAAGAGAATCCACTGCAACCGCCGGGCGTTACTCCAATACGGAGGAACATGTTCGGCATTTCTTGTTCAGCCAGCATCGCCTTTAATTGTTCTGCTGCCTTTTCGCTAATATTAATCATGATCATATCCTCCTATAAATTAGACTGACTTCACAAGAAAAAAACTTATGTTTAAGAGGCCATCCGGCCAAAAGTTACTTTCTTAAAAATATATACTTAATAAACTCAGTATAACCGACTATTCCATTCCCCTCAAGTCACAACTGCCTTATGCTTGACCTATCACACCAAATTAAGCCATCCATATCCAGCTGTTGATCCCCTTATAAGAGAGGTTTATAATAAGGAAGGCAAACATAAGTAAAAATTCGGAAATTTGTCACGGAGGCTAAACCTCTGATTTATTTTCATGAATGAACAGCTACCGTCTGGGTAAGTCTGGGAATTATCTGCGGGCAATGGACCCCGTAAAACTTTCAGGAGGAATTTATTATATGTCTACTCTCTTCACCCCCCAAACAGACGCCCGAATGATGAACATTATTGAAAAAGTTCGCGGCGGCGAAAGATTGAATTTAGAAGATGGCGTTTATTTATATCAAAGTAACGACCTGCTAACGATTGGCCAGTTAGCAAATGAAGTCAATGTCGCAAAGAACAACAACAGGGTATATTTTATCGAAAACATGAGTCTATATTTCACCAATGTTTGCGAATCTCACTGTGCATTCTGCAATTTCCGCAAAGATGATGGAGAAGAGGGTGCATATACCCTTTCTGGTCAGGAAATGGTGCAATATGTCGAACAGCATATTCATCCAGGTGTGCGCGAATTCCATATCGTAGGCGGTCATAATGACAAGGTTCCTTTCCAGTATTACGTGGATTCTTTAAAAGCCCTGAATGAACGTTTCCCTGAGGTAACCTTAAAAGCATACACTGCAGCCGAAATCGATTTTTTCACCCGAATTAGCGGATTGAGTATTCGTGAAGTACTGGAGCAGCTGCGTGCAGCAGGACTTAAGACACTTACTGGTGGTGGCGCAGAAATATTATCTGATCAATACCGTAAAAAAATGCGTGTAGATAAGGCTAATGTGGAAGAATATCTGGAAGTTCACCGGACAGCACATCAGCTTGGCATGAAGACACATACAACTATGCTCTACGGCTCGATTGAATCTCATGAAGATCGTATCCGGCACATGATGCAGATCCGCGATCTACAGGATGAAACCAATGGCTTTATGGTATTCATTCCATTATCTATGCAGCCTAAGAACAAGAATGCAGGGATTATGCGCCGCAACTCCGCTTATGAGGATCTGAAGACGATTGCGATCAGCAGATTAATGCTGGATAATTTCGATCACATCAAAGCGTACTTTATTAATATCGGTCCTCAGCTTACTCAAGTTGCACTGAACTTCGGTGCTTCTGACGTACATGGTACTATTCTTAAAGAACGCATTAGCCATGCGGCTGGTGCCTTAACACCTGAAGGCCTCACTCGCGATGAATTGATCTGGTTAGTAAAAGGTGCTGGACGAATTCCAGTAGAACGTGACACGTTCTACAATGCGATAAAGGTATACGAATAAAAGACTACCTAGATCCGTTACCCTATATTGGAAAGGAAGTTCGGTCAGCATGAGAACACTACTCGTTCTGGGCGGCGGCTATGGCGGCTTGGCCCTAATTCAAGAATTGCTCAATAATCACCTTCCTCAGGATATTGAAATTATCTTAATTGACCGAATGCCTTATCAAGGAATCAAAACGGAATATTATGCGCTTGCCGCGGGTACAGTAACTGACTATCACTTGCGGATCCAGTTTCCGGTTCATCCCCGTCTCACTATCCGTTACGGTGAGGTGAGTTCCATTGATTTGGAGAGTAGAATCATTACAATGGAGCCTGATGAGACTGTGTCTTATGACATACTTGCCATTGCACTAGGTTGTACCGACAATTACCATAACATCCCTGGAGCTGATCAATATACTTGCAGTATCCAGACCTTTGCAGGAACACGCGAAACTTACCAACGTTTAAACGATGTGAAGCCTTATGGAACAATTAACATTGTAGGCGGTGGACTAAGTGGAGTGGAATTGGCGGCAGAGCTTCGGGAGAGCCGGCCAGATCTTAATATTGCTATTCTGGATCGTGGTGAACGTGTCTTATCTGCCTTCCCTGCGAAGCTGTCACAGTACGTGGAGGAATGGTTTCACCACCACCAAGTACAGACACTTGGACGTGTCTCAGTATCCCATGTAGAGAAAGATGCGCTTTTTAACGGTACAGAGGAAATTCTTTCAGATGTTACGGTATGGACCGCAGGGATTCAACCGGTGAAGGTTGTTCAGGAATTAACAGTCCCGAAGGATCGCGGAGGACGGATCATTTTGGATGAATATTATCGTGTACCTGATTATCCAGAAGTGTATGTAATTGGCGACTGTGCCAGCCTGCCATTCGCTCCAAGCGCACAAGCAGCAGGAGCGCAGGGTGAGCAGGTTGCTCAGGTTATTCAAGCCATGTGGCGCGGCGAGACCCCTAAGCTTCATCCTATTCGTCTAAAGGGTACTTTAGGTTCACTAGGCAAGAAAGCTGGATTTGGTCTGATGGGCCAACGCTCCGTCAAAGGACGGGTTCCCCGTATCCTTAAGAGCGGGGTGCTCTGGATGTCAAAACGCACTTTAGGATAAACCTAAGGGCTGCTCTTTTCCGTTATAAATACGAAAAAGAGCAGCCCTTTATTTTCCACAAAAAGCATTTAATCAAGGTCCATATTGAACCAAGCCTCTAGCTCTTTGATTTTAGCATCAATTTTCTCTTCGAGCTCAGCAACCGTATCTGCTGCAACGATGTCTCCTTCAACCATTGCAAATGGAGTTAAATAACATTCCCCACAATTGTTCAGGCATCCGTATTCGATCACATCGTAATCTGGATTTCCTTCCAGCTTTTGCATTAGCTTGTCTGTTCCGTGACCCATGTTACTGGCACAAAATTCAATAATTGGTCTCATGATGATCTCCCTATTCCGCCTAACCATTTTATTTTTTAACTTTTTGTACTATAATGAACTTACGAAAGGAGTGATTGAGAAATGAGTGAGAATGCACAAAGCACCGAAATGTATGATGAAGTATTGGAAGTGCTTGATAAACTTCGTCCGTTCCTACAACGCGATGGCGGTGACGTTGAACTAGTCGATGTAGAAGACGGCATTGTGAAGTTGAAACTTATGGGTGCCTGCGGCAGCTGCCCAAGCTCCACGATCACCTTGAAAGCCGGGATTGAACGCGCCCTTCTTGAAGAAGTAGAAGGCGTACAAGAAGTTATGCAAGTATTCTAATCCCATTCAATATCATTCCCGATCCTCCTCTTCAGGAGATCGGGATTTTCTTATTATAGAGGATTTACACTTTCCCTACAACATACAGCATAAAACCCGCATGCCATTAGGCAGCGGGTTTTATGCTGTTTAGAGAATAAGTTATCTTTCTGTCTTAAAATGCTGGAATGATCGAGCCTTTATACTGCTCTTCAATGAATGCCTTCGCTTCTGGAGAATTCAGAGCAGCGACCAGCTTTTTGATTGCATCAGAATCTTTATTGTCAGGACGAGCTACCAGGATGTTAGCATAGGGGGAATCCGTACCTTCGATGAACAAAGCATCTTTAGTTGGCACTAGGTCAGCTTCCAGCGCATAGTTAGTGTTAATCAAGGCAAGATCCACTTCATCTAATTGACGGCCTAACATTGCTGCATCTAGCTCGATAATTTTAAGGTTTTTCTTATTTTCAGTAATATCCGCTTGAGTAGCTGTGATGTTGGTATCATCTTTTAATTTAATCAGTCCATTTTTGGCAAGCAGGATCAGTGCACGACCACCGTTTGTAGCATCATTAGGGATGGCTACTTTCGCACCATCAGCCAGCTCGTCGATGGATTTGATTTTCTTGGAATATGCACCAAAAGGTTCAACATGAACAGCTGTAACCGAAACTAGATCCGAACCGTTCTTTTGATTCTGGTCATCCAGGTAAGGCTGATGTTGGAAGAAGTTAGCATCCAGATTCTTCTCTGAAAGCTGAACGTTTGGTTGAACATAGTCAGTGAATTCTTTGATTTCCAATGTAATTCCTTGCGCTTCAAGCAATGGCTTAATAGCTTTTAAGATCTCAGCGTGTGGAACAGGTGAAGCACCAACCACCAATTTCACTGGTTCTGTAGTTGCAGCACCGTTTTCAGGTGCATTAGTGGCAGCCGAGTTAGAAGCATTATTGTTATTGCCGCAAGCAGCTAGCACCACAACCAATGTCAGACTAAAAAAAGTAAGTAGTAATTTTTTCATTTTAAATCCCCCTCTTATCCTTGGTATTTGTATGAATAAGGCTATATATAGACGTACCTTATTTCCGTGTAAAATGTCTTACTAGTCGATCACCGGCCATCTGTAGCAGTTGCACCAGTATGACCATCAAGACTACAGCGATAATCATAACTTCCTTCTCATAACGGTAATATCCATAACGGATCGCTAGATCACCTAGACCGCCGCCGCCTACCATCCCGGACATGGCCGTATAAGAGACCAGTGTAACCAGTGTGATCGTAACCCCGGCGAGCAGACCTGGACGAGCCTCTGGCAAAAGAACACGCATAACGATTTGATTCGTCGATGCCCCCATACCTTGTGCCGCTTCGATCACTCCGCGGTCTACCTCTCTTAGTGCCGTCTCTACCAGACGGGCAAAAAACGGAGCAGCACCAATCACAAGCGGTGGAATCGTGCCCAGTACACCAATGGCGGTACCAACAACGGCTTTACTAAAAGGAATCAATGCCACCATCAAAATGATAAATGGTACGGATCGTAGAATGTTTACAATGAACGATAAGACCGAGTAAGTTACTCTGATTACTATACTATTCGATCTTCCCCATAAATACAATAGAATTCCGAGTGGTAAACCAAGAATAATTGTGAATATTCCGGAAAATAGTAACATTTCCAAAGTAGCAACGGTAGCATCCATCATTTCTTGCCAGTTTAAATCTGCGAAATTCATTACGAAATCACCTCCACTTCAAGCCCTTGAGCGGTTAGTTCAGCTATCGTCACAGCAATCGCTTCAGCGGGTCCTTCGAACCGAACAATCATTTGCCCATAAGGTACGTCTTTAATCGTTGAGATGGTACCATGCAGAATGGCAAAGCTAACACCTGTCTCACGTACTACATTGGAAAGGGCAGAGCCGTAGGTCTTCTCTCCGAAAAAGGTAATTTTGACGGCCTGAGAGTTGTCCCCAGCAGCAGCGTCAAGCGCCGTACGAAGGGGGCCCTCATTCTGTGATTCACTGCGAATGAAATCGCGAGTGACCTCATGCTGCGGCTTCAGGAATACCTCCGTCACTTTACCCTGCTCAACGATACCACCACCATGAATGACCGCAACACGGTCGCAGATGCTCTGAATCACGTGCATTTCGTGAGTGATCAGCACAATGGTCAGATGGAATCGTTTATTAATATCGAGCAATAGCTTAAGAATAGAGTCTGTCGTTTGTGGGTCAAGCGCAGAGGTTGCCTCGTCACACAGCAGCACATCAGGGTCGCTGGCAAGTGCCCGTGCGATGCCGACCCGTTGCTTTTGCCCTCCTGATAATTGAGAGGGATACTTATCCTTGTGATCTTCAAGCCCCACTAGGGCAAGCAAGTCTTTTACTTTTGCATCAATACCTGTTCTCGAAACGCCTGTGAGTCGCAGAGGAAAAGCAATATTATCGTACACCGTCGCTGAAGATAGCAGATTGAAATGTTGAAAAATCATCCCAATTTTGCGCCGCTGTTCCTGCAGCTGAGCTTGGCTAAGACTGGTTAGCTCTACACCATCAACCCAAACTTCTCCTTCTGTCGGACGTTCCAACAGATTAATGCATCGGATCAATGTACTTTTCCCCGCGCCAGAATGGCCAATGACTCCGAATATTTCACCTTTTTCGATAGACAGATTCAATCCGGAAAGTGCTGTAGCCGCATGGCTGCCTTTTCCAAATACCTTTGTTATTCCTTTTAGATTAATCAACGCTCGTCGCCCCCTTTATATTTCACTTATTCCATACAAAAAAACCTCCGACGATCGATGCAGATCGCAAGAGGCTCTGTGTGTTTATTTAGACAATGCCTTCTCATCTGCCAACGACCACAAACCTTGCGTCATTGTAGGAATTAGCACCATGACATTTGTATATAACGCTAATCGCGCTGTATACAAATCGGTTGCCGGGCTTCATCGGGCCTATCCCTCCGCCACTCTCGATAAGATATAGAGTATGAAATTTTTATGTTTGAATTCGTACAGACTTTAATGCAAGCATAAGTATAGTAAGTTTCTTGTTTTTTGTCAAAAGGAAATATCTTGAACGCTTAGGATTGTATGCTCTTTGCCTTGCTGATTTCCTTACGCAGCTGTTCATTGCTGTAGCTGAATGCCGCGATTAATGTTTTACAGTTCATTTCAAGGGACTGCTTTAAATCCTCAAGATGGCTATCTAAATCCTCAAGCTGAATTTTGTCATGCAAGCCTTGATGTCGCTGCCATAAATCATCCTGCATTTCGGAATTCATATAATGAATTTCAGCATTTCTGCGCTTGCGTAGATTCTCCAGTGGATCACGATAAGAGTTCTTGATCTGTTCCAGTTGATCCGCTAACGCAGGATGCACATTCAATAACTGAAGTTGACGCAGCACTGTAAAATAAGAAAAATGCGTTTTTAATTTGGAGGTTTTGAGGTCATAAAAATGATTCAGCACCGTTCCAAGCTTGTCCAGAAGAGAGAATACACGAATAAACCCATCTTTATAAAAATAAACATAACGCGCATAATCGCCTTGTTCCACTGGTGACATATCGTCCATATAACCAGCGATTACCGATTTCCGGTAAAAAGCGGCCGCGAACCAGCTTTGCTCCAATTCATCCAGTGACGAGATCAGTCCACGTGTCCAAATCTCCAGCTTGCGGTATTCATGGTCATTATCCTCATGAGCGTTCATTTCCTTGCGCAGTAAGGCTGCAAATGTGGCCATGTTCTCCATCGCGTCAGCCAATACACCGCTGTTCTTTCGAGGCGGCTCTCCAAGTATAACCCGCAGCATATCCCAGTCCTCCTAAAGTTTTATCCAGCACCACGATATACCGATTTCCACTTTATTATTCCGCAGGTAAAGCGACTCTATCCACGGTGGGAACTTTCTACTAAGGGCGTTACAACGGTGTCATTGGATTTGCTCTATTTTTTTCAACAACAACATTTCTCGCGCGATTCAGCTGCCAGACTCTTACACTCATATAACATAGAACACCAAACAAACAGGCAATCAACAAAATATGAGCCAAGGCGGCAAATATGTACAATCTTTCATTATCAAGCGTGTAAACAACAGCAGCTCCACTAAACACCTGCATCAAGCATAGCAGAACAGCAGCTACGCCAAGAGCTCTTAGCTCTGGGTAATCCTTATGCTTCCAAAAGGCTAAATGACCAAGCACCGCAGTAAGTATAAATAAGATCAAAGCCGCAATCCGGTGTGTAAAAACAATACCTACTCCCCCGGAAAGCTCGGGAACCCATTCACCGTTACAGAGCGGCCAGCCAGAACATCCACCGCGCGAATCCGTATGACTAACAAAGGCTCCAATATAAACAACAACATAGGAATATAAGGCCGTTAAGCAGGTTAAATTGCGGAAAGCCTTGCTGACGGGTTTCTTCTGTAGCTCCACCTTAGAATCGTACTCACCTGCTTCATGTCGCCTTTTAGCTCCGAGAGCCAGCATCAGAGAACTTGAAAAAGCGATTAAGGAAAAGCCCATATGCAGTGCCATCACAGCAGCTGATTGGGATTTAATTACTGCAAGCGCTCCCATACCACCTTGAACAATTACAAACAGTAAAGTCATGAATGCATATGCTAACAAGTCCTTCCGATTTCGGGCATAACGCCAAAAAGCAAACATCGAGGCAAGTGACAATAACCCAGCCAAGCCGCTAAACAAGCGATGGGTGTATTCAATCATCGAACCTACAGTATAAGCCGGAATTAATTTCCCATGACAGAGCGGCCATTCATTTCCGCATTCCAATCCCGATCCAGTCTTCGTTACTACCGCTCCCCCTAGTACAGCGAGGAACATGATAAGGCAAGTAAGATAACTAAGCCATTTCAACTGATTTGTCGTCAAAAAATATCACCCGCAGTTTTTAGGAATGAAGAAGCATCTTAAAAAACCACCGCTTTTGCTCAAACAGGCGAAAGCGGTGGTTTTCCGGAATTACTGTTGAAGGCTTTGATGCACTTGAACCGCTTTATCCAGGAAATTCTCAATTTCCTCGCGGGATTTACGTAATTTATTAACGAATCTAACCAATTCACGTCCATCGGAATACGCTACAAAGCTTGGAATACCCATAATATTTTGTTCCTGACTAACGTCACCTACAGCATCAACGTCAACCTCAACCAGCGTTAGACGATCTGCATAGGCTTGCTCTACCTCAGGAATAAAGGGATCGATAAATTTACAATCCGAGCACCAGTCCGCCTTGAATATGGCTACAGTTAATCGAGGAGATTGAATGGCTACTTGAAATTCACCAGGAGAACTAATTTTGTCCATTGTTAATTCAGTCCTTTCTTCCATATCTGTCAAATTTCTATTCTTTAAGTGAAGCAAAATGTCATGCAGAAGTCAAACTTATTCTCGCATACGAACACGCGCAGGCTGTAATTTCATCAGCGGATTCAACAATTTTTGCAATGCACGCGGATAACTGGAGATTTCCTGTTTAGTAAGCACACCCAGTACAATTAGCATGACCAGATAAATAATAACAACTGCTGCCCCTACAACAAGACAAGTGATCAGAAACGCAAGACGTGCAGGTATTAGATCTGTTAACAGAATTCCAGCTTGGTTCAAACCAAAACCAATACCACCGGACACCAGAACTGCAATTGCGAAGCCGCCCCACCGTTTACCCATAATTTCGAAAGGTACAATGGATTTCAGCATCCGTAAGTTAAGAATAGTAATGACTACGAAACAAAGTGCTGTTGCACCGATAATCCCGTAGATCCCAAATACCTTACTTAGTAAGAAGCTCGCGGCTAATTTAACAATAATACCCACTAGCACATAATACATTGAAATACGTGATTTGCCCATACCGAGCAAGATGGAGTTCGTTGTCATCATGGTGATCTGAAAGATCGTTCCAATCGTAAGCATCGCCACAATTCCGCTTCCGTCCAAGCTGCTGAACAGTAACCCATTCACAGAATAGGCCGCTGCCACAAGCGCCAATACAATTGGCATCCCTGTCAGGATAGAAATCCGCAAAGCAAGTGTAATTTGCTTCTTCAAGTGTCCCTCATCACGACGGGCATAGGCAGCTGATATGATCGGAATCAGCGAGGTACCTAGCGCAATGGCTAATACCGGTGGAATTCCGGCCACACTTTGTGCACGCGTGGTTAGTATACCCAAAGCTGCTGTTGCACTCTCTCTCCCCATCTGATCGATAAGCAATGGAACAGCCAAAGAAGTATCAATCACATTCACTACGGGAATCGTAAGTGAAGAGAGCACGATCGGAATTGATAGTGTGAAAATATCCTTGTAAATTCCCCAAATCGGCAATTTTTGAGTGGTATTGTAATTTAATCCTTGCTGTTTATCCTCTCGGCGCAGCTTGATTGCAAAATAAATCATGACACCAAATGCTGCTATACTACCAATTACGCTACCGAAGGATGCTCCTGCTGCTATAGTTGTATTGTTATATCCCTGCTGTAATAGAATATAAGCTAATAAAATAGCGACTAGTACGCGAGCGAACTGCTCTACAATCTGTGAAATACCACCGGCCATCATATTGTTGCGCCCTTGAAAATAACCGCGCATCATGGCAATTGCCGGAAAAAGTAAAAGTGCAGGTGCAATAGCCCTAACTGCCATCGCTGACTCAGGTACGTCAGCAATATGTGTCGCATAGAACGGAGCGCCGAAGTACAGCAAGGCAGTCATGATTACCCCTGCTGCTACTGAAAATATCAATGCTGCATGATATACTTGTCTCGCTTCTTCAGGACGATTCAGAGCGTACCGCTCGGAGACCATTTTACTGAGCGTACTTGGAATACCTGCTGTAGCCACGGTGAGCAGCATTAAATAGATATTGTTCGATACCCCAAATGATGCTCTCCCCACATCATCAAAAATATGATCCAGCGGCACCCGCTGAACAAGCCCGAGTACCCTTGCCACCAAAGCTGCAGCAGCAAGGATAAGCGTGCCTTTTACGAAAGACTCTTTCTTGGACAAACCATTTCCCCTTCTTCACTGTTAAAATTAAAACCGGACGACCCATATAAAAAAGAGGACGACCATAATAATTTGTAGCACAATTTTGACAACAGTACTACTAAACAACCCAAGTATGGATCCTACACTTACTTTGGCAGCTTTAGCTGGTGAAGAACCCACGATCAATTCTCCTATAAAGGCACCCAGAAACGGACCAATAATAAGTCCAAAGGCTGGGATTACAAAAGGACCAATGATTAGCCCAATCGTACTCCCGATAATCGATGAACGTGAGCCGCCAAATTTCTTAACGCCCCACGCCCCTACAACGTAATCAGCAATAAATAGAACTACAACGATCAGCGTTTGAATGATCCAGAACCAAACACCAAAAGGCTCGAAAGAAAAGAACCAGCCATATACGAAAAAAGCAAGATAAATCGCAAGTGCACCCGGCAGTATAGGATACACTGCCCCGGCTAGCCCTACGGCAAATAAAGCAATAATAAGAATCCAACCCAGGATCGTCAATACTTAACCTCCTAATAGCAAATATGCTCTATGGATTCACTTCGCAATAGCTTCATTAAAAATATATTTTTGAATGACTTCTGCAATTCCATCATTATTATTAGAAGCCACCACAGCGTCAGCCTCTTCTTTAACCGTCTCCTGAGCGTTGCCCATGGCAACCCCAAGCCCTGACTGCTGAATCGCTGCAAGGTCGTTGAGACTATCACCAACCGCTATAACTTGGGACATGTCTAGTCCTAGGAGCTTACAGACTTCCATGATTCCGGCTGCTTTATTCACTCCAAGAGGGTTAATCTCCAGGTTATGCGGAGAGGAGTTCGTAATCTCCAGCCCACCCATATCTTGAAGACGAAGCAGCAGCTTATGACGAAGCTCATCATCTTCGGTGTGATAACCGAATTTAAGCCATTCTCTGCCTGTTACATCCCCATCCCAGTTATCCTGTTTGTGGACCTTTTCCGTAGAATAGGCCCAGAACCAGATGTCATCTTCTTTAGCAAGTTCATACATTTGTTGTACCAGCATAGGGTCCATCAAGGATCGCCGATAAATTTCGTGCGGTGCTCGCCATACCTCACTACCGTTCACAGTAATCATAGGTGTTTCTAGTCCAAGCTGCTCAGCATATGGAAATGCACTTGTAAAAGCCCGGCCTGTCGATAGACAGACATGAACGCCTGCGTCGACCGCCTTTTGAAGCCATTTCACCGTTGTAGGTGTAATAATCTGTTCATCATTCAGTAGGGTTCCATCCATATCCAAAGCAAGCAGGCGGTATTTGGCAGTCATTGCCACCCCTCCATTCTTTTATGCTCTCAATAGAGCAGCTGTTTATTTTTTAATCATTATTCACCTTAGAGTCGAAGTTACTGAGTACCTGTAGTCGTTCCTTCATTCGCGAGATCATTCGTATTATTACCTGACTGTAGACTCTTCTTCGGAACGCCATCAAGTCCATATTCCCAATCATAAGCATCAAAAATTTTGCGTGCGACCGGCGCAGCACTCTGGGAACCAAAGCCCCCTTCTGGAATAACTACGGCTACGGCCAGCTTAGGATTATTTCGTGGGGCATAGGCAATAAATACACCGTTATCGCGAATTTGACCCTTTGCCACTTGTTGGGATGTTCCCGTCTTACGAGCAAAATCATAAGGGAAATTAGAAAAAGCACTCACTTCACTTCGCATACCCTGTTGGATTTCTTTCCAATAGGATTTATCGAAGGCGGTTACCTCATCTAGCACTTCACGACCGAACTCCTTAATTACTTTTCCGTCAGCATCTGTAATCTTGCTAACTAGCTGAGGTTTGATCCGCTGTCCTTCATTAGCAAGTGTAGCTACGTATTGCGCAAGCTGCAACACTGTATAACTACCTTGTTGCCCGAAAGAAGCATATACAAGTGCCGCTTGGGCACTACCTGCCGCCTCTATATTGGTATAGTTAATCTGTCCTAAGAATTCATTGGGCAGACCACTTCCCGTGGATACACCAAGACCAAACTCTTTCATATACCTATCCCAGATATCTACGCCTTTGCTTTTGTATTTGTCATACAATCGTTTACCGATCATATCAACCATGAACGCATTCGACGATTTCTCAATCGCTCTTGCAGGGTCCATAGAACCGTACACATGTCCTCCAGAGTTTCTTACCTTGGTTTCATGACCAGCTTTACCAAAAGTCGCGAAACCTCTATCTGAATAGTAAGTTGAAGGTGTAAAGAGGCCTTCATTCAGACCGACGAGAACGCTTAAAGGTTTAATCGTTGAACCTAATAGCAATACAGACCTAAGCCCATTCCCTGAAGTTCCTGAAGAAATCGGATTAATGGTTCCGTTCTGGTAGTTATTCATAATACTGTTCCAGACATCTGTTGATAAAGAGCCTGATGTCCAAATATTCGTATCGTAGTCCGGCATACTTGCCATACTGACGATATTCCCCGTATCGACTTCCATCGCTACAGCATAACCAGTTAAAGCATTAGGATGCGTTTTTCCCTGTACAGGATTGGAATGCAGCCACTTAATCTGATCCATAATTGCCTGCTCTGTCTTCATCTGAATGCTCTTATTAATGGTTGTCCAGACGTCATTACCTTTTACAGGAGGAACTACACGTTCGACTTTTTCTGCCATGTTCTGTGGATTGACGGAGATTTCCTGATAGCCGTTTTGTCCCCGAAGCTCTCTCTGATACTGCAGCTCCAGGCCGTCAAATCCGACAAATTCGTCGTCTTTATAAGTTAGTCCTGGCTCCGGATTGTTCTTCATTGCATTTAAGATATTCTTATAAATATTAAGGCTGTTTGCTGATTTAAAAGGCTTGATATAACCTACCGTCTGTACGGCAACCGTATCTTTGTCGTAATGACGAATGCTTTCCTCGACAATCTCAAGGCCTGGGTATTCATCCTTATGTTCCATGAAATAGGCTACTTCCTGAGTCGTTAGATCAGCCTTAATTCGCCGTGCCATAAAGCCTAGTGATTTCCGGAAATATAAATCCAGTGCCTCAATAACATCTTTTTCTGTCATTTTCTCAGCTTTTGGATCACCGTATTTATTGAAATCAGCTACCAGCTTAGCCGCCAATGCATCTGATTTAGCTTTCGCTTCAGGGGTCAGAGTAGTTTTACCGGAAATTTTATCTGTTTGCTTGGCGGTAAACTCCTTATTAAGCGTAATATACAGCGATTGAACCGGCGTAGAGTACGCTAACTTCTCACCTTCAGCAGCATAAATTACACCTCTCATGGAAGCTAGCGGTACATTTTTGGTATCTCTGCTTGTCTCCACTTCAGTTAAAGTGGGTCCTTCCACGAATTGCAACACAGCCAGGCGTATAATAATTACGCAAAATATAACAAACGTGCTAAAGAAAAACACGTTGAGTCGCAGGCCTATGGAACTTTTACTGTTGGTCTCATCTGGAGGCGAGGCCTGCTTACGGAAAAAACTCACAGTTTATTTCTCTCCTTTTTCTCTAATTATTCTTGAACGGGGCCTGACGCAGGAGCAACATTCTTTTTCGGCACACCATCGAGCCCGTACTCCCAATCATAGGCGTCAAAAATTTTACGAGCCACCGGAGCAGCGCTGTTGGAGCCAAAGCCCCCTTCTGGTATAACAACCGCTACGGCCAGCTTCGGATTATCTCGCGGAGCAAAAGCAATAAATACCCCATTATCGCGGTTAATATTTTTTCTATCTGTTTTTTCAGAGGTACCTGTCTTACGTGCAAAATCATAAGGGAAATCATCAAAAGCACTAACTTTACTGCTCATCCCCTGTTTGATCTCTTTCCAGTAGGATTTGTCAAATGTTACTGTATTAAGCACTTCTCGTTTAAATTCCTTAACCAACTTCCCTTGTGCATCCGTGATCTTACTAACAAGTTGAGGCTTAATACGCACCCCTTCATTAGCAAGCGTAGAAGCATACTGGGCAAGCTGCAATGTAGTATAACTGCCCTGTTGGCCAAAAGAAGCATAGATAAGTGCGGCCTGCGAGCTGCCTGCGGCCTTAAGATCAGTATAGTTAATCTGGCCCGGTGATTCGCCTGGGAGACCACTTTTCGTTGATACACCCAGCCCGAATTCTTTCATATATCTGTCCCAGACCTCTATGCCTTTATCCCCCGGATATTTCTTGTAAAGCTGCTTACCCACCATATCAATCATAAATACGTTAGAAGAGTCTCTAATAGCTTTAGCTGGATCTAGTGGACCATATACGTGACCCGATGAATTTCGTACGGATGATTTATTATCCTTACCGAAATAAGTAATGCCCACATCTGAATAGGTTGTTGAGGTATTAAAAAAACCTTCATTTAAACCAATTAACACACTTAATGGTTTGATCGTAGATCCCATAAACACAAGTGAACTAAAATCATGACCTGATCTACCAGATGAATTTGAAGTAATCGTACCATTTAGATGATTATTCATAATTTTATTCCAGACAGTTGTCGGTAAGGAGTCTTTGGTCCATACATTTGAATCGTAATCCGGCATGCTTGCCATGGCGACAATATTTCCAGTCTCCACTTCCATGGCTACGGCATATCCGGTTAAAGCATCTGGATGCGTCTCACCTTGAACAGCATTGGTATGCAGCCATTTAATCTGATCCAATATGGCCTGTTCTGTCTTCATCTGAATCTTCTTATTAAGGGTCATCCAAATATTATTACCCTTTACAGGAGCAACGTTCTGTTCAACCTTCTCAGCCATATTCTGAGGAGTCACCGAAATGACCTGATAACCATTTTCTCCTCGTAGCTCTCGTTGATACTGCATTTCCAGACCATCAAACCCCACATATTCTTCTGCTTTATACATAAGTCCAGGGGGAGAATCTTTTTTCATTTCACTACGGACATTCTTATACATCGCTATATCTTCAGTCGATTTAAATGGCTTTCCAAAGCCGACTGTCTGCACCGCTACCGTATCTTTATCGTAGTGACGAACGCTCTCCTCCACGATCGTTAGCCCCGGATAATTGTCTTTATGCTCCATAAAATAGGCTATTTCCTTTGGAATTAATCCAGTCTTGATCCGTCGCGGCACATAACCTAAATACTTTTTGAAATCTAAATCTAATGAATCCAAGATATCTTGCTGCGTCAGCTTCGGTGCATTCGGATCTCCATATTTAGCAAAATCAGCTGCAAGCCTTACTGCAAGCATATCGGAGTTGTACTTCGCCTTCTCCGTAAGTGAGGTCTCACCTGTTACTTTATCTGTCGTTCTAGCTGTGTAATCTTTAGTTAATGTAAGGTAAAGCGACTCCGTAGGTGTTGAATAGGCAATCTGCTCTCCTTCGGCAGCAAAAATAATCCCACGCATCGCTGCGAGCGGAACAATTTTCGTTTCCCGGCTCGTTTCTTCTTCACTCAACAGAGCTCCCTCAGTAAACTGTAAACCTGCAAGACGTACAATAATAATACAAAAAATAAAAAAAGTGCCAAAGAAAAAAACATTCAGTCTCAGACCTACAGAATTTCTTGAAGATATCCCGTCCTTAGGCGGGGGCTGCTTACCAAACAAACTCACCAGCTTTCTCCCCTTCTACAAGCATAAACGCCTTGACTGTCCTTATAAGGACGGTAAGTGTTTATGCGAGAAATATAAGACATAAAGTATAGTGCTTATACTTTCTTATATTTGAAAATGTCTGACATACCTTTGCCTGTGACATTACTCTTATGATGAAGGTGAGTTCTTAGCTGCTTATTGTGAGCATGCCCTCGCATTTAAGTTAGAACTGACGTTACTTGAGTTTATTGTACCACACCCCAGGAGTTCAGCGCCCTCACTCAGAGGGCGTTCTCCCTAATATGCGTTTCATCAAAATCCTTCGGATTGAACCAATCTCCGCTGCTAGCCCAAGTCGGATCCAGCGGGATCCAAGCTTGCCGATCACTTATATATACTTCATTCCAAGCATGTGCACCATACCCGCCACGCCCATCATAACCCTGACCTGTTACAACCCGAACCTGCAAGCCCTGTGAACGAGCCATCACAGCGTACAGTCGGGCATAGTCTATACATACCCCTTGCCGAGTGTCGAATGTATCCTGTGGTGTTTGTTCATGCCAGACCCTGTTTTGCAAATAATTATCAGCTTTAGCATAATCATAAGTCACGCGTGTACCTACCCAATCATAGAGAAGTCTCGCTTTTTTCTCTTCATCTTGCGCTTGTCCAACAATGTCTTCTGCTGCTCCTATAATATCCTGAGGAATTTCATGATCGATAACCTCATATTTCCTGCGAAGGATATCATTCATCTCTGCTGCAACGGTCTTCGTCAGAATAGGGAGTTTCTTCTGCACAGTCTCACCAACAATAGGTTCAAATACAGCTGCAGCGCTCTGACTATAGATTGGAGAGGACTCCACATAACGACTAAATCCACTCTCCGGATTTAATCCAACACAGATGAAAAGAGCGAGAACAATTACCAGACTACGCATTAAACCGATAATTAATCCAACGATTGCTCCTCCCATACGGCTAACCTGCGTAATCTTTCTGTCTTTAAACTTCTTAGCACGCCGCAATTGTGGAAAAGGAAGCAACATGGATAACAACCCTAAGAGCATACGGATTAACAGATAAGAAATCAGGAGTAATAACAGAAATCTAACTAGCGGTGATTCTGATAACACAGACACCGCCGTATAATAAATTTGCTGCCACTGTGTAAGCTTCGTGTCAGGAAGACTAATCCCCGACGCCCAAGTCTCTACATAGGGATTGAGGTAGGCTGCAGCTGGGATAGCTAATACCAAAGATGCTATAGTAAATAATCCTGTTCCCAGCAGCCCAAATAATCTTCCGGTAGCACTTGAGAAACCTCTGCTCCAGCCTTGCAATAGAGAGAAGACTACAACCAGCAGGAGGGCGATCGAGATGATATTAGCATCACTCACACTAGTCATCCATCCGTTTATCATATTCGCTCTCTCCTTTCAGTCGCGCGCTTGCTCGCTTGTTATATTTTTGAGCCCAAGCCTGTTATTGATGTTTGCGGGCTTCCTCGATAAATGTTTTTGTCGTATCAGTAACACTCCACTTCCCAAGACTAACACCACGGAAAGTAACCTCTACTTTATCTTCACCCGCTGCGCCCTTCACTTCAATATTCGGCGTTGTAATCGTAAAGGTCCCGTCTCCATTTGAAGTGTACTTCGCATCCTGCGCTTCTTTAAGCATAACCTCTTGCGCTTCCTTCTTTAGCGTGCTTACCGTTCCATCTGCCACCTTATTCACAGCGTTACCAATTTGGTCCATTGTAACACCACTATAGATGAACAAGCCTACAACGATCACAATGACAATCGCCCATTTCAGAACGGTTTTAACCAAATTAACAACCGCAAACAGCAGGACAAGCGCAATTACAATAACTAGCCAATTTTCCCTTATAAACTGTGACCATACCTCTGGATCCATCAATCTCACAACACCCCTATCGCCTAGTTTCGTCCCAAGGATTCTCTCTTCCCATAGACATAACGCCAATATTAATTATTATACATGAATACCCATCATAATTCATGGTTCCACCCTCCGTAAAAGGTATACCTACGAGTGGAATTAAAAAAGCGGTATAAGCCCTCTCTGTCCCACGTAAAGTACAAGTAGTGCTTAAGAATTGGTTCTTCATTATTACGCCGTCCTGCATTCACTTGTGCTGTAGGTGGCTCTCGGAGGTGTTCCCCTGTGAAAACTGCGCTGTGGCTATACTTATTTCTCTTTTTGGCGTTCTTCGATTTACATGCTCAGTATCCCGTCCTTACGCCCTTTGCCATCTCTCTTGGCGCGGGACCCACCTTTATTGGCTGGATGATGGGCATGTACTCGTTGACCCACCTTCCCGGCAATCTGCTTGCAGGCGTACTCGTCGATCGTAATGGCTCCCGCCGCTACATCGTCTTCAGCCTTGTCGCAGCGGGAGCTATCCTACTGCTGCAAGCTCATGTACAGCTTCCATGGCATCTGCTAATGCTAAGAGCAGCAAGTGGATTCGTGCTCGCTTTTCTCTCTCCAGCCTGTATGACGTTACTAGCTTCTTTATCATCGGATGCCACAGAGCAGGGTAAATATATGTCAGGACATGGTATCGTTCATACGTTAGCTTCCGTTGTATCGCCTGCTGCGGGAGCTTTTATCGTAGCAAAAGCCGGCTACTCTGGTACCTTCACCACACTTGGATGGCTCCTTATCGCAACAGGAATCATGGCTTTTTTTAGTGTACCTGCACCTTCGAGACATATCTTAAAGCCGCTAAGCTCAGCGCAATCCTCATTAAAAGTTCCAGATAAACCTTCTATTCCAGCGAAAGATGACGATCAGGTATCCAAACGGTATTACCTTTTACCTTTTTTCGTTTCCTGTTCACAAGGCGTTCTCTTTTTCGAGCTCCCACTATCTCAAACAGGGAGTAATAGTATCCTTTCCACAGGTATACTCCTGTCACTCCTCAGTTTAGGTGCTTTGGTAACGCTTAGCATGCTCTTTCTGAACCGTCTATCACCAGGAGGAAGAATAGCAGCGGCATTACTGGGAATGGCTATCTGCTTCTTTGGACTCGCCTCATTCCACAGTATCCCGACTGCTGCGATTCTTTTTGTGCTCGGTGCAGCCAAAGGAGTGCTATTTCCTGCAATGGCCTCACTCTTCATTAGTCTAGGTGGTCCTGGGCGAATGGGTCGGACTTTCTCCATGCAATCGATAGCCATGTCACTTGGTGCATTCGCTGGTCCCGTGGCTGCCGGACAGCTAAGGTCCTTTGTTTCTCCTTACTTCATAGCCTTTCTAGTTCTAATGGTAGCATTGCTTCTTCTTCCACCTAAAAACACAGGGAAACTATCGAACCTTACTTCCAAATGGAAAGGGCGAGCCGCATGATTCTTGGCTTTTACGACATTTCCCGGGGAATGAAGACTTTCCTGCCGAAACAGTTGTTAAAAATGACGATCCTTCGGTAAACTATAATGAGCCTGATGCTTGGACCCATTCCCGGAGGTGATTGTCAGCTAATGTCCATAACGATTATTGTCGAAGGTAAGAACGACCGCAGCAAATTACGACGCGTGCTGGTACCGGAAGTAGAAATCCTATGTACCTTTGGTACATTAAATACACTAAAATTAGAATCCCTCCGGCAACAAGTAGGAGATGGAGAGGTATACCTTTATTTGGATAACGACAGCTCTGGCAAAAAAATACGCAGTGTGCTCCGGGATGCCTTCCCAGATGCCGATCATATTTATACTCGCCGCGGATATGCAGGTGTGGAAGGTACGCCTGATGAATACAACATCACTCAGCTCGAAAAAGCCGGTTTGGAAGATTTTATCATCTACCCTGAACCACTTCCATTTTAGCTGAAGCAAGTATAAGGATAATGTATTGCAGGAAACTTATACTATCGTATATAAAAAAACGCCTTTTTCGTTATCCCCCAATAAAAAGGGATTCGAAAAAGGCGTTTTTAAGATTTGATGTTCTATTCCCGAGCCAATTCCTTCAGCTGGTCGGCAAGAAATTCAGGCGTTACATTCTCCGTATCTCCTGCGTCATACAATGCACGAAGTCGATTATCTCGGTCAACTAGCGCTATACGGTTGGCATGTACGAAATTTTCTCTGGAATTCCCTGCGATTAATACTTTAAAAGAATCCGTTGCTAACTTACGAACTTCTTCCTGATCCCCCCGCAAGAAATACCATCCATCATAATTCGCCTGAAAACGGTCTGCAAAAATCTTAATAGCTTCCCGAGTATCATTCTTCGGATCAAAAGAGATAGAAACAAACTCCGTATCTTTACCAAAACTGCCATCCTCGACCAGAATCTTCTGTGTCTGAGATAACAAAAACGTAGTTATGGGACATACATCCGGACACTGTGTAAAAAAGAAGTATACCAGCCGTGCTTTACCTTGTGTATCAGCCAGAGTAACCTGGTCTCCATTCACATTTTCAAGAGAAAAGTCCTGTACTTCTCCGATTACTGGCAATTTTTCTTTTCCTAAATTTAAAGCGTTAATTGCCAGATAACCAGCCATAATCAAAGCAAGTATTAGCAGAAGCCAAGTCCATTTATAACGCTTAAAGGTCTGCACGGACACGTATACCCTCCCTCTTCTTAACCGTGAATCGTATTTAATACAAGTACGATCAAACTAACCGTCAGGTAGTTAATGGAGAAGAGGAAGTTCTTCTTCGCCCAAACTTCATCATCCTTTGCCTTAAAACCCATCAAGGTCAATATTAACCAAGCCAAGGACAACGCTGATGAAATGATTAGAAAAAATATGCCTGCGTAATCGTAGGCGTACATTAACACTGGAATAGGCAGCAAAAGGGCAACATAAGGAATCATCTGAAATTTCGTACGTCGTGTTCCTTTAACTACAGGTAGTAATGGAAATCCTGCCGCTCTATATTCTTCTTTACGTCTAATGCCCAACGCCCAGAAGTGAGGGGGTTGCCATAGAAACAACATGGCAAAGATCAGCCAAGCGCCTAGATCAACCGTTCCTGAAACCGCAACATAACCAATTACCGGGGGCATTGCTCCAGAAATCGCACCTACAGAGGTGCTCCATGTGGATGTCCGCTTCAACCAAAGCGTGTATACTACTACGTAAACGAACATGCCAACAATTCCAAACAAACCAGCAAGCATACCTGAAAAAGCAAACAGCACGATCAAACCTGCAATACCAAGCCCAATGGCGTATAATAATACAGTGTTTGGTTTCAGTCGTCCTGTAGGAAGCCCCCGTTCACGGGTTCTTTCCATCTTCATGTCCAGATCCCGGTCGAAATAGTTATTAAAAACACAGGCCGAAGCCATAACCAGCATTGTACCGAGCAGAGTCAGAACTAATCTGCCGTAATGAACATCCCAACCCGAGGCCAACCAATATCCCGCAAACGCCGCAATAAGGTTAGATCGGATAATACCGGGTTTTGTTACAGCAATGAAATCACGCCAGCTAGCACCTTCCGGTGGAGATTTTGCAGACATGGCTGCAGAATCGGAAGAAGCTTGAAATGTTATATGATTGTCCACACCTAATGATCCTCCTTCTAAACGAAAATCTAACGTTCTAACCGAAGTATTCACTACTTCGCTGTTAACTTTATCATAACAAACCCGTGAAGACTTTGACAGTCATGGGGCAGTAAGTTCATGAATTCGACAATTACGTGACAATATTTATTTAATTTTTCTTTCAATCCCCCTAATAACCAGAGCTGTATTTGGGTAATTATTAATAGAGAACTTCCGAACAACAAAGGAGAACTGACCAATGGATACTGCTACACATTTAGTTATGGGCCTAGGCTTAGCCGGGCTTTCCTTCGTTGATCCCATCGTTGCTTCTGATCCGAAACTGGCCGGGGCTGTTATGCTGGCAACAGTGCTCGCCTCTCAGGCTCCTGATGCCGATACTGCGCTACGACTGAAGGATAATGCGTTGTATATTCGTAATCACCGAGGAATCACACATTCCCTACCCTTTCTAATTCTGTGGCCCGCCCTGATTTCCTTCGTGTTGGGGCCTTTATTTGGCTTTACTGATTTACAAGCCCTAAGCCACATCGCACTCTGGAGCTTCATTGGCGTAGGTGTTCACGTATTTTCTGATCTATTTAATACCTATGGCACTCAGGCTGCACGTCCATTCACAGAGAAATGGATTGCCTGGAACATCATCCACATTTTTGACCCGTTTATATTTGGTAGCCATATCGCAGCCATCCTTCTCTGGATCACCGGTATCGTTCCGCCGCAACCTTTATTTATTACGCTGTATGCCTGTACAATTCTTTATTATATTTGGAGAACCGTCGTTCACGCACGCCTTACGCGTAATATCAAACTCAAGGATTTACATCATAATGCCGGCGAACGTTATATTGTAATCCCTACAATTTCTCTAAAGCGCTGGAACGTAGTAAAAGTGAAAAAAGATGGTAGCTATGATGTTGGGCAGTTAGTCAATCATCGATTGGAATGGTTCAAACATGCTGTATGCTCGAATCATCCCGCTGTGGAAATATCCAAGTCGCACCCTGATATTCAGTCCTTTCTATACTTCACCTCTTATGCAGTAGCCGAAGTCGAAGAACTTCCTTCAGGATATATGGTGCGCTGGGGGGACGTACGTTATTTACATCGTAAACAATACCCATTTGTGGCTGTATTAGTGATGGACAATCAATATCGACCTTTAAATACTTATGTAGGTTGGCTTAGCAGCGAGAAGCTCGACAAACGATTTTCCATTGACCCTGGATCTTTACGATGAAACTGTAGACTTACGCAGAGATCTATTCTATAATCACAAAAAATCCCGGAGTATTATTATCATACTCCGGGATTCATTTTAGCAGACATAGAAAGGAAGGCTCTCTTAATGGGTAAAGGACTTTCACTTTGGTTCGCTTGTTCTTCTATTCTTATTCTTACTGCCGCTTCAATCGCGATCAGTTATAGCTTTTGGTTGGCACTTCTGCTCGGATTTCTCTGTGTCATGAATATCGGCTGGGGATTTATTCTTAAGGCCAAGATCAGACGCAAGCAGGAAAGCCTAAGCGCTGATTAGATTAACGGGCTGGCAGAAATCCCATCCGCTCTTTAACTCCATTCAGCGTCTCTGTGGCAACAATGCGCGCACGACCAGCACCTTCTGCAAGAATATCTGTGATCGCACCCGAGCTACGAATTTCATTATATCGTTGTTGTATAGGCTCAAGCGTAGCTACAACCACTTCAGCAAGATCCTTCTTAAAGCCGCCATACATTTGCCCTTCATAACGATCGGCGATTTGCCCCAGTGTCATTCCAGAACATTCGGAATAAATACTCATCAAATTACTGATCTCTGGTTTATTAGCCGGATCAAAAATCACTTCACGTCCTGAATCAGTCGTTGCACGGCTGATTTTTTTACGGATTATGTCCGGTGAATCTAACAGAGCAATGTAGCTGCCTGCGTTAGGACTGCTCTTGCTCATTTTTTTGGTGCCATCATCCAGAGACATTATACGTGCACCCACCTCTGGAATGTACGGCTCCGGAATGGTAAAGAATTCGCCAAAACGATTATTAAAGCGGCCAGCTAAATCACGAGTCAGTTCCAAATGTTGTTTCTGATCTTCTCCAACTGGTACAAGATCCGCATTATAAACAAGAATATCTGCTGCCATCAAGGAAGGATAGACGAATAAACCAGCGCCAACAGAATCTTTGCCTGATGATTTATCTTTAAACTGGGTCATACGCTCCAGCTCGCCCATTGCTGTAAGTGTCGTCATGATCCAGCCCAGTTCAGCGTGTTGTGGCACATGAGACTGCATATAGACATTAGAACGTGCAGGATCAATTCCTGCTGCAATAAAGAGGGCCGCTACGGACTCTGACTGTTCACGCAGTGCCGCAGGATCTTGTGCTACAGTGATTGCATGCATATCGACTACCATAAAGAAACATTGATGATCCTCTTGCAGCTTCACAAAATTTTTCAGTGCTCCAATGTAGTTCCCCAGTGTAAGTGAACCGCTCGGCTGAATACCTGACATTACTTTTTTCATAATATAGACCTCCGTTTGATTTCGTTTCTAAGTTTCCGAGAACGCAAAAAAAGCCTCATCCGCAAGGGACGTGAGACCGTGGTGCCACCCTTATTCGCTGCTTAATCTTGTTTGGACAAGAAAAAAACAGCCTTAGTCTTCCGTTAACGGGGAAGATCCGGCCGGTCTACTAGGGCATCTAGCTCCCGTTCAAGCTCGGCGCTCAGGGGTCCATTCATCAGGTTTGTCCTACCGGTTCGCATCAACCACCGGCTTTCTGAAGGTGCAATGCCTGCCTACTTGTCCCCGTCATCACATTATCATCATGAATTAATGCCTTCATCATAGAACCATAAAGAGAAGTTGTCAAATCACTTAACCACTACCGTATAAATCTGTTATGATAAGGTTATCCATGTTCTATTCGATTACAGTTACGATAAAGGAGCATATCTCATGAAACAGGTGACCAAAGGGCAGTGGGGCGGTTATGATACTTATATTTTGCACAGCCGTGAACTGGAAGTCACGCTTTTGCCGCGACTAGGAAATAACGTGATTTCATTGTTTGATGTAAAGAAACAACGGGAAATTCTACGGCGCCCTGATGAAAGCGATCAAGCTTTCTTTATGCAAAAACCTTACCATTTTGGCATGCCGCTATTAATTCCACCCGGAAGAATTCGTAAGGGCCAATTTCAGTTCGAGGGTACAAGTTATCAATTTGACCAGAACACCGCTAATGACAATCATATTCATGGTCTACACCGAACTCAGGCCTGGTGTGTCAGCGATATTGAAGAAGATGAGGATGGTTGCGCGGTCACTACTGAATTTCTAACAGAAGATGATCCCCACTGGATGGAGCAATTCCCTATCCCGCTTAAATTCGAAATGACGTTTAGGCTTCAGGAAGCCCGATTTACCCAAACTTTAAAGGTTACAAATCTTGGAGATCACCGAATTCCTTTTGGAATCGGTTATCACACCTGGTTTATGATTGATGGAGAACCTGAGCGCTGGAATCTTAAGCTCCCGGTAAATAGTATTTATGAACTGAATGATGAATTGCTCCCTAGCGGCAATCTAATTCCACTTGGTGATCTGGAAGCCTTGAACACCGGAATGAACATGCAGGGAACTAATTTTGATACTGCTCTACGTATTGGAGAAAAACAACCTGTAGAAGCCTTATTATTACGCGATGATGGTTATGGCCTTCGTTATACTGCTGACGAGAATCTATTCCGTCACTGGGTGCTATATACCAAAGGACCCGCCGAACAATTTCTGTGCATTGAGCCCTATACTTGGCTCGCGAATGCACCGAATGTATCCGAGGATGCTTCCTTCACAGGTCTTTTAACGATAGAACCTGGTCAGAGTCAGAATCTATCCACCGTGCTGGAAATGATCTATCCTGAGATTTAAAGCACATATACACTATATCGGTCTTGCCTTGCGATTACGTAAGGGAAGACCGATTTTTTTGTAAATCCCTAGCAATAAAGGATTCCTATCCTCACTTTTATTCCACTAATAATTACCATCCTTAAAACCTTTCGAAGTGATGCATGAATTAACCTCTTAGCGCTCATACTATCTTCACAACGGGCGAAGGAGGTGACACACATGGGTCAAGCAGGTCAAGGTCGTAGCAGCCGTTCCAATAACCTGGTCGTTCCTCAAGCAACTGCAGCATTGCAACAGTTGAAATATGAAGCAGCACAGGAGCTTGGAGTAACGATCCCAGCTGACGGTTATTACGGGAACTACACTTCTCGCGAAACTGGTTCTCTGGGCGGTTACATCACTAAACGTCTAGTACAACTGGCAGAACAACAACTGTCTGGTCGTCAGTAACAACGTTATCTTAAGTGTTTTATCCGGCTAGGTATAAAGCCTAAAGCCGAGTAGCTTTTGAGCCCTCTTACACTTCTTTCTGAAGCTGTGGGAGGGTTTTTGATTTTCACAATATATTGAAATTTTATGTAAACAACGCTTAACCGAAAAATTGTTCAGAGCTTTCAGCATAGGCATTACGAGGCGATCGAATCATTAGATTTGCCATATTATAATTGGACTCCAATGTAGCATCTACAATCACCATTCCCTGTCTAATGGCGAATTCATAAGAAATCTCGCCATGCGTCCAACGCCGCTTGTATTTCAGGCTTTCCAGCGCCATTAGTCGAAAAGAAGACTGCTGTCCATCTGTCATCCCTTCTTTTGCATCAGTGAATCCCCCACTTCGCCCAGAAAGAGGATTATGTCGTATCCCGAATTTTCCAATCATGTTATTTCGTATTTGCACAAAAACCGTACCAGAAGTTAATCCCGATAATTCTTCCTGTAGCTCCTTAAACACCATGTCCATCTGTCTCGCTAATGATAGTTGTTCCGTCTTAAGCATTACTTTTCCTCCTAAAAGTTTTGTGAGCATAGCTTCATTCGAATTCACTTCGTACAAAACTTGCTTCGAAAGCATTTACTTCGTTTTGTGAGCATAGCTTCATTCAAATTCACTTCGCAGAACTGACTTCGTAAGCGCTTGCTTAGTTTTGTGAGCTTAGCCAAGTGGTATTCTAGCGCGCCTTATATAAGTCTTAAGACTCATTATAGGTTACTGACAAATGGCAAACAACATTATTCGGCAAAATTGGGTTATTATCCCTATGTATGCGCAAAATCCATAGATTAATCGCATATTTCTTTTTATAAATCGTGATTTTTCGACATTTTATCATTAAAAAAAGCCCCTGTTTCAGGGGCTTTTGCGTGTTCATGCTGAAAAATTATTGTTTTTTCTACCGTTAAATTTGTCTTAGTTTAGACTTTTTCAAACTAATTGCTCCGTCATCTCCAAGAACTCATTAATGTCAGCTACAATCAGATCTGTAGCACCTTGCCAGAAGTCCGGCTTCGTAAGATCCACACCCAGATGCTTAAGTACCAAATCCTCTAAAGTCATCACACCAGTATCTTGCAACAAGCTATCGTATTTGTCTGCAAAGGACGCTCCTTCTTGCAGAGCCAGTCGATACAAGCCTGTGCTGAACATGTAGCCAACGGTGTAAGGGAAGTTATAGAACGGCACATCGGTGATATAAAAATGCAGTTTAGAAGCCCAGAAATGGGGATGGTATTCCGAAAGCACCCCACAGAAGGCTTCCTTCTGTGCTTCCACCATCAATTCAGACAGCTCCTCAGCATTTACAAGGCCTTCCTTACGTTTTTCATAAAAACGAGTCTCGAATAAGAATCGGGCGTGAATGTTCATAAAGAAGGCTACGCTATTTTGAATTTTCGTTTCAAGCAGCGCCAGTTTCTCTTCAGCGTTGCTAGCGGCTTTAACCTGAGCGTCAGACACAATGACCTCTGCGAAGGTTGAAGCAGTCTCTGCAACATTCATAGCGTAGTTCTGATTAAATACAGGTTGATCATCCAGTAAATAAGAATGATAAGCATGTCCCAGCTCATGCGCCAAGGTTGAAACATTGGACGTTGTACCGCTATAAGTCATGAAAATCCGCGATTCCTTACTCTCAGGGAAGGAAGTACAGAATCCTCCAGGACGTTTCCCCGGACGATCCTCCACCTCAATCCAGTTATGATCAAAAGCACGCTCTGCAAACTCCGCCATCTTCGGACTAAATTTGCGGAACTGGGTAACGATATCTTTAGCAGCCTGATCATATGGGATTTTACCTGAAGATTTACCCACTGGCGCTTCGACATCTACCCAGGAAAGAGCATCCAGTCCAAGCAGCTTGGCTTTACGTTGAAGATAGGTCACGAGTGCAGGCTTGCTATTCGTAATCACGTCCCACATCGAATTCAAAGTATCTTGTGACATGCGATTGATGCTCAGCGGATCTTTCAGAATATCTTCCCAACCTCTTCCTTTATAGAGCTTCAGACGGAAGCCTGCTAAGTGATTCAAGGTATCCGCACAGTTATCTGCTGCTTCGGTCCATGCTTCTTCCCATTTATGGAACATGGATTGACGTACTTTCGGATCTGGATCATCCAGCTTGTTAAAAGCTTGACCTGCGGAGAGCAGCTTTGTTCCTTCTTCATCCTCAAATGGGATCTTAATCGAGCTTACAATCGTATCATAGTGCCCGCTCCATCCATGATATCCGTCAACGGCTAGTTCAAGCGCTAAGCTTTCTAACTCTGGACTCATCTTCTCACGGGCCAAGTCACGGCTCTCGCTCAGCACGAACGTTAATGGAGCAATCTCAGGACGTGACATCCACTCTGCCCATACCTTGTCCGTAGTCTGACGAAGCACGTTACTGAATTGTGAGTTAATGCCTTCGAATCCGGCACGCATACTTGTCACTCGAGCCGCCAGTCTTACCGCACCTTTGTCCATTTGATTCTGAGCGCCCAGACAGTCTGCGAAGGAAGAGACCTCCACAAGTCTTCCTGAACAGCTCTGAAGCAGTTCTATAACCTTGTCCAGCGCCTTTGTAGACTCAACATCCGTTGGAGCTACGGCATTCTTCACCAGACCCTGTAAGGCTGCAATATCTTGTTCAAGATTCTTTAAAAAGCTTTCTAACTCAGTAGAGGACGATCCTCCATGAAATATGGAATCAAGTTCCCAAGTCAGTGATAATGGTTGTTTCATGTCTTCTCACCATTCCTTTGCTCTCATTTGGTTTTCTTTGTAATTGACTTAACACCATGGTAAAGTGAATAACGATACCGGAACATTCATAGCCGATAAACTTTAGGAGGGCATCCATATGAAGCCACTACAAATTTCACCGGAAACAGCCATAACGTTATCCAAGCAACTAGGCGTTCCACTGGAACACTTGATGCATATGCCCCAACATATTTTACTGCAAAAAATAGCTGAGCTATCCAAAAAGCAGAATTCACCGCAAGCTGAGGATGGAAATGAAGAGTCTCCTTCTGGAAAGGATTCACAATGATTCCTTTTAGTCATACCTGGCCTTATGACATTATTTTAGGCGATATGTATGTGCAGTATTGCCCTTTCTGCAACTCGGAGAATGTTCTTCTCCCTATGAAGCCAAAAGAATTGCAAATCGTTCGTGACGGCAAGAAAAAACTACTTGTCTTCCCATGTTGCAGCGCTAGCCCTACAGTTGTAGATAACGACGGAGATTACCTCCTATTCGATCGGGCAGTTCGATAAAGAGAAGTTCATCTAAATCCCAATCTTACCATTTTTATAAAGCGCAGACGAGAGCATTACTCTCTTCTGCGCTTTTTGTTGTTTGTAAAGCTTTAAGAACCTGAAGGCAATCCATCGGCATCCATATCTACAGCTTCGCCGCGCATTTGCTCTCTTAGCACAACCCACTGCTCCCTGGCAGCTCGAATCATCGCAGCATCCATAATCTTCTGATCATTAATCAGGCGGGAGAACCACATTACAGCCACAGAGAACTCTCCAATGCGCCGGTTAAGTTCGCCGATAAGATACATGAGCCGGGCATCATTGCCAGCTATTCCGTCTTTTTCGTATACCTTCACATATTCAGCTAATGAATAGCGCAAAAAGCGTTGTTCCTGTTCCGTATTCCCTTGATACCGGTACAACCAGGCAATGTGATGAAGCAGACTTGCAATAATTCGATCCTTATCGTTAATACTTTGAGCACATAAAAGCGCCAGTTTATAGGTCTCGAGTGCAGTTTCCCAGCTTCGTTTATCCCCAAAGTCACGGCTCTTCCATCGTTTTCCTACCTGTTCATTGAATGCTTTTCGCTGCAGATCCGTCAGCTTGTCCGCTGAATTTTCTGTAGAGGCAAACCCACAACTTGGGCAGACACGTACAACATAATAATCCGGATTCTCGTTTTTGTAATATGCACAAAAATCAGCATCGCGGCGAATAGCCTTTTTTAGACTAGGGCGTACGCGAGAGGTTGAAAATTCATGTTCACAATTGCAACATTTGACCTTAATAGAATATAGGGGTATTAAGTCTGGCAAGTACTCTCATTCCTTTCAGGATCAACCTGTCCCTTATTATTCCTGGGGCATGTTAACAAAATGATGTGCGGGACCTGCAAGGCGGCTAAGCACGAAGGAACGCAGCGGCTCTTCTACGCCGGTCTCCACAAGCGCCTCTTTCATACACTGCAACCATTCTTCAGCACGTTCTGGAGTAATGGGAATATGCATATGCCTTGCTCTCATCATGGGATGTCCATGCAGTTCTGAATACAATGGGCCACCGCCAAAAAACTGTGTCAGGAATTGATACTGCTTCTCCAGAACAGGAGAAATGTCTTCAGGAAATAACGGACCCAGCTGCGGATGAAGCTGCACTTTGGCATAGAACACTTCCACCAATTTATGTAGCGCTTCAGCTCCTCCTAAGTTCTCATATATACTCTCATTTGGATTCATTGAGGTAACCAGCTCTCTTCCATATTAATGAAACGTTTCTTATTTTATTATACCAAAAAAAAGCACGGCTCGGATATCCGTCGAAAGTGCCCCTAAACGGCAGAAAAAAGACGCTAAACTATAGTTTAGCGCCTGGAGGTTATTGTCAGTAGGTCCGAAATTCTTCATCACCTGCAGGGACGAGAGAGACACGGATCACATATACAAAAGCACAAACGAGAACTCCGGCTACAACGCTCATCGCCATCACTCCATCCCATTTATTCTTGTAACAGAGGGTGCATTTCTTATTTACATAATATCATATTTCGAGCGAAAAAGCACCGATTTATGTAACCGCTTCCTTTATTTTTTTTGTGCTGTTTGTCCTTCTTTTCGCATACATCTAACCATAGATCAGGAGGCGTTAATTATGACTTTTAAAAAGATTGGCGGCCCACTGCTGGGATTAATATTGGCGGGCTGTATGCTGCTGATGTTGCTTCATCCGGAGGCATCCCTTGGCGCAGCCTTACGAGGCCTGGCCATCTGGTGGGATGTGTTATTCCCCTCCCTATTTCCATTCTTCGTCATATCCGAAATCATGCTAGGTCTAGGGATCGTTCATCTCTTTGGTGCACTGTTAGATCCATTGATGCGCCCTCTTTTTGGTATACCGGGAAGCGGCGGGTTTGTCGCTGCGATGGGATATGTATCAGGATATCCTGTTGGCGCTAAATTAACCGCTAAGCTGCGGGAACAGAATCTGATTAGCAGAGTAGAGGGAGAACGATTAGTCGCTTTCACAACCTCCTCTGATCCAATCTTTCTGTTAGGCGCAGTGTCTGTAGGCTTTTTTCGAGACGCATCGTTGGGGCTCATCCTAGCCCTTGCTCACTATGGGAGCGGTTTGATTGTTGGCTTGCTAATGTCGTTCCATGGACGCAAAGAACAGAGATCCCCCTCCCAAGACCCATCCATAACTAGTTCTACTGCCCCCTCTGTTCCAGCCAAAAAAGGTTTTGGAAGAATCCATGCAGCACTTCTTGCCATGGAGGAGGCTCGGCGTAAAGATGGACGGAGCTTTGGGGAGCTCTTAAAGGGAGCAATCCAGTCCTCGCTAAAGCTGATTATTGTCGTAGGCGGTTTGGTTGTATTCTTCAATGTGCTAATGGAACTGCTGGCCCGTGCCGGTATCCTATCCTCCCTCTTTAACATGACAGGACATCTTGTGTCCCTTGTAGGCGGTCCTCCAGAACTAGCTCAGGCTCTCATTAGCGGATTCTTTGAGGTGACGATCGGTGCCCGTTCAGCAGGTGAAGCCGCAGCTTCCATCCCGCTTCAGTTCAAGGTAGCAGCTGCTGCCTTCATCCTCTCCTGGGGCGGATTATCTGTACATGCCCAGGTGGCAAGTATTCTGAACGGTACGGGACTTCGGTATCTGCCATTTTTGACTGCACGGCTAATTCACGCCATACTCGCATCAGGATTGGTCTTGCTGCTCTGGAAGCCTGTGATGAACACAGGACTGTCTACCACATGGATATCATTACCAGCCTCTACGGCCTTTACTCCTTCTGCCTCAGGGATCACGGCAAGCCTCGCCCTGCTGAGCCTATTATTAACAGCTGCAATTCTAGTCTCACTGCTTATCCCTGTATTCATTACAATGATTCGATGGGTACGGCGAAGTTGATTAACATATTGTGTTCCGGGTCAAGATTGATTATGATCGGTGTATGACTGAATTATACAAAAGGAGCCTGTACATCTTGAGATATTATGTTCTGGACCGCGGTGATGAACTATCAATCAAACTTGCCGAGCAGTTTCACAAGCTGGCGGCGGAGCGGGACCTGCAACTGGATGCCGAGTCTCCCGAAATCGTCATCTCTATTGGCGGAGACGGCACAATGCTGCACGCTTTTCATACCTTTATCGATCAAATCCCCAATCTAGCCTTCGTAGGTGTGCACACAGGACACTTAGGCTTCTATGCGGACTGGCAAGCCGAAGAGCTTCCCACGTTAATCGACTACATGTGCGGAACCGAAGATTCTGAGCCTCAGAAACCTCGTATCGTGAAATATCCGTTACTTGAGCTGGAAATTCACAAGAAATCCGGTTCTTCGTCCCACATTGCCCTAAATGAATTCACCCTTAAAGGGGTAGATGGAACTATAATGATTCAAGTTGACATCAATGATGTTACCTTCGAAATGTTCCGGGGTGATGGACTTTGTATTTCTACTCCTTCTGGTAGCACGGCCTATAACAAAAGCCTTGGGGGAGCCATGGTTCACCCATCTATAGAAGCGCTGCAGATTGCCGAAATCGCCTCCATTAACAACCGTGTATTTCGAACAATGGGGTCGCCATTACTACTGCCGAAGCATCACCATTGCGATATTCTTTCATGTAAGGATCAGCGCTTACTACTCACGATAGATCATAATAATATCCCGGTAGATGATCTGATTTCAGTACGCTGCCAAGTATCGGACAAGAAGGTCAGTTTCGCCCGGTACCGTCCTTTTCCGTTCTGGAACCGTGTACGTGAAGCTTTTTTGGTTTAAGATTAACCTTCGATCCAACGATTTTCAGTGGCTGGAGATATCCATTTCTCCGGCTTTTTTGTGTGACAAAACTAACACCAACTGATAGACTGAGAGAGAAGCCAAATGGTATAATGAGGCTATTTTACAAAGAGTTACATAAAAGGAGAGAGTACTGTTGAAAAAATTTTTATCCCTCATTAGCATAAGTCTACTGGCCCTTATACTTGCAGTCCCGGCTTTTGCAGCTTCGAAACCCATTGATGTTTATATTAACGGAAGTAAGGTTTCCTTCACCGCTGGATCCCCATACTTAGCGAACAATTCTGTACTTGTACCTTTCCGGGTTGTCTTTGAGAAGCTTGGACTTCAAGTGCTCTGGGATGCTAAGACTGGAACAGTAACAGGTAAAGGCTCAAATCTTGCGATTACCCTCAAAATTGGCAGTAACCGTGCTACTGTTAATGGAACCGTTAAAAAACTAACCACTGCACCAGTTTCCTCTGCTGGCACTACATACATCCCTTTGCGTTTTATTGCTGAGGCAACCGGGGGGACGGCCGTCTGGAATTCCACCAATAGAAGTGTACAGATTACTACTCCTGTCTCCAAAGATAAGGACGAAGCAGCCATTACAGCATTAGTTCGTTTGGCTAATAAATATTTCAATGAAGAAAATGCGACTAGCTTCTATTCCCTTATGGAGGAATCCTCTGACGCAGCATCAGTGGCCGAGCTCAAGGAATCTTTTAAAGCTTTCGACATAAAGAATACGATTGATAGCTTGGAAATCCTCGACATAAAGGCTGACGAAGCCACTGTGTATACACTTGAAAGTTCTCGCAGAATAGGTGGGGCTTATACTCCTGATACAGAGAATGAATACGTATATACCCTGGTCCGCAAGAACGGAAGCTGGAAGATCTCATCCGTGGAATCCCAAAGTTCGACCATTCTCCTTACGCATGAACAAGGTATAAAACCAGCAGCCAACATCCCTCAAAACGATGCGGATGCCATCAAAGGTACTGTTAACAAGTATTATCAAGCAATGAACGAACAGAATCCTACAGCAGTTCTTTCCACGATGACTTCCTATGGAGAAGAATATGATTCCTCTCTTAAGGCAGATTTGGATGATTTCTTTGCTTCGTATGATATTACCTATACTCCAGGCATTTCAAATATTTATTATTACAGTGCCAAAGAAGCTGCTATATATGTAGAAAGCAAAGACAAGGAAGCTAGTGAAGAAGAGACTTATGAGCAAGGCCTTATCTATATTCTATCCAAGTCGGATGCCGGTATATGGACAATCGATGACACATATAACGTCTACAATAAACTTGTGAAATCCTAATAAAAAGGGTGTTTGATTCCATGAAATCAAAAAAAATAATAAGTGCACTGTTAACGAGCTGTCTAGCTTTATCTATTACATTTGCTCCACTGGCTTCCGCCGCAGATGCCGCTAAAGCTTCCACAGACAACAGTGATCTTATTAATGAAGTAATGAAGCTATTGGAGAACTATAACCTTTCAGATGTAGATAAAGATATTTTGATTCGCGGAGCAATTGACGGCATGGTGAACACATTGGATGATCCATACAGCCAATACTTCAATTCCGAGGAAGCGGCGCAATTTGAGCATGCGGTTGATCTCGAATACGTTGGAATCGGTGTTAAACTTCAATATACGCCGATAGAGCTCTACATCGAAGAAATCTCTCCAGGTTCTCCTGCTGAAAAGGCAGGCTTGAAACGCGGCGATACGATTCTCAAAATCAACGGAATACCTGTTGACGAAACGGATGATTCGGAACTGAGTGGAGCCGCGGGCACTAAGGTCACCCTGCTGATCCTCAGAAATGGGGTCACAAAATCTTATATTGTCACCCGAAATGAATTGAACTCGACTTCCGTTTTTGGAACCCTCATTGGTCCGAAGATTGCCTATATTTCACTAAGTGGTTTCACACAGAATTCTGATGAAGAATTCGCCGCTATGCTGAAGAAGATGCGTGCAGCGGGAATGAAATCCATGGTGCTTGATTTACGTGATAACTTGGGTGGCTACATGGATTCGGCATACAACATTGCCTCTAGTTTTATGGATAAAGGCATCATGATGTATACCTCTGATCAAAGTGGCGCGTTAACTCCTGTTACGATTACTAGTGGCAGCAAAATTGGTGTGCCCGTCGTAATTATAACCAACGAATACACTGCAAGTGCGTCGGAAGCTCTTACGGGGGCCCTGCGCGACAACAAGCTGGCTACTGTTGTAGGCACTCGTTCTTACGGCAAAGCGCGTATTCAAAGCCTACTTCCAGTGTCTAATGGCGACATGCTGAAATTGACCACGCAGAAATATCTAACACCTAAAAAAGAAGACTTTAATCACATCGGTCTCGCACCGGATATTGAGGTAAAGGGAAAAACTGCACAGCTGATTACCGCCCTGCAGATTGCTGGAATGAAGACTTTAGAAGTCACCGGAGATCATCATATCTTAAATATCAATGGCGTTCCTTTTGCTGGTAATGTTGGTCTTGTGAAACAGGGTGATAAAACTTATGCTTCATCGCTTGTGCTGGCTGCACTTGTCGAGGGCGAAATCACCTGGGATGCCAAGAACAAGAAGGTCATCGTAAAGAGCGGAACAGGCGCGTCCACCGGCTTTACGCTTTCCTCCAAAGAGGCGCTATCTCAGAATGGTGAGACCTACATTGAATTAAATGCCTTTAAGAAGAAGTTTCCGGCCCTCGTATGGAGTTACAATGCTACACAGAAGCAATTGAAATTATCTATAAAATAATCCATAAGAAAAGGCAACAATTCTCCGGAGATGGAGGTTTGCTGCCTTTTTTGTACCTGTCTATTCAAAAGAAAAAAGCTGTCTCATTCGTAGAAGGACTCTACTTATGGTCAGCTTTAATCATTAAGATTGTGGATTTTCTATGTTTTGTGTGTTTTGTGTGTTTTCTGTGTTCTGTGTGTTTTGATTATTTTGAGGCTTTTGTGTATGTTGGGGCTTTTGGGATTGACCTTGGGGTGGTCTGCTTTGAAATTCCTTTTTGGATTTCTTCCCTTGCGAATCTTTCCCCCGGTGATTTCGGCTTTGATGTTCTCTCAAAGGTCGTTCCTTAGCAGAAGTCATTTCTTTAAATGCAGCAGATGAATTCGAGCCTTGCTTAGATGATGGTTCTTTAGAGGAAAGCTCCTTATCTATAGCCGCTCCATCATTATCTTCAGCTTCTAGCTCCGAATCTTCTTCCTCACTCGGCTCTGGTATTTCTTTGATCAGAATATCCTTGAACAAACCTTCTTGTGGTACCTCTTTTAACTTATGCAACACAAAATATGCGCAGCCAAAATTGCAATATTCATTAATATAATCGACCATACCAGAAATCGCTGTATCCCGATTCACCTTTGGGTGGTTGTCCCGATAAAAGCCTTTCAAACGCAGCTGACTGTAACCCCAGTCACCAATAATGTAGTCGTATCTTTCCAGCACCTCGCTATATCTTCCGCGAAACGCCTCCGGATTCCAACCATCCTTATGATCTAACATTAGTTCGTAGCCTTTTCCGCCTATAACGATCAAACCTTTTGTCGCCTGCCTTTCTGTGGGGAGGGTGCGTTGATTATACCGTCATTTCCGAGAAATATTGGGCTTTCGGTCGCTGTTGTTGATTAATTTCTTTTATTTGAACCGCATCAGCGGTTGAAATCAATCAACAGTGTATGCTTACGATGCTAGCTTTCCTTCGGAAAGCTTTCAGGCGAAC
>NZ_NFVA01000023.1 GCF_002264395.1 Paenibacillus sp. VTT E-133291
GTCGTGGCGCACCTGCAATTCGGCTATCCTTTTAGGCCATGCGGGGAACGTACCGGATTGGATTGTATTCAATTTTCAAAGATCCATTTTAGGGGAACGAACAAGTCCCTCTACTATTCATTTCATTTTCGAGGTAAAATCGGACCCTGAAATGATAATCTTCTAAAATTATTCAAGTCAAAGGGAGAAAAGGAGAAGGGAAAGGGGAAAGAAGCGCATTGAATCGCTCATATTATGGTTGTAGCTTTGAAATATAGTTTGTGACAGTTCAACAAACGGGCCAGATTGTTGAAAAAACTTTTTTCTCAGAAGAGCCATTATGTGCAACAAATTTTATTTACTGTATGATTGAATCAATTTCATAATTCTAAAGCCTTGATATGATTGGATATTCTAGGCATAGAAAAAGGAGTACCTCCCCAAATCTCGAATAGGTAAAGTGACCAAACCATACCAAAAGAGACGAGGTGAACTCCCTGTGCCATATATTGGACACGAGAGCTTGTTTACCCTGCAAGAACTTTATGAAATGGAACAAAAAGATCGTTTTCGAGCAATCTTCTCCACCGTCGATATCACTCCTGTTTTGCGTTTGGTTAGAAAGAAATCCCGTTTTGGCGCTCCAATTGAAGTCAACTATAGGGCGATGGTGTATTCATTGATCGTTAGGATCGTTGAACGCATCCCAACCATCAAGGATTTAATCAAGCGGCTTCAACATGACATCTTGTTTCGGCTTGATTGCGGGTTTATGCTCTCTGAAGCGATTCCCTCGGAAGCTACGTTTTCTCGGTTGGTTCGCAAGATAAGCCAAAGCAATGCAATGGAAGAAATCCAGGAACAACTTCTACAGCAAGCGATGGCGGAAGGATTCATAACCGACGATACGGTTGCGATTGACGCGACCCATATCGAAGCCCGGGATCAGGCGCCTGCAAAGCAAGAAAAGGAAAAAACTGAGCCGAAAAAGCGCGGCCGCAAATCGAAAGCCGAACGTGAAGCTTGGCTGAAACGAAAGCAAGAAGAAGAGGAACAAAAGCCAATCTTCGAGAAAGAGATTGCCGCGCAACTCAGCGAGCCATTCAAAGTTTTGCAAGATCAGATGCCCCTTGACCCGCAGTGGGGGGTCAAGAAAAACAGCGACGGAAAAAACGTCTTTTGGTACGGCTATAAAGGCCACCTTGCAGTAGGGACGCAGAGCCAATATATTCTTGGAGCGATGCTCTCTTCCGGTAATCTCAATGATGGCAAAGTCGCGATTCCACTATTAAAGGGCCTCGCTCATCGGTATCCCAATTATACATTTAGCTATGCGACGATGGACGCTGGGTATGATTACGAGCCGATATACAAACAAATTCGGAAAGCAAAAGCACACGCTATTATTGCTTACAACCGTCGACGTGAACCGGAACTGGAAGGGTTCGACGAACACTTTGCTCCAACTTGCGTAAGAGAGCATTCTTATCGTTACGACAGCTACGATCCGAAGTATGAGACGCTCAAATACGTTCGGCCGAAAGAATGCGAGAGTTGCCCATTACAGCATGATTCGCTTTGTCAGAAGGTCTACAAGATGAAAATCGCAACCGATCTTAGAAAGTATACAGCCCCGGCACGCGGCTCGAAGCTTTGGAAAGATATCGCGAAAAAACGGTCTGCAGTCGAAAGGGTTAATGCTTATCTAAAGGAATTCTTCCAGTTGAACAATGTGAGACATCGTACGGGTCATAAAGCGAAAGTTCACTTTAACTTGGTTGCGTTGGTTTACAATTGTACCAAACTGGTATGTGATCGTCTGAGCCTTCAATTGCAAGAACAAGCAGCATAAATTTCAAAAAACGTAACCACCTAAATTCGGCTAGTATGCGATTGTGTAACTATGCATTATGAAATTGATTAGATTGACTTTTTATTTTTCAAAGAGGATGATTAACGTTCTATAGGAATTCTAACGAGCAGCATAATTTAAGATCATGCGCGGTGAAAAATAAAGTAATGGCGAATTTATCGTGAGAAGTCTCTTGTTGTGTAAGTCTTATTTACTTGATAGCATTGGTCAAAGGCTGAATATTGAGCTCATAATCTACGGTAATCCGCATTTGTTCCCAATGGCGTAACCAATCTTCTTCATTGATAAGTTTTGAAAACGGAGTAAGGGTAAGAGTACCGATTTGTAGCGGATCCACTTTCCATTTTTGTAGGGTTTTAAGTAAATTCGTTGTCTGGTGTTCCAAAAATGATTCGATGTCATCATTTAGAACCAATAATTGATTTCGATCAAGTATATTTTTATTTCCTTGATATTCTTCAATTCTGCCCTTTAGTTTGACTTTAATTGTTATAGCAGTATGGTCCCGATTCAAATCGATGCGAATCTTGGATCGGACTTTACCAAGAGTAACCGATAATGACGGAATGGGCAGCACTTCCAGATAATGATTGTTACCAATAAGTTGAAATATTTGATCATTCATGTTCTGGATGGAGGCGATGAACTTATCGTCATGGAATAAAGCGGTTCCGTCATATGAGAAGTTTTCGCGATTTACTTTGAATACGGGTAGGATGGGATCAGAATAGGGTGAGTACAACATTTTCTTAAATTGATGAAGATTAACAATCGTTATTTGGCCTTGGTTTTCATAATGTTTAAACATGCGGTATAGAAAATAATCTATATCTTGTTGCTTAATAAGTTGATTTTTGATGTAATCGTCAACAGGGCCTTCCACTATTACGAGAAACAGACGTTGAGAGATATCAGGATCTATTAATACTGTGTTAATGAGTGATCGGATCCCTTTCTTAGCCAGCTTTTCATCGATTAACAACATGCGAAGCTGCCCCGATTTCAATTCACGGTAATAGGATAAATTAAATTTTTTTATGGTCTGCTTTAGTAAACTTACTTCTTGTATAAGCAGGCGCTTTTGTTCTTTAACAAGCGGAGGTGCCAGGGTACTAATTTTCAATTTTCCTTCTCCAGCTTCTTTTATAGACCAGAATATTACGGGTGCGAGCTCTTCGATCGTATTGTTTTCGATGAATGGGGAGCATCCGGAGAGCCATATGATGCTGCTTAATGTACCAACTAAAAAAAACTTGCTTAATCGCTTCATACCTAGAATTTCTCCTTTAATTTGGTTATCGCGAGAAGAAAGGCCGGAACGAACAAGTACGTGACCGCTCTTGACCAGATCTCAAGGTTCAGCCATAGAGTCTGCTCTTCCCCTGATTTCCAGAACCATTCATTTGCAATGACGGAACTTACCAAAATCACAATCCAACATGTCGTAAAGCCGAATCGAGTTGTCTGTTTATCCCGTGCTCCCAAGACAATTCGGACAGCTCCATAAAAATATAAAATGAAAATGGAGATCACAAAAACAAGGATAAACAAATGTATGGAGATCATAATCATATCAAATCGTTCCAAAAGTGGAAATTGCAGGTAACCGATCATATCAACCAGCGGAAATCTGGTTTTACTTAAGTAAGTGGAACCAAAAAACAACAACGCAGCGACGAACAAGAGCACATATTCTACCACCGAGATCGCATTCGCAATCGTCATATACTTGAGCATATTTTGTTGAGGTTTGAGCCAAGGAGCCAAAAATACCAAAAATTCGGGACCAGAAAGAGCTGACCAAACGAACAACAATTCCTTCCAAGGGTTGAACGACCCTTCGGTTGGAATCAAGGGATATAAATTATGCAGAGATGCGGTCTCTGGTAAGAAAAAAGGAAAAAAGACGATCAGCATCCAAATGGAACTTAAAAATACGATGACAACAAGAGAAACTGTTTTTTCTACTCCTTGGGCAGCTACGTAATAACAGATTAAAAAAATAAAAAGAATAAACCAACTGGAGTTCATCGAAGGAAGTATATATTGATGTACTACATTTCCAATTCCAAGTGTTAGGACAGTTATTTTGATTAGTATGATAAACAAGCCTAGAAAAGCCAAGAAACGAAGCATTCGTTTCCCAAAAAGTTGCACAAACCCTTGATAACCTCTTGACGCAGTATTGGAAGAAAACCATTTCGACAACAACAATAAATTGAGTTGCGATAAGATGCCTAAGGCCAAGATGCCCAAGATCATATAGGGATGTACTAAAAAGCTGGGCATGATTAATAAAAAGTAGAGTACTTGCACTCGATTTACTATAAAAACTACATAAACACCGCCAAACGTAGTGTTCTTATCATATAAAGCAAACGACGCCACCCGATCATCTCCCTTTTTTGTATCGAAATTTTTGTAGGGGACGTAAATATTCAGGACGAGTTTTCGTACTAGTCAGGGGTCCGCGTATGAAGAGATCAAGCCAGTCTCTCCAGTAGAATGGAGCTACAGGTGCAAGGTAAGGTTGTTGGAGTGAAGTAAGCTTATTTAGATGGGCGAGAATTATAATAACCCCGAGTATAATTCCTACTACCCCAAGAAGAGATGCAAGCACAAGAAAAAGAAATTGAATGAGCACGTTTGATTTGGTCATTAAATAATTCGGTACCAAAAAGAAGGCGATGGCGGAAACACCCACCAAAACAATTAATATTTTGCTGGCAAAGCCCGCTTCTACGGCAGCTTGTCCAATCACAATCCCGCCGATGACTCCTAAGGTTTGACTTGTTTTTGTGGGCATTCGCAAACTGGCTTCCTTTATGATTTCCATGATGATCAGCATCAATAAGGCTTCCCAGAAAGGAGTAAAGGGCAGTTTGCTTCTAGATTCCAATAGAACATAAAGCAGTTGCAAGGGAATCATCTGGTAATGGTGAACGGTTAGTGCTACATAAAGAGGGATCAATAATAAGGATATAATAAAGCTGCCATATCGAATTAAACGAAGAAAACTAGCAATCGGCCAGCGGAGAAAGTAATCCTCAGGGGATTGAAAAAGGTGGAAAAACGTAATGGGTGCAATTAAGGCAAAGGGAGTATTGTTCACTAACATTGTAATTTTACCTTCCCCCAAAGCATTAGCGCAGGCATCCGGGCGGTCCGTTTGTAGAAACTGTGGAAATACGCTATGCTGGTGATCTTCCATAAAAGCTGCCACTTGTGAGGAATCCAAAAACTGATCAAAATCAATTGCTGCTAATTTGCTTCTGGCAGTAGAAATAAATTCAGGATTGGTTAATCCTTCAATGTACATAATCACCACCGTTGTTTGACTTAAATAACCCACACTAAACTTTTCAGATTTGAGTTCAGTTAGCGGCAGTCGTCTGCGAAGCAGGGTGATATTCTGATCAATTTGTTCAGTAAAGCTGTCCTTGGAGCCATAAATGACGGTTTCCGTTCCGGAAGGTTGAACACTTCGGCTCAATGGATTTTCAAGTTGAATGGCCCTCCATTGTTTATTCATAGGATTGTTTAAAAGAACGGATCCATGCATCAATTGCTTTTGGGCTTCCTCTAATGTTGTGACATTAGAGATATGAGAGGCCGTAATGCATTCGGCTATTTTGTTAAAAAAACAGTGCTTTAACGGTTCAATAATCGATTCATTTAAACGCTCCTGATCAATTAACGTTTTTATATAAATGAGTTTAAAGGGTTCAGCTTCAGTGGTGTGGATTTCAACGATTACTGCATCATTCATGTTTTCCAAATTATATTTAAGAGCATCCAATGATATGGCAGTTTTTTGAGTGTGTTTGGAAGATTTACTTTGCTTAAGAAGATTTCCACTGTTTCCTTTTTTTTTAAACATAATGTCCCCTCACCTAGCGATGTTTAATATGTGTTGAAAAGTGTGCTGTTAGTATGCTTTGTTTTCTACATTCCATTCAAATATTTTATCAATAGCCATTTGAGGGGCTAAGGTAAACAAGTATCACAAATAGTGGTAAAGCGAAGGGGTGTGGATACAATAAGACAATAAAAATGACAGCTTGATGAATATTTATTTTCAGCGGAGCCACTGTGATAATTTCGTGAGTTAACGTTCTGCTAACGTATACTTATCTTGAATAAAGTATAAGTATTGATCTTCAGCAATCGGGCGCGATTGTTGTATACGGAAGGTGCTTTAAGGGGGGGAGTGATTCATATTGCATTTAATTTCAGAAGGTAGAAACTTCAGTATTTGAGCCTTTGATGCCATACAACTGTGAGTCTCGATTTGATGTTGAAGAGGAGTTAACAACCTATTTCGGAAGGAAAGTCGGAGTAGTATCCCCGATATATTCCAACCTGTAATAGACACCGATCCAGTCGACATCAAGTAGCTATTCAGGGCCAACAGTATGTGATCACGCCCAAGCACAGGGAAACGACATCTGATATCATAAAGACTTTTACTTGTTGACCTTTCTATCAACAAAAGATCAATCACATTAAAGATTTCTACGTCAGTCTTAATCGAACGTATTTCTTCACCTGCGGTAGTTTCCTTGAACCTTCTCACATCGCAAGTGCAAGGACTTTCTCGTTTGTAACGGAGAATATCGAGCAATGGATTTATCATGGTGGGGCAGTTTCGACGGCGAATACTGGAACGACTTAATATTAGATATAGAGCGGGAGAACCAGTTAGAGAAAGATGAAGAAACGCTAGATAAGCTATTTTGTGATCGAGTGAACATCCCTATTAATGTCATTGGTATCATGAACGTTCGTAACAGAGATCGAATTGACGAACTGATTAAAACTGCAAATAAGATGTGTAAGCTCGAAAATGCCTTGCTAGTATTCAAGACATACTCAACTGGTAAGAAGCAGATTGATGAAGTTCATGCTTACTTGATTAATAAGGATAAAATTGTTGAGTCGAAAAAAGCATTCGTATCCTCATTTACTTTTAATTGGGAGAACGGTCTACAATAATGGGGCAAGCAGGCGCGCTGCTTGATCGATTATACGCTGTGAACCGGAACGCTGCATCAATTCTTCCATGTGCAAAGGTACGGAATTAGTTAGATCATGCTCAAATTGTTCCGTGAGTTCCCGTGCCACATCAGCACTATACAAGATTTCACATACCTCGTAATTTAGGCGATAACTTCTTATATCATAGTTTGCGGAACCCACCTCTGAAATCTCCTCATCGATAACCATCAGTTTCGCGTGCAGCATCCCTTTGTCGTACTTGTAGATATGGACTCCGGCTTCTAGCAGTTCTCCGTAGTAGGTACGGCTTGCAGGTCCTACGATTCTGGGAATTACGTGGCGCGGAACCAGTAATCTTACACGCACACCACGTGCCACGGCTGTCTTTATTGCCATGATGATATCTGCATCAGGTACAAAGTAAGGGTTGGTAATGTCAATGGTCTGGGTCGCTTGTGTCAGGCAAATGAAGTAAGCCTCACGGATAACTTGAGTAGGAATTCCAGGATTACCTTCGAACGTTTGCACGTACGCTTCCTGTAACGCCGTTGATGTGCTCGGTACGTTGTCAGCTCCGGCGCGATCTATTGTGCTAAGTTCAGCACCCCATTCTGCCGACCAATCGGAAATAGTAGTAGCCTTACCGGATGGAGAAATGTTCTGCGATTCATGCCTTGAACCCTGAATGGATTCTCGCATATCATTTGTTTTAGTGCTTATCTTTGTTTTTTCCGGCGAAGCGATTTTCCAATGTTCATTAAAAACAACTTGCAAATCATTTGCAGCTTCACCTACAATTCGCATATGGGTATCGCGCCAGAACCCTATGTTCGGCTTCAATCCAGTATACTCATCCCCGATATTAATCCCACCTGTAAAAGCTTCCTTTCCGTCGATCACAACAATCTTACAATGATCCCGGTAAGTCAAAGTGGACAGAATCCAAGGGAAGCGCAATGGAAATATCGTTCGACATTTAATTCCGGCATCGGTCATCCGATTGATCTGTGATCGCGGAAATTTTCGGCTCCCCCAACCGTCTCTCATAAAGCGAATCCGTACACCGACATCTGCCTGTTCAATCAGCAAGTCCGTAATGCGCCTTCCAATTTGGTCATCCTTGTATACGTAGTATTCAAGATCAATTGTCTCTTGGGCGTTACGCAAAGATTCAATGAGTTTTTCGTATGTTTCAATTCCGTTCGTAAGCATTTGGACATGTCCTACCCGTAGCCCCTGCACAGTCAAATGCCGCAATGAGTGAGCAATAACCGAGGCAGAACGACTGAATGAATCAGGCAACGTATCTCCCTCATTTTGTGGAGAAGTTAGTCTTCTTCGAGGAATACGCACTGGATTCGAAGTCATGAGATACAATACGAAACCGATAATAGGTAAAATGAGCCCTATGGCTAACCAATTTAAAGCCTTTGCCGGCAGACGAACCTCACGAACCGCTACAATTAACATAAAGACTGTATTCACTATGCACAGCCCAAGAATCCACATAAAAATGAACCCCTCCTTTGTATTATCAGTTAAGATGTGCATTCTGATACGTGCTTATTCGCTTCAAAATTCAAGTATTGATTCTTAATGAGAGGAACTCCCCCTAATGTATATCCTTTTATTCATTCTCCCATAATTAATAAAAAGACTCGAAAAAGTACGATTGGGAGGGAAATATCTTGGAAGATATTCATATTGGTTTACTGACGATCAAAGTCGTTGTAGGTTTTTTTACCTTATTTTTTATCATTCTAGTAACAGGCAGGACATCCATCTTACAGTTAACCCCATTTCACTTAGTTTTTGTGTTAGTGCTAGGGGATTTATTAGGAAGTACCATTTATGAAAATCAGATGGGGATTTTTCATTTTTTATATGCTGTCGGATTGTGGACGCTTCTTATGATGGGTGTAGAGTTTCTAACCTTGAAAATGAAATCGACACGTTCCCTATTGGTAGGCAATCCTGCGATTATCATTCGCGATGGGATCATTGACCGAAAGACAGCTCAAAAGAACAAATTGGATGTAAATCAAATATTGAGTATACTACGACAAAGAAATGTTTTTTCAGTACGTGAAGTCAAATACGGTATATTGGAACCTAATGGTCAAATAAGTACATTACTAAAGTCCAAGTATCAAAAACCAGCCAAGCAAGATCTCAATCTGCCAGAAAGCCTAGTTGACCTCCCAATTAGCTTGATTATAGATGGCGAAGTCTTGTGGGATAATTTAAACGAACGTGGGTTTGACCAACAATGGTTAGAAAATGAATTAACTGCTAATGGGTTTAACGATAAAACCGAGATATTCTACGCCGATTGGCAAGACAGTGAAGGCATTCATATAATCCCTAAACTATAAAACTTGATTGTCATTTTACTAATTGAATCATATTTATCGAAAGCTGTGTGTCTTTGATTCTTTAAAATATCTCAAGATAAACTGAAAGAATTTTAAATGCAGAGTTGTAGCAAATAAGTAAAACGAAAATGAATAAAGCATTGTCCAGCCGTTAAACTTGAAGACATTAAGAATAACGGCTAACCATTCAAAGCCAACGGATAGAAGGGACCACATCATTACATAAGCTGTAAAATATAATCCGGTTGGATTGAATTTGTCATATAAATATACGGACAATAGAGCGTAAGGGGTGTACATAAAATACGTGATTACATCAAACAATTCATATTTCTTAAGATCATTGATATCATACAAATCCAAGGGCGGGGTTGCGATGGTATGATCCATCATAATAGCAACAGTAACGGTGAATAAGATAACCAACACAGATATTACATGAGGATATCTTTTGGGGACAAATAATAGCCATGAATATCCCAATACACTATTGAGAATGATGAACCACTCGTTTTGATCAAATTTATCAGGTAAAGGCAACATTTAGCCCATCTCTTTTCTCAGTAATTTCCGAAACCAGAGCCACGAATAATTGACCAGCAAGAAGATGATAAGCCACTCCGCAAAGGACCACCAAAGTTTCCAATGCCTGAAGGTATAGATATTTAGAGCATTGGCAAGATATTCGATGCCAACAAGAATCGAAATGCCCACTGGTAGCCAAGTCCACTTTTTATATTGATGTCCACCTTCCAAGCTACGATCCATATACCAGATAATGAGCACTGGGATTAGGAACACCCTCATAAGTGCCATAGTCCAATAATGAGTTGGATGATCGCCAAAATCAAACATTCCCATATTTAATGCGAAGATCGTCATGAAATTATGATGGATAATATTAACAACCATTCAAATAAAGATCATTTCGAAAAGATGGACATTTTTCTTAGACACCCATAGGAGATATACATTACTACAGTTATCGAAAAGAATATTGAGAATGCCATAAGAACCTCCAATAATGCACTTTCTAACTTCAATTATTACCCTAGAAAAAATAAATAAACACTTTAATGTATCACCGTTATTGATCGAAGAAACGTTTAATAACCAACCGATAACAAACATTATATATAGATATTTTCTTTCAGCACTCTTAACAACGTCTAATAAAATTCATTATGGAAAAATGAGAATTATGAGGTTGTGTGTATATGTATAAAAAACATGAACGAAAATTAATTTGGCTCGCTTTTGTTGTAGCAGCGATTATGCTCATTTCTATACTTGACAGAATTTTTGATGGGTAAAAGGGAGGAGAGTCGGATTTGACAAATGAGGACGCATTAATTTATAGCAGGTTTGACAGAGCTTACTTTTCATTCCATATTATTTACGCTACGCTCGGCGTAGGAGTACCGCTCTTGATTATGATTGCTCAATGGGTTGGAATCAAGAAAAATGATGAACATTAGATTTTACTGGCTAAATGTTGGACACGCGGATTTGTCATCACTGTTGCTGTAGGTGTTGTGACTGGAACGGTAATTGGTCTCCAACTTTCATTACTTTGGCCAAACTTTATGGAGCTTGCTGGAAATGTAATTGCACTTCCACTCTTCATGGAAACGTTCACCTTCTTCTTTGAGGCTATATTTTTTGGAAATATTTATATACATGGGATCGTTTTGATAATCCTCGTAAACATTTGTTGCTTTTGGTTCCAGTAGCCATTGGAGCCTCATTTTCTGCTGTATTTATTACAATGGTCAATGCGTTTATGAATGTACCACAAGGCTTTGACCTTGTAAACGGAGAGCTTGTGAATGTGAATCCACTAATGAATTGATCCAGTCCAATGACCTCTGCTGTCGGATCACCGTGTGCTAGAATACTTAGTGCATTAGGGATTTTGATTGCATATTTTACATCACCATCTTCAAGCAAACCGTACATAAGAAGATGAAATACCTCCGCTTTATATTCATTACTTATTTGACATCATGATCACCATCGGAATGTGGATGATTTTCTTATCCTTTATATTTTGGATAGGAGCAAAATGTAGCTGGTCTATAGTGAATACAAAAGGATTCCTCTGGCTCATCGTTTTAGGGGGTCTTCTCTCTATCATCGCCATCGAAGCAGGCTGGTGGATGGCTGAAGTTGGTCGACAACCCTGGGTGCTACGCGGTATTTTGCGAACAGCTGATGCTGCAACTTCCAGTGAGCAAGTGGATGAAATGCTTTTACTTTTTTCGGGGCTATACCTGATTCTAGGCATCGGAACCATTGTTGTTCTATGCCGGATGTTTAGAAAAAATCCTGTTGAACAAGAGCTTGAAGATCGTGAAGCTGATAAAGGCGGTGAAATAACATGAGTTTTGACTAATATTTTTCGCACCTTTCATCATGTTAATTACATCGATAGCCATTGCATTCTGGGTAGCGTTAAAAGATGGACATATGAAAAAAGATGAAATGGAATGATTCAAGTTGCTGGAACAAGCTACAATTTAATAAGTGGTTTTCTTCAGAAGCCATTGCAATTGCTTTCGTTTCATGAATTGTACCATTCGGAACTATGCACCATGGTCACACCCATGGTCACAGAATACATCAAAACACAGAAAAACCCGAGTAGGCTTGACAGCAGTAGCTTCTCGGGTAAAGTTGATCACGTGAGGATACTCGGGCTCCTCCCTGGCAGTGTTGAGGTAAAGGGGGCGATTCCCCTTGCTCCCATAAGAAGTTGGGGGAAAATGGAAGAGGTGCCGTCAGATTGTTGCCAAAGCCCCGAAAATCGGGGCCTTATTCTTCAGTTTATGGAACAACCGCGCAAAAAACTAAACAGATCGCTAAAAGGGGCAGGAGTTCATGTGTATCGACAGCCATGTTGACCATGAGTTTACGTTTACCCCTTCTTTTTCTATCTATCTTACGTGTAATACCGAAGAGGAAATCGACTTTATGATAAAATGATGCAAAATGGCACAGCACTCATGCCTATAGGTAACTATGGATTCAACAAAAAATTCGGATGGCTGGTTGATCAGTTTGGCATATCCTGGAAGTTGGACTTACCAGAGTAATCTGGTTGCAAATGGAGTGTGAGGTACTTCACAATCGGGCGCGATAATAGAACAACACTAATTAGAAAATGATCAAACTTTATTTCAGCTATAACGGTCCTGCCCAAAAAGCAGCCTTTTAGCGCAGCGCAGTATCCATAATTTTATCTGAAAGGCTACTTTTTCTGGACAGCCCACCTCCTTCGAAGATCAGTCAGTGTTCAAAAGATGAGGTCGCCCATACAACACTTGTTTGTCCATATCAAACAAATTCCGATAAACGACTTGCCCACGAGTAGATGAGGCATCCACGACTTTTCCATCTCCCGCATAAACACCGACATGGGTAATATCCATGAATCTGCCATTCTGTTCATAACTCCAAAATACAAGGTCGCCCGGAACAAGATCCGCCGCGTTTACGACTAGCCCGTTTTCTACGCTATACCTGGCTTGCTCTGCTGCGGTTCGTGGCAAGTGGATGCCTAATTGACGATACACCCACTGAACGAGATAGCTGCAATCGGTATAATCATCCTGTCCAGCTTTCGGCTGACTGTAGGGGTCGCCCAAACGAGTCAATGCCAACTTGACCGCTTCACTTCCGTGTTCGCCAACAGGCAAGTCACGAATAACCAATTCAAGCTGATCGCTTGTTAAACCGATATCGATATTCTTGCCCAATAAAGCGAACATAAGCGGGCGAAACTCAGCTGATAGCATTTCTTTCATCAAATCGATCTGCTCATCGGTAAAATCGTATTCATTCGCTTGCTGCTCTGCGGTTCTGCTAGTGACAGTGATATGCAAGATATGCTCATAACGGATTGTTGTCTCCTCGCTAGTATTTCCGTCTTCATGTGTAACTGTCACCGTTTCCTGATGCTCGATCGTCTCTACCTGAGATTCAACTTGATTCATCTCCCAAAATACGGAGTGGATCATCTCGGTTCTTGTTGCATCGAGCGTGGCAACATCCATGCCGTTCTCCTCATCCAAGACAGTCTTGACAGCGAAAATGGCGATCACATCCGCCCAGTTGTCTATACGTGTATTGTCTGCGCTACCGGGGTAATTCAACTCTATCCGGTCAATGACGCCAGCCGACTGTCGGATATCCTCTAGTCTCATCGCCAATTCCTCATCTAACTCTTTCACGATATGAGATAGCGGTTGCACATCAGTACCCTTATTTTCACCTGACACAAAAATTCCAAAGGGAGAAGAAGTGATGGCTACTATTGCCATGACCATGCACAACAGAATAATGACCACACTACTGCTTCCTAGTAGCACAGCCAATCCTTTCACAAGCAACGCACTAGCTTTCGCGACCATCTGAACGAGGCGAATTTGTAATCTCATAGTCGCGCGTGTCATCTGCACTGACCGGCGCGCCGCTATCGCCATTTGCGCTGCTTGTTGTGCAGTTTTCACCGCCAATCGTTTCCCTTCGGTTTGAGCATCCGACCGCTCATTCGTCTGTTTGGGTTGCAGCCCTGTCCGCATCACGCGGGACACTCTTTTGAGCATTTGCCGTTTTTGCTTAATCGCGGGTTTGATCTGTCTGGATGTTGCGGGCACCACGGGCGACTTCCTACCTTTGAATGGCTGCGGTTTTAAGCTTGCTGGTGGGATCGTTTGATGGGATTTGCCACGTATATGTTCAGCGGCGGAAGGGGGAGTGGTCTGCATCCCCTTCTTCCCGGCTGGTACTTGACGATGAATCCCAGAATTCACCCTTCGATTCAACGTTTTATTCGTTGAAGGGGAGTGCGGATGAGTATGCGGTTGAAGCCGGGCATGAACCCGGCCTTGTATCCAGCGCTGTTTGTCTGATTGCTGAGCCATTGGCAGCCGATATCGACCGTTAATGGGCTTATGTAATCGAAATGAGTGAACAACTGCACGAGGTGCAACCGTCCTACCATCTTTTTTCGTCCGCTTGTTTAACTGCCGCCTCAACCATCTTTTTCCGATATATGCGCCTATTTCCATCTGAGCGCGAACCGTTGTATTTGCTGTTACTATGGAACGCTGTTCGGCATAAGCTGTGGTTGAACTAGCAGTATGCTCATTATCACCACCTTCCCGTTTGTCGCGAATTGTGGCATGTTTCTTTATTGCTGCATGCTTGGCTCGTTCCAGCACATGCGCAGCACGGTCAAGCTGTTTTATACTTTTTCCCTTCGGCCTCGTTTTAATTTCTTTCATTGTATGATTTCACCCCCAAGAACGGCTAACGGATCGATTCTGTCCGCCTAAACACTTGTGCTCGACCGCGACAATACTCTGGGTAGCGAAGGCGAATTGCTTCAAAGAAATAAGGGGCATAGTTACAGTCAAATAATTCATGAGGCATGGAGTAACGTTCCCCGTTGGGTTCGCTCCAGCCGTTCCACAGGTTAAAAGCAAGCCGGCTTACGCGCGCAGAACTACCAGTCTGCCAAGCCGCCGACAATCCCTCGGGTTTTATCCCTCCATTTAAAAAGTCAAACAAGTCACGGATATGCTTTCTTGTGTCGCTAGCAATGCCCAATGTGTAAAATAATGCGCGATGGTAACTGTCATTACATTTCCTCTCGTTCAACATCTGGTGATAGAATTGTTCGTGTTCATTATCACGAAATCGAATCATTTGCATTGTTCCAACTCCTCTCGTAGAGAACGAGCGGCTGGCATAGCCAACCGCTTATTCTCAAAGTCTTCTACTATCTGTTCATTTTCGCGAAAAAATCGGACCTTCAGTTAAAAATCTATTACATATTTTTGAGAAACTGTTCCATTTGCTTCAGTCCTTTGGTAATCGATTTGCGTATGGCTCGTTCGTCTACATGCTCGGCGTGAGCAATCGCGACTTTGCTCATCCCAAGAAAATAATGCGCATAAATACGCTGAGCAGATTTTTCTGACAACTGGCATAATGCTTCATAAAGCTGTTGCTGAGAGAGTTTACGTTCATAGTATTCCTCCGGAGAAATCGAACGAAAAAGGACATCTTGCTCAATACCATCATTTCGATCAAGAGAGTAGTACGCCCGATAACGATACGTACGTAATCTGTATGCGTTTTCAATTAAGTCGAATTGATGCATTTCCTCAGCCACTTCATCCTCTACTTCCACCCATACATCCGTTTTCCAAAAAGGATATATGTCTTTCAAATTGATTTTTTTCATATTCGTCCCTCCATTTTGGTTTGTTTGATCAACCAAAACAGAGGGGGAGAACGACAACGTACGCTTCCTAATAAGCAAGAAAGACAACAAAAAGGACCTCGCCGCAGAGCGTGCCTACGCTCAATTACGACCAGGTCCATTAGTAAGACTTGATTCCGTTTATACCGATGAATCGTTCGCCTCTTGCTGTTACGTGATATAGGGACGCATCAACATCAACCTCATTTCTCACTTGGCAACACCTTGCGAGAATTTATGAGTGCCTGTTGATGGTAGGCGCTGCCCTATGTTTAGTCCAACTCCTTTGCTTCTGGAATATAGCCGACGATTTGTGTATCAGCGACAAAATAAAAAAAACGCCGTGATTCTTTCCCACTGGGTTATCAGGGGAAAAACGGCGCTTGACGATGGGTGATCCAACCTTCATGATGCTTTAGGCTGCACAGCCTGTTCACACTACTAGCGTAGCATAAAACATGTGCATGTTGCGTGCTAACTTCATGCATATTCAATGCAGATTCAGTGCGATGTTCAGTGCATGATCGGTGCATATTTACTTTCAATTCCGGCGCTCTCTTCGGGAGGGTTACTTATTTTTGTCTCCATTTCAATAAATGCTCAATATGCTGCATAAGAAAATCCAAATCTTCTGCGGAACACTGTTGAAGCATCTGGCTGATCCGAGATGATAGCGCTGGCTTCGCAGCATCCTCGAAAGCGAATAACTGCGACATATCCATACGCAATCCAATAGCCATTTTATGAATGTTATCTAATGAAACATTTTTCAGCCCACGTTCAACTTGTCCAATATAATTAGGATGAAGGTCTGCGCGCTCTGCCAGTTGCTCCTGTGTCCATCCAAATTGTTCCCGCAGTGTGCGAATCCGCTGACCTAACAATTTCCGAATTGAATTCAATAACTCCACCACCTTATTCTTTCAGCATATAAGGTGGCGAAAACCAAATGAACAGTCGGTAGATTCAGTATTAACAGAACCCATGGTGTGTGTTATAATTATTATAGCTACACCGAACCTGTTGTTGAGACATTAATCGAATTTAATGGAATTAGACAGGTGAAATAAAAATAGATTATCATAAAGCAAAGACAAAAAAAAGAAGATGCGCAAATGCATCTCCTGAAGTTGATCAGTCTTCGTGAAACGAATCCAAATCCAACAAGATCGTTCTATCTTTGATTTTCGTATAGATTTTGTCCAAAGATCGCTTCCTAAGATAGAAATATGCGCGGCGAGAAAGGGCTAGGCGGCTCATGGCTTCTGTAGGTGCCATTTGATCTATATAACGCAATTGAATGAACATGCCTTCTTCCGGGGTGAGAGCCGAGAAAGCATAGTCAATAAGACCGATTCTAGATAGCAACAACGGGATTTCATGTTCGGTAATTTCGATTCGTCGTATAACCATACGCAATACCGTTTCCTGTTTTCTACCGTTGTTATGAGCCGCAACTACCTGCAACGTGCGTGTCAACTCGGGGATGTAGGATTGTTCTGATTGCACGTACTTCAATCTCGCCTTCCAGTCCTTGTAGGACTTCAGCCATAATTCTACTTTCTCATAAGGAACGGGGATTGGTTCGACGTCTTCATTATCCCATTCTTGCTGTACGTGCTGGCTACCGTGCATTCTTCGGCCAGTCTGCTTGTCATTCGTCATTAAAATACACTGTTCACACTCCGTTTCCATCGTCATCGTCCTTTCTCCTAGAAAAGTATAATCGGCGATGCTTCTAAAATGCACTTTCTACAACTCAACCTCTTCTGTGGTTCCCACCTCCCATACACCAGATAAAATTCTCCTATCTCCATCCGTCTATATCCACCATTCTACCTATGATGCGACAAAAAAAGGAGGGCGATTTTTTCATCACACCTGAAAAGTTATCAATGTCGAAGTATCCCGAAATTGCCCGAATTTTCGACACCTTACTAGGTATTAATATTATCCTGCTGATCGTATAAACCTCTATGTTTTGCTTTTTCCGCTGCTTCACGAATAGAATGGGTATCGAATTTGCGTATGATGTTACGAACGTGCGTCTTCATTGTGTTAGATGTGATCCCGAGCAACTCTCTGATTATCGACTGTTTATAACCCCAACCAATTAACTTTAAGATTTCTTTTTCAGTAGGGGTTAACATTCGTTGCAATTCCTTGCGCTTAACGTGCTCCATTTCATGAAGGATGATGGCAGCAACGTCGGAATGAAGAGAAGATTGCCCCTGATACGCTTCTCTGACAGCGCTTATGATGTCCCTATAGTTGTTTTTGGTCACATAATTGACCCCCCCGGCCAGCATTGCGTCCACGACGATCTCAGGTTCATGAAGCGAAGTCAGGATAATAATGGGTAACGGTTTGATCTTCACTACTTCAGTAATGGTGTTCAGCCCATCCTGTTGCGATGGAAGTAATGCCAGGTCAAGTATCATGACGTCTACATCCAATTGCAGACAAGCCCGAACAGCCGACTCTTTGTTTGTTGCAACATGGGCTACATTCATATCCGGTTCTGCATCGATCATCGTCGCCAATCGTTGCTGCCAGACGGGATCACTATCCACCAGCAAGACTTGTATCCTGCCTTCCATCCGACCAATTACTCCCACAACCTCCAGAGCATACCTTAAGCGATCCTTCAATAGCTTTCACCTCACATTCATCAAGTGACAAAGACAAAAAGACACGCACCCTCATCAAGGTCGTGTCTCTTCCTGACAGTAAATTAAAGAGGGTAACCCGGCGGTCATTGCACTCCTGCAGAAGACCCGTGGCTTTGCGTCCCAGTCTTTCGATCTGGTTTGCCATTTTCCTATTTTAATAGAGTATTTTTACGCACCTTCCTCCATCAAGCCAATCGCCATATTTCTTTCCTTTAACCTAGCATTATATGAGGAAAAGTAAGCATCTTTACGGACGTTGGTTCCAAATTGAGTACAGCGGACTGTTCTTACCACTTATGCAGTTTTTTGTACCAACCTTTGCATGCAAATGTACCAACGTTTGCGGACGACTTTACCAATAAAGAGTGGGAAAGGCTTTATGATTAATAAGAAACAGCCCTAGGCTAAGGCTGTTATCTCTTTCGAAAAACTCAAGGTTATTTAACGACAATCACTGGACACTTTACTCTCTTCATAACTTTATGGCTCACACTTCCTAAAACAAACTCCTGAAAAGTATTTAACCCGCGGCTTCCTATAACCACTAAATCCACTTTTTCACTGTTTGCATATTCGACAATCGTCGGACCTGGATCGCCTGTAAGAAATGTTGTTTTATGATTCACGTTCTTAGCGGATAGTATTTCCCTATGGGGAATTAACTTTTGGTCTCTCTTTGTCTGTAGTTCTTCATGACTTTGGGAATGAAGAACTTCATTCTTTATTTTAGACATATCCGCAACATAAAGAACTTCTACAACTGATCCTGGAATCAATGAGGCTATGGTTGCAGCTTCCTTAGCAGCACGAATGGAATATTCAGATCCATCTGCGGCTAGCACAATGCGTTGATACATGGTTCATCCCTCCTTCTAATGAGCTTTTAATGAAGCTTTCTCTTCATTGTAAACAGCTAATTGATCAATGATTTTTTTACTTGGCCCGTTTAGTCCCCTAATTCTGACCTGATTATCGTTTTCTCGAAACTTCATCACCACTTTATCAACTGCTCCTACACCAGAATCGTCCCAAATGTGTGCGTTAGTGAAGTCAATCATGATATGGGTATACGAAACATCGTAGTCAAAGGAAGCAATAAACCCTTCTACAGAAGCGAAAAATAATTGACCAGAAACCTCATAAGAGTCTCCTTTACTAGTCTTCCGTTTCTTAACGTTCAGTTTTGAAATTTTGGCTACAAAAAATATTGCACTTAGAATAACACCGGCAATTACTCCTTTCGAAAGGTCATGCGTGTATACCACAACACCTACTGTAGTCAGCATAACAAGTGAATCAGTCTTCGGGGCTTTACGCAAATAAGAGAAGGATGACCAATCAAAGGTTCCAATCGATACCATAATCATAATGCCTACCAGTACAGGCATCGGGATCTGTACAACTACCCCGCCCAAAACAAGAATTAGAAACATTAAAAACATTCCAGCAACTAAAGTCGATAGCCTTCCCCGACCTCCCGATTTAACGTTGATGACCGACTGTCCGATCATCGCGCATCCAGCCATTCCACCAAAAAATCCGGTGATAACATTGGCAATTCCTTGACCTCTAGACTCTCGATTTTTATCACTTTCCGTTTTCGTCATATCATCTACGATTGAAGAAGTGAGTAGCGACTCCAACAGCCCGACAATAGCCAAGGCAATCGAGTAAGGAAAAATGATCCTTAAAGTTTCAAAGTTAAGAGGTATATCTGGAATAAAGAATGTAGGAAGCGTTTGTGTGATGGCCCCTAAATCGCCAACGGTTCCTAAATTGAAATCACCCCATATGGCAGCCGCTGTTAGCACAATAATAGCAATAAGGGGTGCGGGTATAGCCTTGAAAAATCTAGGTAATACATATACAATGATCAAGGTAATCGCTACAAAAACATAGGTCGATGTTGAAATCCCAAAAAAATGCGGAACTTGTGCCATGAATATCAGAACAGCGAGCGCGTTAACAAAACCGATCATGACAGCTCTGGGGATAAATTTCATGACTTTGGCAATTTTAAATACACCGAAAATGAATTGAATGATTCCAGTAAGAATCGTCGCAGCCAATAAATATTGAAGTCCATGTTCTTTAACTAACGGAACCATCAGCAAAGCCATGGCACCGGTAGCAGCGGAAATCATACCAGGACGTCCACCAACAAATGCAATAATGACTGCAATAGAGAAAGATGCATATAAACCAACCATCGGATCGACCCCGGCAATGATGGAAAAGGCGATCGCTTCGGGAATGAGTGCCAAGGCGACAACAATGCCTGCCAGTACATCACCCCTTATATTCGAGAACCATTCCCTCTTTATTGTTCCAACCACGTGTTACTCCACTCCCACTATAAAGTAATGTTTTCTTCTGTTTCCTCACTCATTCTTAGATTTCCAACATTGACAGCTTGAGGGGTACTGATGGAGAATGTAGCCCATAGACTGATTTCCTGTAAGAGTGTATGCAGGAACAGAGCTTAGGATCGTCTTGCTTCCAAAACTGTGGATATATGGTTATGATCGCACAGTGGATCTCCACGTCTGCCCTTGGGGTTTACCCTCCCATGTCACGCTGGGTCTATGCCCTTACATTCCTTCGTTCTACCTCTCAAGGGGTGGATGCCGATTCTTGCTCCTTTACTGGGTCGTTGCCCTTATGGAATATTAATCTTCGGCTGCTCCGGTGCTTCTGTTGTCATTGTTATCCACTTGTGAATAAGGAGAATCAGTAGTTGTTCATGCCCTGATTATTTAAGCAGCACTTTGTTGTAGCTGGACTTTCCGAACCGGGCCCAATACATCGTTTGCGTCATAATCCTTCTGTTTTGTCCCCAATGTATGGAGGACGCGAATTAGTTTTCCACAAAGCGCAATCAAGGATTGCTTCTTCTTCAACGGATTGTCTTGGCGTGTTGTGAAATATTTATGCAGTGCCTTGAACTCCTCGTTATGAGCCACAAGCGGCAGCATACAGCGGAACAGCAACGCCCTTAGACGCGAACGCCCTCGCTTCGTAATTCCGGTCTTACCTTTCCGCTTGCCAGAGCTGTTTTCCTTCAGGTTCAGCCCCGCCAGGCGGATGATTTGCTGCCCATGGTCGTAGCCGCTCAGATCGCCTACCTCGGCAAGAAAACCGGCAATGGTAACAACCCCAACTCCTGGTACCGTCAGCATCTGAGTCGTCCCCGGGATTCGTTCGAGGACGAGCATTGCTTCCCCCATGATCGTTTCGACTTGTTTGGCATACAGGTCGTACTGCTCCAACAGGGACTCAAGTTCAATGCGGGCTGCTGAGAGCCCCTCGGTAAGCCCGATTGATTCTGTTGCAGTGGCGTAGAGCTTCTCCGCCCGCTTGATGCCCACTCCGCGCCCGACTTCCGTCTTCCAGTGTGTGAGAATGCCCCTGGCGCCTGTAGAGACGATCTCCTCTGGCGTTGGAAACTGACGCATTGTCATGAGCGATGCTTTGCCTTCCCAATCCTTGAACACCACTGAGTACTCCGGAAAGTAACGGTCAAACCAATGGCTAATCCGAGCCTTCACTTGGTTGGAATTCACGACGACCTTTTCTCGAAGATTCATGAGGATGCGCAATTCCGCAAATTCCTTTGTCGGCAGATTCGGTTCCGAGTACTTCCCGTTGCGAATCAGGTCCGCAATGACCTTAGCGTCCTTGTAATCGCTTTTGGTCGGCGAGTTATCTTCAAGCTCTTTTGTCTTGCTCACGTGATGCGGATTGACGACGGCGATCGTAATGCCTTGTTCTTTCAGGAATGCAGCTAACGGAAACCAGTAGTGTCCAGTTGGTTCGATGCCGAATACAATTTCTGTTTTGCCGTGAACCTGCTCAAGCTCCTTCATCCACGATGCCAGTTTCGTTAATCCCTCTTGATCGTTTTGGAACACGCAATCCTTTCCAAGTTCGATGCCGCGAAAGTCGACGGCACGGGCTACATGGGTCTTCTTGGCGATATCCGCCCCGACGACTAGTGTTGAATCGGTAATTCGTGTAATTCGTTGATTCTGCTTTTGTTTCAGCTTATACTTCATGTAGAGCGTCCTCCTTCAATTAGGGCAGTGAATGGCCACCATTCCGAGACCCAGCATACAGGAGGCGCTTTTTCTTTTCAAAGGGCAAATTACTTCATTACAGGAATGGCTCCTTATCTATATTTTATGATGACTTTTAACTCTCATAAAAGTCAGGTTCCGTATTTAGACGACTTACCCATTTTATCACCAAAAGGACCAAAAGGGAACCCTTTTGGTCCTTTTGGATATGTTATAATTAAAAAAAGGTTTAGTAAGGAGAAAATATTATGATAATCGGCTATGTGAGGCCAAATGAAGAAGATTTAGGTTGTGAAATCCAGTTGGAGATATTAAATAATCTTGGCTATGATCGTCTGTACAGAGAAGAACATTCGTCACCCAAAAAAAGGATGGCTTTAAAAAAACTATTATCCGAACTTCAACCCAGAGACACTATTGCGGTAGCTAAGTTATTCTCTTTTGCTGACTCCACACGCCATCTTGCAGAACTACTGGATCAGCTGCACAAAAAAAAGGCTTATTTACTTTCGATTAGCGAGGGGATCAATACCAATCCGGTATCGGAATGCAATCAATCATTCCATGAAATTGTGAGTGTTTTATTGAACTTTCAAAGCGACCTTATTAGCGAAAATACTAAAAAAGGCTTATACGAAGCCATACAAAAAGGAAAAAAACTAGGTCGCCCACGAAAAGCAGATGAAAACGTAAAACGTGCGATAACCATGTACCAAAGTCAACAATTCAGCCTTGCCCAAATCAAAGAAGAAACCGGAATTAGCAAAACCACACTATACCGATATTTAGAAAGCTAAAGATATTTGTCAGCACTTGTAATAGATACTGACATCCATGATCAACATTTGAGTTTACGAACTATCTAGAAAATTACATCATACCGACCATAACTGTTATAGCGGTTGACTTTTTTGTGAAAATAGCCGAAAATCTAGCTTATATAATTAAATAATTATATAAGCATTAACATATAATAAGGAGGTTGGGAAAATGAATCCTGTGCGCATTTATTTCTTATGTATTCAAAATCGTTGCAGAAGCCAGATTGCTGAAGCATTCGCGAAACATTACGGTGGTAATAAAGTAATAGTCGAAAGCGCTGGTCTTGAAGAATCCGATATTCACCCGTTAACCATTCAGGTCATGCGTGAGATTGGCATTGATGTGTCAACTCATTATTCCAAAAAGTTAGACATGAAAACATTCATGAATTCCAACATCGTTGTCAAGCTTTGCGAACAACTTAATGAACGTTGTCCTATCGTGCCCTTCGGTATCAGGAATGTGGAATGGAACATCTCCGATCCTTTAAGTGAAGATTTGATTGAGTCTGTTAGAGCGGCAAGGGATGAAATTGAAGAGAAGGTCAAAGAATTATTGGAAAACTTATCGTATGCGTAAATGAAATGAAAGGAGTACCGAATAGTGGAACAAATCGAAGCATTTGCCGATTTATTTAAGTTGCTGGGAGATAAGAATAGACTATCTATCGTGGCTAGTTTGAAAGAAAGGGAGCTTTGTGTGTGTGAGCTTGTTGAGCTTGTGCAAACGAGTCAACCTAACATTAGTCAACATCTTCGCAAGCTGAAGGATGCGGGGTTACTAAAAGAGACAAAAAAAGGGCAATGGAATTATTATTCGTTAAATATCGATGATAAGCCTTCTGTACAATCAATTCTAACTTTACTTCCATCACAAAAGAAAAAGCTATTAACATTAACCCCGGTAAATTGTAACTAATGGAGGTCTTTATGATCTGGATTGCATCAGCTATTTTTATTCTAACTTTAATTTTTGTGATTTGGCAGCCGAAAGGCTTAAATATTGGTTGGTCTGCGAGCGCAGGAGCCGTTTTAGCCCTTGTTTTTCAAGTCGTCAGCTTAAATGATGTCGTAGCAGTAACGGATATCGTTTGGAATGCGACCTTGGCCTTTGTCGCCATTATCTTGATTTCGTTGATCTTGGATGACATCGGCTTCTTTGAGTGGTCTGCTCTGCACATGGCTCGCTTTGCCAAAGGTAACGGAAAATTGATGTTTGTTTACGTGGTGCTACTTGGCGCAGCCGTAGCCGCATTCTTCGCAAATGACGGAGCTGCTTTAATCTTAACACCCATTGTTCTAGCCATGGTCAGGGCGTTAAAACTTCCTGATGCCATGATTCTACCGTTTATCATGGCAAGTGGATTTATTGCGGACACGGCATCTTTACCGCTTATAGTGAGTAACTTGGTGAATATCGTATCGGCTGATTACTTTGGCATTAACTTTCTTGAATATGCAAGCCGCATGATTGTGCCGAGCCTATTCTCTCTGGGTGCAAGCTTGCTAGTGCTTTACTTGTACTTTAGGAAAAACATCCCTGCCACATACGATATGGGTGAGCTGAAAAAACCTGCGGATGCGATTAAGGATAAAAGAATGTTTAAGCTGTCTTGGTATTTGCTAACCATATTATTGGTAGCGTACATCGTCAGCGGTATCATTCATATCCCTGTCTCGATTATTGCTGGAGCTATAGCGATTATTTTTATTCTCTTTGCTCAACAAAGCAAAGCCATCGAAACAAAAAAAATTATCAAAGGTGCCCCTTGGAATGTGGTCGTGTTCTCCATTGGGATGTATGTGGTGGTGTATGGACTCCGTAACGTGGGATTGACAGATATGTTGGGAGATCTAATCCAAACGATGGCGGATCAAGGATTGTTCGTTGCCACTGTCGGTATGGGGTTCTTAGCGGCAATTCTTTCATCTATAATGAACAATATGCCGACCGTCATGATTGATGCCCTTGCTATCGATGGTACTCAGACGACTGGGGTCATCCGCGAAGCTCTAATCTATGCTAATGTGATCGGTTCTGATTTAGGACCGAAAATCACGCCGATTGGTTCTCTCGCCACGTTATTGTGGCTTCATGTGTTAGCGCAAAAAAACGTGAAAATCACTTGGGGGTACTACTTTAAGGTCGGTATTGTCTTAACGATACCTACGCTGTTTATTACCCTTGTTGGTTTGTATGTATGGCTTATGATTATTACTTAAGGAGAGAGATGAAATGGATAAAAAATTAGTGTACTTTCTTTGCACAGGAAATTCATGCCGCAGTCAGATTGCAGATGGGTTCTTAAAAGCGCTTGGCGGAGATCAATATGAAGTGAAAAGCGCTGGACTTGAGGCACACGGACTAAACCCTCGTGCCGTTACAGTGATGAACGAAGCAGGGGTGGATATCTCCAACCATACTTCTGATGTTATTGATCAAGACACACTAAGCAAAGCAGATTATATCATCACCCTTTGCGGTCACGCCAATGACAACTGTCCTATTGTTCAAAATGACAAGGCTGAAAGATGGCATTGGGGATTCGATGATCCTGCACAGGCTACGGGAACTGAAGAAGAAATTATGAAGAAGTTCCGAGAAGTGCGCGATGCCATTAAAAATCGTATCGAGCAATTTGTTAAACAAGGAAAATATAGCTCTGGAAACGAGGAGAAGTCAACTGTGGAAAAGAAGTATCACTCCCTATTAGATAATAAAATTTTTATGGGCGGCGCTTCCGATGTGGAACAAATGGTCAAGAACGAACAGGTTGAAGTTGTGGTGGATTTGCGTGAAGAAGCCACAGAGTGTGCCTATCCAAATGAAAATGTGAAATGGATTAAAGTACCTATTGGTGATAATACCGAGAAGACCAACGAGGAATTATTTCAACAAGCGATAGACCACGTAGTAAATGCCTACAAAGATAGAAAAAAAGTAGCTTTCCATTGTGGTGGTGGGAAAGGTCGCACAGGAGCCGTTGCCATTGGAACCCTCATCGCCTTAGCAAAGTACAACACCATTGAAGAAGCTGAACGAGCAGCCAAAGAAATCCGTCCTGTTATAAACATAAGAGAGCCGCAACGAAAAGCACTCGAAATGCTATATAAATAACTAACACGGTAGACTCGAATTCTTTTTGGACGTGAGGGCTAACATCATTTCATATCATTGTGGAATTGTGATAAAAAACTTAGGTAGGCTTAATCAGAATATACACCTGTTTCGGACAGAGATTGACAATATTATTTATGTTTCAAGTCACAGGGACGCGAGCAATCACGTCCCCAATTCGTAATTACCCTTTGTACTTAAGCCAAACCCTTGTAAATAAAGGAACAAACGGATTTCCAGATGTGTGTCGAGTACCCCGTAACCTAAGACCAGCCTGTAAATTCAGCATCGTGGCTTCAACAATCTGGCCCTATTGTGGAAGACTGATCCTATTGGAAATCAATCAAATTTGTATAACAAGTCACTAGCGTTGCATAAATGTTCTTTGAATTTTCAAAATTATCTGTAATTCTATATTCCAAACAAAAAAAGATCCTTTACAATGGAATGGCAGGTAGTACCTGTCCATAATCCACTAAAAAGGACCAATCACATGGACAAGGATACCCTATTTTCTTCATTTGGTAAATGGATTTCGCCTATTATTACGAAAACGTTCACGGATTCGGTCGAGGAAAGCGGCCAAGACAAATACGTTAAAAAGCTCACTACAATGGCTTACTGCAAGCTCTTTCTACATGCTCAGCTACAAAATCGGGAGAGTCTCCGCGACATAGCTGACGATGTCAATAACGATGAGTTCCAGCGGGAACTTGGATTTTCATCGATCTCTGCAGCTCAACTTTGTCGCAAACATAACCAAGTTAATCCCGATCTGCTTCAGAATGTATTCGAGCGACTGGCTAGTAGGATCTTGTCACACAGCACTTCTCCCGCAGAACGGACCGCGATGAAAGTGATCGACTCGACCACCGTTTCGCTTTGTCTTCAGCAATTCAAGTGGGCAACCTTCCGCAAGAGTAAAGCCGGCATCAAGCTTCATTTGCGCCTTGCTTTTGTAGATGCAGAAGGCGTTGTGCCGGAGCGAGCAACGATTACAGAAGCCAAGAAAAATGATCGTACCCAGATGGATTCGCTCATTAATGAGGAAGGTGTCACCTACGTCTTTGACCGCGGATATGTGGATTATGGCGCATTTGACTCCTACTCCGAACGCGGAATTCACTTCGTCACGCGTCTGAAGAACAACGCGGTTATTGAGCCTTTGGAGAGCTTCGAGATCCCAATAGGCAGTAAGGTAAGCATGGACGAAAAGATACGAATCGGCTCTCCTCAGAAACGTACCAAACATGCGTTTCGGATGGTCGAAACCGCAGATTCAGAAGGAAACCTGCTCATTCTCGTGACGAATCGCTTTGATCTGACATGTGATGAAATCTCGGATATGTACCGCAGTCGCTGGGCGATTGAGACGTTTTTCAAATGGATGAAACAGCATCTGCGAGTCAAACGTTTCTACGGAACAAGCGAGCAAGCCGTTCGTAACCAAGTCTGGATCGCGCTCATTGCTTTTTGCTTGCTTGTATTGACTAAACAGGAAGCACAAGTCCCACACTCACTGCTGCAACTAATCCGCTGGCTCAAAGCGCTGTTATGGAAGCCTTATGGGCAATGGCTGAAGCGGATGAAACGACCACCGAGTCGCAAGTCGATTGGGAGAAGACGCAAGGATTCCTCGTGAGGACGAAGGCTTAAGGGCAGATGGACGACACTTAGAGTTATATACATAAACTACCAAATGGACAGAGCTACCTTTAAGGGCTGATCGACCTTTTGGATTTTGAAGCGAGAAATTAATTTCTGAATATTCTGACCCAATCCCTTTGAAGGTTTATGCAACACTAGTGATAACAAGTATAACATTTTTGATTCAAAAAACTATTTTTTTATCATTGATTTGAGAATTATGAAGGTAACAGTCTATCACTCAGTTGTGTAAGTTATTTCAAGGATGATATATTTCATTGACTGTTAATTTTATCCCAAATTTCATCATGACGCTTCTTCAATCGAATCACCATCCCTATTATAAGGATAACTTAATTAATCGTTCAGCTTCAATATCATCAATAATCACAATCCGACCAATCAAATCATAGCATCCCTATCTCTTCCATCCCAACACTCAGTATCAGTCTTGGTGTCTCCACTCGGGTGACAACGATAATCACTTGTCCCGCATAGCTGGAAAGTTGAATCTATGATTCTTGATAATACAAGCCCTTTAGAGTAAGGAAGATCGAAGGCCCGATCATTCGCTGCTCCGAACTCCTAACCGATATGATACTAGTTGTGTTCCGGACAATAAGTAATAAGCGGCTGGTTCTTGTTGTGACCAGCCGCTTATTACTGTTTGGCTATGACTCTCCAGGTTTTGTCGTCATCAAGCCATATAGTTTCGTATTACGCGGAAACTTGTCCGTAAACGGTACGAGGGAACTACCTACTTTGAGCAATCCGTTTCCAGCGTCTACATTGGTCATGTAGGACAGCTGCAAATCCGAAATATTGAGCAACTCTGCCAATTCCTTGCGGTCGGTACTGGCTTGGTTCAACATCACAATAAATTCGCTGTTGGCGAGCATCGTGCGAGCGGTGTGGCTTTGCAGCAAATCATCCACATTTTGCGTAATCCCCGTACAGAAAGCACCATATTTTCGAACCCGCTTCCACAGCGTGAACAGAAAATTGGCGCTATATTCGTGTTGGAACAACAAGTAAATTTCGTCAATGAAAATAAACGTATTTTTACCTTTTGCGCGGTTTTGTGTAATCCGATTAAGAATACTGTCTAGTACGACCAACATGCCAATAGGGAGGAGTTGCTTACCCAAATCGAGAATATCGTAGCAAATGAGCCGGTTATCAACATTCACGTTGGTAGGTTTGGCAAACGTGTTTAAACTGCCGGAAGTAAACAATTCAATGGCCAGCGCAATGTCCTGCGCTTCCGGCTCGGGTTGCTTTAACAGCTCAGCATGAAAGTCTTGCAGGGTAGGCGGTTGCCCCTTGTAATTGCTTTGTAAATAATTGCGGTACACACTTGCCGTGCAGCGGTCGATCAATGACTTTTCCTTCGCCCCAAGCGGATAGCCGCCCATTAATTGCTCACATAATGAAAGCACAAATTCTGATTTGAGGATGATCGGGTTAGCTCCATCCGCATATTGTCGGTTGATGTCCATAGCATTGATATGATTCGTCGAAGTTGAAGAGATATGAATCGTTTCCCCACCAAGTGCAGCGACTAAAGCGGAATACTCGCGCTCAGGGTCGATCAGGATGATATCATCATCTCCAGATAGTACAAGATTGACAATCTCACGCTTCGCCGTAAAGCTTTTGCCTGACCCGGACACGCCTAGTATGAAGCTATTTCCGTTTAATAATTGCTTGCGATTAGCAATAATCAGATTTTTACTGATGACATTTTGCCCATAGTAAATACCGCCTGGATGAATCACCTCTTGTGCCCGGAAAGGAATAAAGACAGCGGTGCTTTCCGTGGTCAAGGTTCGTAGCGCATGCACCTTGCGAAGACCAAATGGAAGCACGGTATTTAACCCGTCCATTTGTTGAAAGGTCAGCGGAGCGAATTGACATAAATGCTTGCGTGCCGTTGTCAGTAAGGCTTCTGTATCGTTATCCAGTTGTTCTTTGCTCTCCGCAATATGCACCATGGTCAAAAGCCCGAACATCATCCGCTGGTCGCGAGTCGTGAGATCGTCCAGAAATTCCTTGCTTTCTTTGCGCTGCTGTTCCATATCGTAAGGGACAACGGCCGAAAAGTTATTATGCTTGTTTTGCCGCCGCTGCCAGTTGGTAATGTTCGTCTCCACGCCAAGTAAACGGTTTTCGACTTCGCGCACCGCTTCATCTGTTGGAATTGGAATGACGTCAAGAGACAGCAGCAGATTCCGATTCAAGTCACACAGTTCCGCTACCATGCTGTCTTTAATATAGCTGGCATACTCTCGAAGAAAGATGACTCTCCCATAATACTTGCCCATCCGAAAATGATCTCGCTCGAACTCAAACGTATCCGGGCAAATATAATCCTTAAAACTATGTCCTTTTTGAATCATCGCGGACAAGTCCAAATGAAAATCGGCTTCCTCGCCAATACGATAAAAGTCATGCAATATGCGTAGTCGATCTATCGCATCCAGTTCTTCACAAGATGAACCAAGACGGGAGAAATGCGCCATCAACTCCGACCCAATTCTGGTAAAGTATTGACGAGCTTCTTCCACGTTTTTTTTGAAAATGGATACCGTAATATATTTCTCCTGAAATGTTCCGTTTGCCCCAACGGATTTATCCAGAAGCATCTGATTATATTCCTCACGATATAAATCCAGATCATCCTGACGTGACGGAATCAAGACAGAACCTTCAAATTGGGTTCGGTTAAGTCGCCGATTGTGAATCGTAATCTTTGTCGTTGCTCCGCTATCAAACGAATTAAGCAACTCGCCATACCCAAGAAACATTGCCTCCTTATCCTCTCTGGAAGCAGCGGCATAGTTTATATCTTCAAAACGAAACGATTTAGAAAACTTGTTCCCAACAAAAAAAATCCCGTCCGGCCAAATGGCTCGAATCGGGATGACTTGTTGTACGCTCTTTGGAATAACCCACCGTTCCTTGTCCTGTTTTAATGTTCTTTTAAGTGTTTTCAAAAACTCACTCCCCTTGCTCATGACGCTGAATGTTTTGTTTCAGCACTTTGTAATAAAGGTTAGTAGAACGAAAAGTTAGACGCTTCGGCATTAAAAATTCAGATTTAATATATGTCCATAATAGTTGCTCTGCTGTCATGCCATGATATCGAATGAAGCCAAGTGCAGCACAAGGGGCAGCACCTAGTATGCACATCCAACTTAGCGTCTCCACACCAAACCGTCCTCGCAATCCAAAATACAGACCAATCGCCAAAATGATGGCCAAAACAGAAAAAAAGAACTGTCGAAAAGACAGTCCAAAAAATAAACTTTCGGTATATTCCCGGATTTCCCGGTTGATCTTTACTTCCATCTGACTAACCTCCCGAATCCTTTCTATGTACAGCAGGTTTACGATGATTTGTATTCACACTGCCTAGTCCTTCAAATGCATGCGGGTGATCTGCTAACGAAGTGGCAAGCTGCATGCCGTCCTTCAACCTTTGCAAGTATAGCCGTTCGTTCATGAGCGCCTGCTTCAAATACTGGTGGTCTTCCCAATCTGCAAATTCTGGCATTCGTCCAATGTCCAGGCACGCAAATAAACGTTCAAACGCTTTCCTTTCCTTGTCACCAATGCGGTTCAGATCAGGATGATGCTCAATATGAGCAGAAATGTCATCTAATCGCTTTTGAATCGCTTGTCTAAACCAAGACGGAAACTCCATCGGCTCCCCTTCCTTCATTTAAAATATCCCTGAAGTCACCTGCGCTTCATGTATTGCGTAATCAATTGATCCACCTTTTTGCTTTGCCTCTTTAATTTTTTGTTATCCGATAAGGGGGCGTTGTTCTTCAACGATTGCTCGCCAAGCTCATTCATTTTTCGCCTTTCCCTTTCCAGCTTTTTCAATAGCCCATCCATCTGTACACCTGCCTTTTCATAAACTATGAAGCAATGAAATAGATTTGGAATTTATAAACCATATATAGGGTATGTTCAAAACTCATTTTAGTCAATTGTGTACTCACCCATAATAGGAGTTATAAAATCCAAAAACCTATTTGAAAGTGAGGATCATGAATGTGTACGATAAAAAGAAGGTAGGGCAACGCATTCGGAAACAAAGAGAAGCATTGCAACTTTCCCGAGAGAACGTAGCTGAGCAGATTGGGCGTGTCCCAAGGTTTTGCGCCGACATTGAACGTGGGAAAGTAGGCATGTCAATTGAGACGATGCTAGCCCTATGCTATTTACTCAAACTGTCTCCCAATGATTTATTGCTATCGCATGACCAACATGCCGAACCTAATACGGACACAGAACTGATTCTAGCCGCGCTCAACCAATGCACAGATCGACAGCGTCAAGATGCGCTGGCACTATTAAGGTTGTTTTTGAAAGCCATACAATAATTCAATGCCATACGATTTTTACAATCCAAGCATCTCTCTGACAACGCGGTCCGCCATCTTCACCGTCCCCACGAGGATGAGCATGTTAAAAATCAGTTCTCCGATATACGTCCACACCATCGTGACTGCGCCAGTATCTGCTTCTATGGCAGGGGGAGCCGTAGCAAAAGCAGAATAAATGATGCAAGCCAGCACGATGATCGCCCCTTCCATGCAGGCAGCCGCATACCCTTTCAAGAATGATTTTCCAATACTCTGACTTGGCTCCCCCGCAAAAGAGGACAGCGGAACAGGAGCGATAGCGGTATAGAGGTAAATCCGAAAGAAACGTGCATACACAGAAAGAATCATGATGAAGGAAAGAACCGTTATAAACAAGCTCCCCAGCAAAGACACGATCCATAGCGGTATGCTATGCCAAAACCCGACATCATCAATGGCTTGGGTAATGATATCGGGTAAAAACATGCCATCCACCCCGCCAAATCCCGAACGGGTCATCATGGTCGCGATCATGCCTTGTACAATCGTAAACAAGGCAATCATGAGTTCCAGCCCGTAGGTGACAACTGCCTTGGCCAACACAAACCGAACGAATAACTTGACCGCCAGTTCTGGCCGCTTCAGTTCAGCAAAATTGCCTGCTGTTTTCATGACGCCGATGACAAAAAACAAGACCAGCAACGCCAGTCCCGTAGCTTGTAAAGCACCGTGAATATCCGTAATGATTTGCCATACAGCGCCTCCTTTAAATTCGGCAGGCGATTGCGTAACAAGTTGCCAGATTTCATTCATTTTTTCGTTCCAAGTGTCCAATGCATTTTCCAGATTGTCTGCAACCCAACTGTTTTTCGACATACACTCACCCTTTAATCGGGGGGAGGAACAGTCATCATCGCACTATTCCTCGCTACCCGTTCCTTTAACCTGCGATCAGGTTTAATATTTCTTTGGTAAAGGTAATGATGACGCCTCCTGCCAGCGTTAAGAATCCATTAGCGCGCTGTGAAGGATCGTGCGATTTGAGCGATAAGCCGATTTGAACGATGCCGAAGCCCAATATAATCATGCCTACCGCGCGAATCAATCCAAAAATAAAATCGGATAAATTATTGACCGTTGTCATCGGATCACCCTGTGCGTAGACAGTGGATACCAGCATCGTTCCGAACAGTGTCATCATCATATAGACCGTCATCAGCCATTTGATTGCACGTTTCAAACCTCATCCATCCTTTCGTGTAAAAGTAATGCTTCCAATTCTTCCTCAGATAAAAGCTCATATTCGCCATCCTCATCCAACTGCACGGTACGCCAATCGAGCGCATGCTCTGTACCACCGTGCTGATAGATCTGACCTTCGCCATCTGTCGTCAACGAGACATGAGGATGGCGCAATACATCGTATTTCTCATCCATCACCGGCAGTTCGCCGCGAATAAAGAGCAGGGCATAGCGATTGTCGAGCAACCGCACTTCATCAGGCGTAAGCAGTTCCCGGCCGGACTGTTGATAGTTGATCGAATAGCTGCCGCTGCGACCTTTGCTTTGGCCATAAGTGTTTGTATCAATCGTTTCTTTTCCAAGCAATTCCGACACATATTTGTGCGTAGACTGTTCATTGCCACCTAAATATAAAAACTCATCACAGTTGCCTACAATGCTTTCCCAGGAATCTTTGTACAGCGCTTTGAGCTGTGCCAGATTTTGCAGAATGATCGAGACGGAAATCTCACGACTGCGCATCGTTGAAAGCAACTTATCGAACTCATCGGGTAAGGCAACATTAGCGAATTCATCCATCACAAAATGCACATGGATCGGCAGGCGTCCGCCATGCCGATAGTCGGCCTCATACATTAAACATTGAAAAAGTTGCGTGTAGAGCATGCCAACGATGAAATTGAAGCTGCTATCGTTGTCAGGAATAACGGCGAATAGCGCTGTTTTCTTTTCACCCATCATGGGCAGTTCCATTTCATCGACTTGGCTCATGCCGGCGATAGTATGCAAGTTGAATTTCTCCAGCCGCACGCCAAGTCCAATCAGAATGGATTTTGCTGTTTTCCCCGCTGCCAGCTTAAAAATGTTATATTGCTTCACCGCAAGATGTTCCGGGTCGCGCATCGCCAGCCGCTCAAACAGTTCGTCAAGCGGGCTTTGATACGTTTCATCTTCCTCCCGAACTTCGGCGGCAGCGATCATTTCCATCACCATCGGAAAATTCTGCTCCTCCTGCGGCGCTTCATATAAGAGATACAGGACGAGCGCTTCGAGCAAAGCAGTCTCGGAACGCTCCCAAAAGGGATCATTTGTGTTGCTGCCCTTCGGCGTTGTGTTGCGAACCAGATTGGTGACCAATTTGAGGACGTCTTTGTCGTCTTGCAAGTAGGCAAAGGAATTATAGCCATGCGAACGGTGTGGATTGATTAAATCCAGCACTTTAATGTCATAGCCTTTGGACTCGAGCAAGTGACCGGTATCGCGTAAGATTTCACCTTTGGGGTCAAGCACGACAAAAGAGGTATGCACCTGCATCACATTCGGTTTGGCGTAAAATCGCGTCTTACCGGAACCGGAACCGCCGACGACCAGCACATTCAAATTTCGACGATGTTTACGACCATCCAGCCCGATCCGAACACGCTGTGTCAAAATTTTGTTTTGTTCCGGTTGCTTGCTTCGATATTTGGCATTCATCGGTTTCGCTTTCCCCCATTTCGCACTGCCATGTTCCTCGCGGCGACGATAATTGCGCGGCGATGCCAGATATGCGCCGACCGCTAACCCGTAAGCCACTGTAAAAACCAGTAAGCTTCGGGGGGTATCAGCTACCCAGCGAATGTCGAAGGGACGATCCATCGCCTCGCCAAGATAAAGCAAAAGTGCGGGCAATCCCCCGGATAATGCCGGAGCAACGAGCAGCGCCAACCAAACGACAGGGATGAAAAAAGCTGCAAGGAGTAACAAATGACTCCTTGCAGCTTCAGCGCGCTTCACGGTTTCCCCTGCGTTTATTTTTTTGGTAGGGGGCATCCATCGTTTTCAACAACAGATCGTCCACAGCATCCGTCGGTCGCTGTTCTCCAATCAGGTCGTTGCGGAGTATATTTAACGCATGGATGACAATGCCATACTCGTAATTATCGAGATTAAGAATACGTTCCTCTATTTTCATGACTGTTCACACTCCTTAACGAATTGAATCGGTTCGATTCGCTTGCGGCGCTTGCCGCTGCGGGATCAGCACACGGTGCATGCGTCGGGAAATCGTATGGGCTGCTTCTTTCATCGTCGTTAACTCTGCACGAATGGTCTGTGATTCCATGTCCTTGAAGCGCTCGTTGATCCGCTCGAACTGGAATGGCTTTGTATCAACACCCGCTTGTTTGCAAAGGATGTAGGCTGCGCTGAACGCGTGAATCTGATATTCGGAGCGGCTGTATCGACCATCGCCACGATCCATTTCCGCATGTGCCAGTTCTTGCGCCAATGCGCGGAAAATATCTCCTGCGCTCAGCCCACGGCGGATCACAATATTGCGTACATCCGGCTGATAGATGGCATGCACATCCGTAGGCAGCGTTTCACTAATGGCTATAGGAACAGGCGCACGATCCATAAGCGCCTTGATGCGAGTGCGATCATCAGGTGAAATAGGTTGTTCTAATTTCTTTGCAGTGGTTTGGACAATATCGAACATTTTCTTGGGATTATAGCTGATTGCGGTACTCCCATCCTCCCGTTTGTATTCGTCTCCGGGCTCCAGAATATAAAACCCAGTTTCCTTGCGGCGGATGGATACGCCTTGTTCCTTCCAACTATCAAAATCAGCGATACGTGTCGCTTCTGGACGTTGCGCCAGAATCAATAGCGCATTGGAAACACTATACCTGTCAAAGACCGCCTGCACATCCAGATACCCTTGATACCGTTCTCCCTTTTGCGTAACCGTCGTTGTCATCGTGTCAATTGTTTCATACGTCCATTGCCGCAATTCCTGTTTTTTTTGCACCCAAGCTTCCTTGTCAAACGGTTGCTCGGCAGGAGAAGAGGTAGCTTGATGAAATAGTTCGTCTAATTGGCTCATTTTGATCTCCCTTTCTTTCGATTGTTTGTCGGCATCTTTTTGCCAGATGTCAGTTTCCCCCGGTCCTTTCGTTTTGGCAATGGAGGATCGTGTTCTAGTTGCTGACGATTTTTCTCCGCTGCCCGGTTTTCTTCCCGAATTTCACGCAGTAGTTCTCGGATCGACACTTTTTCCTGCGGTTGATGTTCAGTCGAACCCTTTCCGCTGTCGGCGCTGCTGGCGAAGGTAGGCTCGAACGGAGGGGTTTGTTCCGTCGCTCTCTCGTCCTGTGTAGGGAGAGTATGCGTCCGCATCTGCTGTTCCGTTTGTTCGTTGACCGGGGGTTGGGGTTCCGGTTGGAATGTTCCCGGTTGAACGTTTGTTTGTTCTTCTTCCCCCAGCGGTTCGCTCTTTCCCAGCAGTTCGTCCAAAAAATCTTCTCGGACTTCCTCCTCTACAGGAGACGGAGGGTTAGCTTCGCGTTCAGAATCTTCGACAGTTTGCTCCGGTATTTGTACCCCCTGGTTCTCGTCTGGTTGTTTTTCGCTGCGGGCATTCACAATTTCTTGCTTAATGCTGGCCGTATCTACCGTTGCCAGCTTGAAACGTTCGACGATCCGATTGATCTTGGACGCATCCTCAGCTCGTACCATCACATCGCAAAGACCATCCACGTTCTTTTTGTCGCGCAGCGCGCAATAGAGTACGCCATACCTCTTCGCTTCCTTACAAAAGGTCGGCAAATCTTCATTTTTAACGGCGAACACTTTCAACTCCTTGCCACTGCGAAGCAGGCTCTCCAAACGAATGCGTCCTTTCGTTTTTTTCTGCCCTTGCAAGGCAGCGAATAAATATACCGCCAAATGCTTAGCGCCTTCTCCGGAAATCTTCGCCATGACCTCGATTCCTCGCAGGCTCATGTTGACGACCTGATCGGCCGCTTCGTTTCCGCTGCTCATTGGTATTCATCTCCTCTCGTATGGGACGTTCCGATTCGCATGCCTTTAACAAATGGGTCATTCCCTCTGACCGGGTAAGGATACCCGTACAAAGTTTCACTTCTTTCCGCAGCTTGGCAAGCTGGCGGGATAATTCAGTAATTTCCGCTTTGTAAACTGCAACCTGATCTTCCTGCTTACAGCGGCGTAGCCGGTTATACAAGGTTTTGCGTGCGCCGTAATGTCGTTTCATATCCGCCTGAAGCTGGCCGTGGTAAGCGAGCAACTCATCTTCCGTGGAAATGTGACGGCGACACAAAAGCCTCGTCTGATCGATGATAAGCGTCAAGTGTCGTAAATCCTGACGCAACAAAAAATGCGTCCTCTTCGGGGACGCACGATGCTTGGGCAGGATGCCCATCTGATAAAGATAGCGCAAGTATAATGCCTGTAAGCCGCTAAATTTACGCGAGCTTCTAAAGCCGCCACTCACCTTGACTACTCGCTTGCGTCGCCGCTGCGGAAGAGGCGTCTGGCGTTTCGGCATACGATTCTGTAAGATACGTTCCTTTAACGCTTCCTCGGTATAATGGTCTCCCAGACTACGCAAGCGGACGAATCGCTCCTTGCCGGGCGGACGTAAAGCCAGATGTTTTACATTCGTTTTGATTTCATACCCCTGTTTCTGTAAAGCGGCAAAAAACTGAGTCATCGTCATGGAAGCGGCAATGGCCGTGTCGATATCTTCCCGAATCAGCCCCCGCCAAGTTGGTCTGTTTTCACGCTCCGCTTGCCACTCCCCGTAGTGCTTGGCTTTGCCTGTTTCGGGACGTTCAATGACCGACAGCTCATATTCCCGGCATAGCCGGTCGGACGTTTGCCGCATAAGGGCATAAGAAGCTTTGTTGTCGTAATAACGTTTGCCGTCTAGGAATGAGACGGAATTAAGGACGAAATGATTGTGCAAATGATCTTTGTCCAGATGGGTCGCTACTACAACTTCAAAGCGTTCCCCCCAAAGCTCCTGCGCAAGCTTGACACCGATGGCATGTGCAACTTCTGGTGTCGCTTCACCAGGCGCGAACGACTGGTATCCGTGAAACGCAACAATGCCATCCGTTTTTTGATATTGCCGCTTGGTACGCTGCATTTGCTCATATGCAGTAAGCGAATCGCAGTTCACCCCACTGACGTAAAGCTGTTTTTCCGTTTTCACATCTGCTGTCGTGTAGTTCAGCGCCTGCTGCAAGTTGTTAGGCTCTAAACGATCTTGTGCCGTTTTGTCAGGATTCCGGGCGTAATCCAATACGCGCTTCAAGCGGTCGGTTACATCCCATATTGCGGTGGTCGCCATTTGTCACGCCCCTTTACGGTGGTTGCTCGCTTCTATGCGCCGTGGGTGTTTCGCCTCTTCGTTCTGGTTCCGTCACCGCCTGTTGAATCTGCTGGACAACAAGACGCAAACGATCAGCCTCCTCCTGAAAGACAGCCTGTGCCAAATGCCCGGTAGCATGTGCTCGCATGGCTATTTGATTCAAATTGTTGCCGATGGCATTCAGCTCGCGCATCATGGCGTAATAATCCGGCGACGGCAACGGTTTCGGTACAACCCCATTGATAAGCGCCCGGATGTACGATTCCCGCGAAAGACTTGTCCGTTTCACTTCTCTCATGAGACGAGCATGCTCGCTTTCGTTGAGGCGAAGCAGAAATGAGATCGAACGTTTCCTCACCGAATATCACCCCTTTCAAAACAACTCGAACATAAAATCAACAGCGGCGCGATAATGGGGTCTTAGGGGCTTAGCCCCTAACAAGCGAATTTGGATATCCAAATTCAGTGCTTGCTGCAACACGAGACATTCGTCTCGCGTTGCCCTCATGCACCTGCCGGGAAAAAGAGAGGGAAGCCAGTAAGCGCAAAAGCGTCTAACTGCTCAGCACCTCCCATTATCGGAAATATTCACCTCGTCTCCCCCGATATGCCATCAAATGTTCGTTCATATCTTTGCCCCAGTGAGGAGGCTTATCAGAAATCGAAAGCGTAGGGGAGAGCAGATGCTGAATTGTTGCTGAAGCTATCCGCCCCGGTTCATCGTTATCCAAATGCAGTATCAGCCGTTTTACTTGCGGAAAACTCTGTAAAAATTGCGTGAGAGCGGCAGGCGGATCGCCTTGCTCTTGACCCGCCTTCGGCCTATAAATACCAGCTAACGACAACTTATGAACTTGTCGCCAATCCCGACCGGCAAGATGCTCCAGCGTACAATAAGATAAAAGATCAATGGCACTCTCAAACAGGTGCAGTTCGGGACTGTCGTTTACTGCTGGAATCGAAAACGAATATCGTTTGTCACTGCCAACGGCCTCCCCCATGAAACGAGTACTTGTTGTACCACGAATCGCCGCATAACGAGGCGTTCCTTTTTGATCGAAACCAACGAATATAGCATTGTGATAGCGACTGCTTTCATAAAGCCTTCCCGTTTCAAGACAGTAATCAATGACCTTGCGGTTGATACCGCGTTTTCCCAAGTAGTCAATGACGCGATTGGAAGTGATACATGGCTCGGGAAGCTCAAGTTTCGCTGGTGATGAACCTTGTTGCAAAGATTGTGGTGCTTGGGGAATATGTTCAAGATCAATACCTTCAATCTGCCGCACCGCATCCGGAAAAGACATCCCTCGCACTTTAATGAGATAGTCGAGTGCCGAACGCCCACCAATCCCTCTCGACCACCAATACCATTTGCCATTGGAAATTTTCAAACTGTCGTGCGTGCGAGTGGTATAGACATTGCGAGAGCAACGTACCAGTTCCGCAGGCTCGTACACTTGTAAATACGTGAACAGATCCAGTTGTTTTGCCCGTTGGATTTGCTCTTTGCTTACGTAACTCATCACCGTGCCATCCGCTTCTTTTTGGGATACATATAGGCTTTTCCCTTCTGTAACTCCGTAACGCCATTCTTTTTCATAAATGCGTCTAAATCACCTTCATAAACCTTGCTGGTTACCCCATTCGAATGACGAATAAAATAAAACGTATCGCCAAATCCATCCTTTTCTTTGGATACCAACTCTAAAATCGACACGGTTTCCCCCTCCTTATTAGTCAGGTCAACTCCGTAACAAATAAGCGGTTGAATTGGACAAAAACATCCGCCGCGTGGTATGGAATACAACATGTGCTTCCCTCCGGAAATGCGAAAAGGACCCCAAAGTCGGAGTCCTTTTCAACATGTGATTGATAACTTTAATAAGCGGGCTTTCTTCCATCCGTGAAATGCTATGCACCGTAAACAACAGGGAAACGCTAGTCATAGGTGTTTCCCTGCTAGTCTGCTATAATGCACCAATCTTACGCAAATACGCATAACAATCCGCATGACCTTGAAAATAAAGTGCCATCCTCTCCATACGCTCCGTTTCGTCATACGTTTGTTTTACGTCCAGCCAGGCGCGGTGTTCGTTGTCGCTGGAAAATATCCCTGCATTTCCTTCAAAAATCGACTGGATAAAAGGATATTGCGTCTTGATTTCACTTCGCTTGTGAACCAATGCGAGATAAGATTCTCTATTACGTAGTAACCGAGTGACTTCGTTTTCGATCTCATCAAATATAGTCTCCAATTGTGGTTTCACTGGTAACGCCATCAGCATCCCTCCTCGTAAATAGCATACAAGTGGCGGAAACAGGATGCGAATGTGTGAAGGGCTCAGCGTTCCCGGTAGGTTGTTTTCCGTTCCGGCGATGCCGTTTCTTCGTCCGGCACGCTGTCAACACCTTCATTTTCCCGTTTGTCCATGTTGAGCAGGGCATTCAATTCCGCGAGCCGCGCCGTTTTCGTCTGCAACTCCTGCTCCTTCTCGAATGGCGTCTCAATTTGCTCTTTCGCCGTACCCATCTGCTTCTGCAACGTAACAAGTTGTTCACGAGCGTGTTCCAATTTCGCAGGCAAGTCGGATAACGTGTTGTTGATTCGGGTAATATTGCCGCCTGCATCCGCTCCGAGCGTTGCCGTATGACTCAGTGCACCACGCAACATGGCCTTGTATTCCTTATGGAAGCTGTCAAAGGACAGCCACAAGGAAAAACCAAGATAACTGCCCACTGCTTGCGGATCGGGTGATGTCATACCCTTGCATGCATCGAGCAAAGCTTCACCTGCTGCCGTCCGCTCCGAATAAGTAAAATCCTTGATGACCATGCCTGGAAAATTCGATTCATCCGCATTCCCCTGCACAGTCGTTTTGGAACGCACGTACATGGCGACATCCTGTTCATATCCCTCGATTCGTTCTGCCGTAGACTTGATCTGTTGCGGCAGCAGCTTAAGCAGCCGGTCTTCCAGCGCATAACGCTGACTCAAATGATTGGCTTTGAGCAACTTCAGCTTGGATACTTGGATATCTAAGTCCATTTTCTCCTTGATGTACGGATTTCCGGTCGCCAGCGCTTTCACTTCGGCGTAAGAAAGGGCAGTTTCGTCAATATCTTCGGCTGATCGCACTGGCGATTTACTGGTCATAATCTGTGAGATGAACCGTTGCTTGTTCTCTAGTGTTTGATAGAGGTAAGCATCAAACGTGTTCTCCGTAACATAACGGAAAATGTGTACCTCACTGTTCTGATTCCCTTGACGGACAATGCGCCCGCTGCGCTGCTCCAAATCGCGCGGACGCCACGGACAATCCAGATCATGCAGTGCAATCAGCTTCGTTTGCACGTTCGTGCCAGCCCCCATTTTGAACGTTGATCCAAGCAATACCCGAACTTGACCGTTACGCATTTTAGCGAATAATTCCTTTTTCTTCGTTTCGGTGTTGGCATCGTGAATATAGGCAATCTCTTCAGCCGTGACCCCTTTTTCCACCAACTTGCGCCGTAGTTCGTCGTATACGTTAAAGGTCCCGTCCGCCTTTGGAGTGGACAAATCGCAAAATACCAATTGCGTAAGGCGTTGTTCTTGCCCCTTCAACCAATACCGATATACATTATCTGCGCAGGCACTCACCTTACTGCCTTCATCATCTGGAAGCATCGGATTTGCCAACCGCTGATCGAGCGCCAGCTTGCGCCCGTCATTGGTGATCGTGAGCATGTTGTCTTCGTGCGGTTCTACTTTTTTTGCCCGCACCTGTTCAGCGCGGCGGGCGAGATCGGCAACCATGTCGCGTTGAAACTCACTCGGAGGTACAGCCACATTGTGAAAATGTGCTTTCGGCACGGGAAGCTGGAGCATGTCTGCCGTCTGGATGTCGGCCACTTCCTTGAACACATTCATCAGCTCGGGTAAATTGTAAAAACGGGCAAACCGGGTTTTCGCCCGATAGCCCGTTCCTTCCGGTGCAAGCTCTATCGCTGTGACCGTTTCGCCAAACGTAGACGCCCACGCATCGAAATGCTGTAAGCCTTGCCGCTTGATCCGCTCATATTGCAAGTAACGCTGCATCGTATACATCTCGGTGATGGAGTTGGAGATTGGCGTACCCGTCGCAAAAATGATGCCTCGGCCTTCGGTCAGCTCGTCCATATACCGGCACTTGGCAAACATGTCGGACGACTTTTGTGCTTCGGTTTGTGACAATCCGGCCACATTGCGCATTTTGGTATACAAAAATAAGTTTTTATACGAATCGGCTTCATCCACGAACAGCCGATCTACGCCCAATTCCTCGAACGTCACGACATCGTCTTTACGACTGGTATCGTTTAGTTTTTCTAATCTGGTTTGCAATGTCTTCTTCGTTTTTTCAAGCTGCTTGATCGCATAGCGTTCACCCCTAGCTTCCTTGAGTTCCCGGATGCCATCTGTAATTTCCGAAATTTGTTCAAATAATTGCTGCCGCTGGCGTTCCGTCGAAATCGGTATTTTTTCGAACTGCGAATGTCCAATGATGATGGCATCATAATCGCCAGTGGCAATCCGTGCGCAAAACGTTTTGCGGTTCTTCGTTTCAAAATCCTTTTTGGTTGTCACCAAAATATTTGCCGATGGATAAAGCTGCAAAAACTCCGCCGCCCACTGCTCGGTCAGATGGTTCGGAACGACTAGCATGCTCTTGTTGCACAGCCCCACGTGCTTGCTCTCCATTGCTGCGGCGGTCATGGCAAATGTTTTCCCTGCGCCGACACAATGAGCGTATAGGGAGTTGCCACCGTACAGCGCACGAGCCACCGCATTGACCTGATGCTGGCGCAGCTGGATTTCCGGGTTTATCCCGGTGAATCGGATATGACTGCCGTCATATTCACGAGGACGAATCGCGTTGAACCGGTCATTGTACAGCCGCGTGAGTCGTTCGCGCCGCTGTGGATCTCGCCATATCCATTCCCGAAACGCTTCCTTCATCATCTCCTGCTTTTGTTGGGCGATGGCCGTTTCCTGCTTGTTCAGCACGCGCTTTTCCACACCATCTTCATAAACCGTGTCAAATACACGCACGTCACGCAAATTGAGCGTATCTTCCAGAATCTTGTACGCATTCATGCGGGTTGTACCATACGCAACGTTCGCTTTAATATTATTGCTGCGGTCATCGCTTTTGCCTTTCACGTTCCAAGCAGCCGTATACTCGGAATACATCACATCGATGTAAGTCTGGTACATCGGCGGCGTATCCACAAGTTCAAACAAAAATTGTCGAATGTCTTGTGGCGGCAACCAAGTGGCACCCAAACGGACATCAATTTCGGAGGCATCCAGGTCTTTGGGCTGCACAGCTTCAAGTGCTTTGACGTTCTCACTATAGCGTTTATCATATGCAGCGAACTGTTTCGCCACACGCAACTTCTCCCGAACATGACCAGACAAATATGCATCCGCTGTTTCAAAGACAGGTTGGTCGGTTTCATCTTGCATTTCTGGATTCGGAAAGATAATGCCACGTAATTCCTCTATGAGTTTTTCTTCCGTCAAGCCGGTTAACTGCGACATATACGGCAGATCAACACGGGCTTTTGCACCGATGGAAACAGCAAGCGCCTCCGAAGCCGTATCCACTTGCTCCACGTTGATGCGTTGCCGAATCGTACGCTTAGTGAACATATCCGCTTTACGAAGTAGTCGTCCTTCCTCGTCGATAATTTCTAGTGAGCAAAGGAGGAAGTACGCACTGTCATCCGAAAAAGCAAGGCTGTTGGCACGGCTGTTAATCAGTCCGTACTGCGCAGTAAATCGATCATACAGCGCGTTCAGCTTGCGCTGTTGCTCCTGAATTGCTTCATCACTGTAGTCCTCGGTTTGGTACTCAATCAGTTCGCGCACCGTGTCCCGCAGACCGATCATGCCCTTGATGCGACCCGTTGCTGTCGCCGATGTTTCAACGCGCCGCATCCGGCTGTTTTCCCGATAGTAGATATGACCCTCCACCAACGCAAAGCTGAAATTACGGACAGACGGGTCGGCGGGGAGAGAAAGGTCTTCTTCCTCCGGCTGGTCTTCCCGTTCCTGCTCCACCCATTCGGCATGAATGTTAGATAATGCTTCACGCAACAACTCATCCAGATTCGTATCCGGGTACGGCTGGCATGTCGTTTCTTGTCGATTGCCATACATGCGATCATCAAAAGCCATCGTGCCCAGCACCATATCGGGATGGTCAACGAAATAACTATTGATCGGCACACCACCCATTGTCTCACCAAGTGAAAGCCACGCTTCTGTTTGCTCGCTGACCGCAACCATCCGATCCCGTTTTTGTAAAAATAAAATATCGGCGGTTACTTCTGTGCCTGCATTGGCTTGAAAGGCCGTGTTCGGGAGACGCACAGCTCCGAGTAGTTCAGCGCGCTCTGCAATATATTTGCGCACCACAGGATTTTTCTTATCCATCGTCCCTTTGGACGTAATGAAAGCAATGATGCCGCCTGGGCGCACTTTGTCCAGTGTCTTGGCGAAGAAATAATCGTGAATAAGAAACTTGTGCTTGTCGTATCGCTTATCCGCCACGCCGTAACCGCCAAATGGTACGTTCCCTACAGCAAGGTCGAAGAAACTGTCTGGCAAATTCGTCTGTTCAAAGCCGCTGACCGCAATCGATGCCTGTGGGTATAGTTGCTTGGCAATTTTCCCAGTAACGCTGTCCAATTCCACGCCAAACAGCCGCGAGTCTTTTAACGACTCCGGCACTAAACCGAAAAAATGGCCGATGCCACAAGATGGCTCTAAAACATTACCATTACGAAAGCCCATATTTTCCAGACAGTCGTACATCGCCTTGATGACAGTTGGAGACGTATAGTGGGCATTCAGTGTTGACGCGCGAGCGGACGCGTATTCCTCTGGCGCGAGCAAATATTGCAGTTCCGCATATTCGGCTGCCCACCCAGTGTTCGCATCATCGAATGCTTGCGGTATGCCGCCCCATCCGACATAGCGCGCTAATACCGCCTGCTCATCCGCTGTCGCTTGCCGTTGCTCCTGCTCTAACCCGTTCAACAGTTGAATCGCTTCTATATTCCATTTGAACTTCGTTTTTGCACCGCCATGTCCCAGCTCATCGTCGATGATACGGTAATTGACTGCCGGAGCGGATGGAGGGACTGGCACAAGATGGCGGGTAACAAGAGTAGGGGAAAGATCAGGAACATCGGCAGGTTCCGTCGCTGGCTCTAGCTCGTTTATTGCAGACTCATCCGGTAAATGTGCATCTTCCGCTTCTTCCCATGCCGCTTCGTTTGCAAGCTCCAGTTCCTGTTCCCCGATAATCAGATGATCGTTCAACGGATTTTCACGCAGTATTCGTTCGAAATCTCGGATATCCCATTCTTTAATAAACAGTGGAAACTGCCGATCTTGCAGCACCGCCATTTGAGGTGTTAGTTGCACAATTTCATATTCGTCTGCACCGATCCAGACGATACTGCCCACATCATAACCGTATCGCGCTCGCTCCCGGTTCAGAGGTATTTGTTTCGGTTCAGATGGCTCATCCAAGTCAGGATGCTCCTCCGATGGCGGCTCATCCGCCTCTGTTTGATTCCTTCTTGCTGTCTCGGCTGCACGCTGTAATCGTTCTTCTTCCTGCTTCTCCGCGTAGGCGGGCAATCGCTCCGTTTCCTGTCGATTCAAATAACGTCCTGCTTCCAACAGTTCACCGATACGTTTCTGCACCTTCATCCACGGTAGTACTACCCGAGCGTCCGGGTTCATGATCGAGCCGCGCGTTAGCGTGATGCCTTTACTATCATGATTTTCATGAATATCTGTGCCGGTCAACGCCGGGAGGCGGCCTCCAATCCCATATTCCCGTTTTAGGAAATCAGCATTCTCCTGTGCGGACAATGATTGTTGGAAATGTAGTGCAATCCGATACTTACCATGCTCAAATCCGCTACCGTTTTGCAATACAGCGTCGATAACCGCTTGCGGCATTAAAAAAGCGGAAGCTTTATCAGCTCCCGCTTGCTCCATCCATAGCGTTTGCTGCTGGATAGAAGGTTCCAATCCTCTTGATATGTCAAATTCGTTTAATAGTATCATGCTCGCGATATGCCCGGTAATAACGCCCCAATCGTAAAAGCTTTGCACTGTGCGCTCATCCGCTGTACCCGTCCATAGATGAAGTACATTACGGTACGGTTCAAACCCAGCCTGCACGTCCTCATCAAGGTTCAGTTCGGTGATGCCTGCCTGAAAAAGACCGCGCACATATAACAGGCGCTCACGCTCGTCCTCATGGTCATTAAAATACGTTGCGATGTCCGACTTACTCTCCCGTAGCGGCGCAGCTCGAAGCATATCATTAATGATCGCTTGGTCATGAAAAAACGGAAGACTTTTATCCTCCGTTTTCCGGTCGTACCATTTTAGTGATAAATCAGTTCCGTAAGAATCAGTTCCTCCGCTTGTAGTTTCAGATGGTTCATGTGTTCCATCCAAGCCAGCGGATCGCTCGCCTTGTCCGGTGCTGGATTCAGTCGAAGCAGCTCTTGCATCGTCTGTTCGATCTGTTCCCGCGCTGTCCGGTCGATGTCTGTCAGATGGTGGTTTAGCTGTTCCGTCAACATCAGATGAGCGTACATCCCTTTGCGTTCGGTTTTCAGAAATGTCTTGCGCATCATGCCGTACTTCCCGATCCGCATCGCTACCTTGCTCAATGTCAGGTCGGGCAGCAGGTAATCCCCTTGCGGCGTGTAGGTCAGTTCCATGTTCATCGTTCCTTTCTTGTAAGGTAGCTTCATTGTGCGATAAGGAATCGGGTCTTGCAAGGGTATGAGACGAATGGCTCTTATCTACTCGCTGAGCTTCTCGGCGTAACGCCCGGACGGTTGATTCCACTTCCCGTAACATCATCTCGGACACATCACTGATCGCTGCGCCCATATGTGACAGGGTGGGAAGCGTATTAAAATATCCGATCCCGGATAAATCCTCGATGCTGATGTAATGTGTCGGGTTCAACCCGCAACGGGCCAACACCATATAAGCGACAGACATTTCGGTTGTTTGCTTGAACAATAGTTCCACATGTTGTACATCCAAGTCGTCAAGCAAGCTGAGTTCCCGTTCTTTCATCAACTGCGCCACATAATCCGCACTATTGTCCTCTACTGCATTCCGCGCAGCAGCAATGAACGCAGCAGGCAGATCCGAACGTGTCTCGATTTCATCCGATACTCCGAATGCATTTTCCATTGTTTCGATCACAGCATCTGTGTCATTATCCTGCAAATGCCATAGCAATATGGGCTGTCGTGTTCTACTCTGGGTATCCGACACATCGAACACATGACGCAGACTGAAGTGATTGCCCCGATCTTCGACCAAAGCAATCCCTTTTGCACCGCGTTTAACCCAGCGATCCAGCCGTTTGTTCCAAACATCTATCGGCGCGCAAGCCGTCGCGTCAGAACGTTGGGCGTAGATCAACAGTTGATCTTGAAACGGATATTTGTAGTTCCATGCTGCTGTTTGCAAAAAACTCGCCCATTCCTGAGGTTGATCGGTCACCGCACGAGCTGTGCTAGTCGCCAGTTCGACGATGCGTTGCAACTTGGCTGTCACGAGAGCACCTCCTTTACAAAAGCGTAATTTGATTAGTCAGGCGAATACCTTCCTCCGAGTATCGAGCTGTCAGTTGAATAAGACCGTTTTGTTGCAGACGGTGCAAATTACGACGCACCGCGGAAGAAGATAAACCCACTTCCGCCGCGAGCCGCCTTGCCGAAAGTAAAACGACACCATTCCTTCGGCCGGCGCAATCCAGCAAATAGCTGTACAACAACTTTGCGGCAGGCGGAACGGCGGCCCCAGCCAACAGCCGATAGCGGGCAAGATCGTTCATCGGCATTCTCCTCCTATCTTTCCATATTGGTTTTTTTCTTTGGTGCAGTCCGATTTGAAGATACTTACGAACAGTAGCATTCTCCTCAGCAGAACCGGAATAAAAATAGGCCGCATCCCCGAATGCGGCACTTTGATGCTTATCCAACATGTCTATTCCTCTCGGCTGTTGATTTTAATGTGTACCGCCCGTTCCAAAATCATCATAACTGGACAAGTCGGCATGATAGAGTAGAACATCTCCATCCATCAGAGCAAATGTGCTGCCCAACGGATCGACAAAGCTACGTTTAAACCCTTCTATTTGCCACTGGTTATTAAGCGGCGCATGAATATACTGCAAATGCGGATTACTCATTTCTCGGTTACGGATCGTTTCGATCTTGAAATTGACGATGATATATCCGTCCTTCAAAAAAATAGGCGACTTGTCATCCAGCCGATTTTTGCGACCATATTCAGCAAGATTAAATCCTTTCGGCACGGCATAGGGCGCAGCAGGCAAACTGTATTCTCCGTACCACTTCTGAACGGCAGCATCGGCACGAGCAGCATTAACGCCGGAAGGCACATTCATACTTCCGACAAAGGTACGAAGTTGCGGCGGAAGCAATAGACCATCGTAACCACCGATTAAGATTTTCTTTTGAGCTGCATCTTTTAGATATTGTTGTACGTATGTTGCTTGGTTGCCAACAGAACCCGTCAAACTCCATTGCGTTCGTGCTGTATTCGTTAGTTCTTGTTGCGGCACATTACGCAGTCGAGCATCCATTGTGACCAAGCGTTGCTCGCTATCTTCCGTAGAACCAATCCGAATAAACCGCTTATTGCCCGAATGATAGTACAAGTCCACTTGTTGCCGGTTTTTGCCCTGTTTGTCTACGAAATAAAAGGTAGGTGTAATCTTCACACCATCGCCCGCGCCAAACATGTTTCCGAGCGTTTTGACTTCAAATTTAAAGTGATAGCCCGTTTTAACCGCTACATTTTTCTTGCCGCTATCGGGGTGACTGCCCGGTCGAATCGGCAACATATAAGGGGCCGAATTGCCGCGCTGTGCGCCGTCTATGCCATTCGTACCAACCCAAAAAGCGTTTCCTGTCGGCGTAGCACTACCTGTTTGTGTACGAAATACAGTTTCCCACTGGTAATCGGCAATATCAGTGACACGGAAGTCGTACAAACGACCAATGACCTCGACGGGTATAACATGTGTAGCGACATGATGGGACAAGTCGAGATTGGCATTGGGCTGCGAGGTAAAAGATGCCGGACTGTTCTCGGCAATCGTGCGAAACAGTACATCATAATTCCCCTCGTCCACCCAGACGGGCAAATAAAAAGTTGCCTGCGTCTGGTTGACCGCAACAGATACCCATGTGTCTTTCGGAATAAGTGTGGTTCGATCTGCTCGATATACATCAAACGGAAACCGGACTTCCTTATCTTTCATATATTTGGCATAATCCCGATTTCCATATCCCTTGATGCTCTTGTGAAGACCGTTGGTCGGAATCGTGATCGTAAATGGCCGATTGAGTATGAATGCCGACCGTCCGGCAGTAGGCTGTGTTTTCTGGTTATGCGCCCGATCATCGGATACGGATGCCTGATTCACCACAGGCGTATGCACCGTCACCGGATTGATGCCACTTATCGTAAAGCTTTGATTTTGTCCTCCTCCGATACCTTTGATGAGTGAATAGTAGATCGTACCGGTACTGGATTGACTCGCTTTGTTGCTTTTTGCTGAATCAATCATATAACCACTACCGTATAGAACATTTTGACCGATGGTTGGTGGGGCTGGAATCGTCCCTGGAGCCGGGGCGGTTTCCTCCACCGTCCGATTGTCCATAATCGTCTGCCCATTAAAAATCAGCGAATCGTTCTTCACTTTGATCTTGCCAATTGCTTTTTCGGCCTCGTTCTTCCAATTTTCATTCGGAACGGATGGGCGACTTGATCCGCCTTGAATCGTTTGACCGGGAAGCGTGACGTTAGCATAAATTGGATCAACAATATGAGCGCCGATGGACGCATCGTGTGTAGCGGTAACGGATGGTGGCGTGTAGCCATTCGGCTCTAACGTCACCGTTCCTGACGGCAAGGCATAATTGTTGAAACTTGCTCTTTGAATGCCATATACCTCTAAATTTTGAATCGTCCAATAGTTATACTTGCGCTCAATCATGTAACTTTGCGTCACGGTCTGCGTATCCGAACGCGAAATTGGAACGGTTGTCGGATTTCCATCAGCGTCTGGTGGGCCGGAAACATAATCAGTCCAGCGAAGCGTATACGTTCTACTAACCGTAATCGGGTACGTTTTTATACCTTTTACTTCCGTAAACTTGTTACGGAACAAGTAGGATTTAGCTGTCGCATTCACATATAAACTCTCGGAAGTAGGGATACCTTGTTGCACATCAAATCGTTCAGCCCCTCGTATGTCAGCCTGAATGACGGCAGACGCACCAGCATCCATCATTGCCGACTCCTGAGATCCGCCCGGCAATGTTTCTCCGCCGTTACCGCCTCCCTTATTCACCGTATGAACAGCCGTTGAATCCCCTGACTGATCGCCTGCATCTTTCACGACAACCGTGATTTTGACGGTAACATTAGAGCCGGAAGCAAACGGAATTTTAATGGGAAGCGACTTTTGAGCGGAACGCCCACTGAGTGTACCCGACTTGTCACTAGATGTAGCTAGAGTCGCATTCTCGATTTTCGTTATTTCATAAGATTTCAATGGTTGCTGTGATTCAGCTTCAAAAATAAAAGTCCCATCTACCATTGTGACCGAAGATTCCACTGAACTATGCGCGTCGATTCGAGACGTTACTGTAACCGGGGAAGGAATTTTATAGATACCGACAAAGTTAGAACCGCCCGACCCTACCAAAATAGAACGCTCCCGCAGTTTCGCGTCACCTTTTTCCTGAACGAACATTTTTTCATCCGGTTTATTGTTGTTTGTGATGTAGGAGCGGATGATTTCATACGTCTGCCCGGCATTTGTAAGGGTCGCTTCAAAGGTATGATTGGCCTCATCTCCGGTTGAAAAAACACCTTTGTCCAGTTCCTTGAGCTTCGTACCATCTTCTTTCATATAAATTGCCTTCACCGGGTTATGCTCCGCGTACTCCGCAATGGCATCTGACCCACCGAGTGCGACGGTAAAACTACGAATGCGTACTTTATCGTTTGTTTCCGGGTTTTCCTGCAACCATTTCTTTTGTGTTAAATCCTGCTTGGGAGATAAATAAGAACGGACAATCGAATAGGTTTTGCCTCCGTCCTCAATCGTTGCGGGAAATTCATGATCGATGGTTTCGCCAATTTTATAGTTTCCTTTATGATAGGTCACATCTGTTTGATTGATTACCCGTCCACTCACCGTCTTGGCAATCACATCGACAGGAAAGTTTGCGCTTCGGTAAGGGATGTGTAAGCCAAAGTAATCATCCAGATCATCTGGAACTCTCCATCCTTCAGCTTGCTTTATACCAGATAAGGTGTAAAAGGGACCTTTCCGAACGGAACCATCTCCATTAATCGAAACCATCACAGCGTAAAAGTAAAGATTATCGTTATCTTGAATGCCGTCCATGCCAGCCTGCCATAGTCGCTGCGTGACAACCTCCTCAGATATCTCATAGTAAGAAGTCACTGGCTGCCCTGGTATTGATGGATTCGGATATTGACCTGTATGTTGCACTTCTTGATTCATAAATAAGGCGTGTGGCTTGTTTCTAGGATCACTGCATTGTTTAGGGGAAGTCACCGTACAAACTTGATCCTTGGTAACGACCCAACCCACGGTTCGATAACGAATGGAGGTACTTGCCGCCGTACTTGTAATTTCGAATTGGATCATGCCATCGCGTATGACAATTTGCGGTGCAGCGGCATTGGCTTGTTGCACCCCGATAAAGGGCATAAAAAAAGTGCATGCCAGCAGCATGCACAAAACACGTTTATAAAGCTTTATCTTGTTCATTCCTCATTCCACCTTCGAAATGGTATGATTAAAAAATAGACTGGCAGTAGGGGAAACTTTTAATGTGCTTCCCCAATCTCCCCCAACATTCGTTGTCATCTTAATGTCCGTGTATCCTTCATACCACACCTGTTTTTCAAAATCAGCATTCTGCGGAAACCATTCGTCATAAATTAAGCGTTCAGGTTCTTGAAAAGAAATAAATTGTATCCGAAACTTGGTACGAATATAGTCTGCTCCGAATCCATCATGGAAAATCATAGACGGCTCTGGGTCTAAGTAGCCGATGACTTGAATTTGATTTTTCTTGACCCAATCCACGTATTCGCGAAGATATTTTAGTTCTGCATCGGAATTTCTCATCTTCGTATCCAATATAGCTTTAGCCCACGTATCATCGATCGTTTTGTAATCAATGTTCAGCCATAGCGCGCCGAAAGTTTTCAAACGCTTCATCCATATGTCTATATTGCCCTTATTGTATTCCGGTTCGTTAGTGTACAGTTCAGCAGCCACTTTGCTTCGACCAGGTCTGGAATATGGATAACCTATTTCATACATTTCATTTGATACATCTGCCAAGATATAAGGATAGTCTTTCGCGTTCTTCGGCAGATTGTCCGTGCGAATCAGACGACCCCATTCATCATACCCGCTATTGGCATCTTCTTTTGTAAAGATGAATACTGTCGATGTGGAATTGTCCCATTCTACTGTTGCTCCCAGCACTTCGCTCACAAATCGGAGTGGAACAAACGTCCGACCGCCGTTCAAAATCGCTTTCGTATCAAATGCGACTTCCTTGCCATTTACCGTTGCCAAGTTACTGCCAATTGTCAAGATGATGGACTGATCGCTTCGCTCAATCGGGATCGTCTGGCTCTTGGATTCCCATCCGACCTTTGCGCCGAGCGATTCGGCAATAAAGCGCACGGGCACAAGCGTCCGCCCATTTTCATCTATAAATGCTTGTGCATCGGGAAACCAGAATTTTTGTCCGTCCATCACGACACTGACATACGATGGAGGACGGCTTGCAGCGCTTGCGGTTATGCTAAATACGCTAAAGATCAGCAGCGTAATAAGTCCTGCACCTACCCATCTTTTCATACTCTTTGCTCCTTTCAATTCAAGAAATATCTTTGGAAGATTTAACCTATCGTTGTCAACATCATAAAACTGATTCGGCAATATGTCCACTGTCTCAACAAGCATCCTACTTTAGCTATGAGTTCGCTCATGGGGGACAATCAAGTGGCATATAGCCTCTTTGGGCAGCCGCTTTTGCACTGACAAACGTTTCTTCAATTAGATACGAGTACCCACATGAACTCCGGTAATATACTTTCATATTTCCTTTTTTAGCCCCGATAATGTCATCACGTTTTATGACGCGACTTCCACCAAGCGCATAACTGTTATAGACTTTCGTCCCCATCGGAATCCCTTGTAAAAAAGCCAACACACCTACGTCATCAACGGTATTGTGCCACTCTTCATCTGAAATGAATGGCAGGGTAAATGTATAGGACAAACCGCTCTTCGCGACTGTTTCATTATATTGATTGATACGATAGGCTAGTTCATCCTGAATCGCTTGGACAATCGTGCTTCGGCGCACCTGTTCAAAGAGCATCGGGTCCTGTAAAAGCGGGATAGATGTTTGATGCTGGATGTCCTGCCGCAAGCCTTCATGCCAACTGCGGTTTGACGCATCATAAGCTAACACCTCTTGATCGAGCGTGAAAGATAGACTGTTGCCTCCTGAATCGGTATAGGCATAAGGTTTCTTCGTTCCCCAAACCGATTTCAGAATGCTCTTTCCGTCTGTTCCTGTCCATTCATCCTCAGCATAGATGTAAAAACCGTCATAACCCACAATGACAATGGCGGGAATATATCGGTGTAACACGCCTGCGGCTATCGGATCGCCAGCTACGCCAAATCCCGCATCCAGCGTCCGAAAAAAAGTTTCCAGTGCTTCCTCTTTGTCGAGTGCTACACGCTTGGCAGATGCGTACTCTGCTTCCTGCCTCTGTGCGGCATTCATAATTAGCATACTCGCGGCATCATCTACCGCCGCATTCAACACAGCATCGTAACGTAATTCAGTAAGCTGTACTTGTCGAAGTGTCTCGGTATCAATACGGTTGACGGTCACAAAGGGCAGAAACAGCAGGACACCGACGATCGCCCACTCAATCCATTTCATTGCGCACCACCCCGCCATAAGGAATAACAATTTTTTCGGTTGGACTGATCGTATTAGCCAGAAAATCAAAATACAATGTACCTGCTGTTCGATTGAGATTCCGAACGACAACCGAAAAGTAATCGCCCGTATGCATCCTGTATCGACGACTGGGATCATCCTTTGCTAGGGAATTACCGGGAAACAGTACCGATAAAATTTGCGCTTGATAGTAGGAATCATAGTGGATTTCATACGTGTTTTGAAATGTTTCCGGCCTTGTTGGATCAAGATAGACCGGTACGTACTTCTTGCTGCCATGTTCCATCTCCACTACGAATGTATTGCCAGTCGCCGAAAGTGCGGACATCAAGTCATTGTACATCGTCGGCGTTATACCACCTTTATCCCTCACTGCATCCACAAATTGCGTTGTTGCGCGTAAAGCGACTAATTCTGAAATATCGTCTTGCTGCTCGAATGCAGCCGAGATGGGGTAGAGGTAGAGCAACAGCACAGCGATCAATACAGCGAATATTTTCAAAAAGCTGTTCATCATGGCAAGCTCCTCACCAACACCCGTTGCAAGCGACCATCTGTATCCCGTTCATATATGGGTACATAGCGAGCTTGCAGATTCACATTCGCCGCTTGAAGCGATTCCCTAGGAAAGGACGGCGCATACCGAACACCGTCTACGATTATTTCCGCATCACCTTCTTCAAGCCGAGCCAGAGTATGCAACACTTCCGAACCAGATAATGTGCCATCACCTGCAAGTGGTGAATACGTCTGATGCAAGCTGCGATCTTGATCGCGACCGGATAGATAGGTGAGCGAATTAAGACTAGAACCAGTGTGAAATAAAATGAATCCACTTGTTGCGGCCATCAGAAAAATGAGCAAAGCCACGCTCATTTCAATCATTTGTTTTGGTGCATAATCCATAACATCCTCCCCTTGCTATACAAGGCATCTAGCATAGCGCCGGATGCCTGTATAACGGTCACTTATTCAATTACTGCTGACGGAAGATAATACCGCGAATGACATTACTGCTGTCGAGCACCAATGATGCGCGGAACTTGCCGCTTGGATTGACATAGTTAATATCTGCCTCGTCTACCGTTTGACTGATTTGACCAGGAGCGGTTCCCTCAATCATGCCATACGTGACACTATCTAGCGGAACACTCGTATTCACCACCTTGCCATACCATTGGCCAGTCGGATTTTTTCCTGTCACGATTTGAATACCGAATTGATCTTGGTCACGGAACTTACGCAAAGCGTTGACCACTTGGCTACCTGAAAGTGTTGTGTTGTCATACACGGTAAATGCCGTTTGCGACAATTCAGTTTGGATGTTGCTAAAATTGCTTTGCGCCGCTTTCGTGGAATCCTGTGCGGAAGTAAACAGAACTACCGCGAGTGTAATGAGGGCAATGGCAAGAAAAATACCTGCGGCCATCACCAGTGCTTTTTGTGCGTTGGACATGTGTCAATCTCTCCTTTTATTTTGGGAATAAAAAAACGCCTTCCGTTTTGGAAAGCGTCTGTGCTGATTACTGGATACGTTGAAGCTGATCATAGTACATCGTCATCTGATGTAGACTCACAACTACAAGCGGGATGACTAAATAACCAAAGATTAGCGACATGAGGGGCGCAAACCCGATCAGACGACCCCAGCCAGCTTTTTGCTCAATTAACTGCTCATATTCTTGTTTGCGCTGTTCTCTGGCAAAAGCCTGTTCCGATTCAAGATCATCAAACGCCTGTTTGATCGGTAAATGCTGCATCGCAAGTTCCAGCTTTTCAATGGTTCGGATGAACGGCAAAAAAGGCGCATCCTCCTTGAGTTGCGTGAGCGATTGCTCCGCACCATGTTCAAAATGAAGCAAACACGTTTGCAACGGTTCGCGAAAGATACGGGCGAACTGCTCCATCCACATCAAGAGCTGTTCGACCGACATGCGTTCCATGCCAACCAGCATACCAATCACAACTTGTAACTGGTCTACTTCATGCTTCATCTCCATTTGCCGCATATGCCGTCTAAACCAACGTATGCCGACAGGCATCACATAACCGCCCCAACCAGCCCCGATGGCCAACAGCCCTTCCCACCAGGCAAATAGCGGTTTTTCCAGTTTTGCTAGCTTGCCCAAAATACGCCTCGCCGCTGGACGAAGCTGCTCATCCTGATCTTGAACATTCATTTCCTTGCGTAACAGACCCATCACCGTATTTTCGTTGCGCGGCCTCACCTCCTTCAATTGTGAAAGTATGCGTCGATCTAGTAGAGCGATCTCATGCGCTTTTGCTTCTTCCACTGGTGTCAGTTGGCCAAACATCGTCCCCGGTTTTACCGGTTCGTACAAGATTTGATGCCGGTCTGTCACCGTCAAGGCAACAAATAGACTTAGTGCGATAAAAAAAGCAATACACCCGGCTGTAATGCGCTGCACATAAAACCATTCCAGTCGTAGTGGAGAGGCGGTATCTTTAAGCAGTTTGGTCACGCGCTCCGCTTCCGCTGATCCCGGCATCGGCCCAAGTCGATGGACAAGTGAGCGTATCCACGGCCAGTTATACGCCCGTTGTTCCCATCTTCTTCGGCTGGTAGGGCGATGCGTCATATCCAGTTCTGAGATATTACGCAGCAAAACGTAAGAAATCCATACGATGGCAAGCACGGCGATTTTAATGGCCCAACCCCAAGCACTCCCATAAAACGTATCCATTGCTGGAAAATAACGACTTGCCCAAGCTTCAATCGGATGTGTGGCGAGTAGAGGAAGCAGAGCAATGATCGACAATCCTTGCAGAAGGTAGCCAAGCCGCTCCCTGCGCAACAATTCCAAATTGAGTTCGCCTGTCAATTTTTCCAATCCCTTAAGGTACACGGAACCCGTGTCGCTTTTGGGATCACCGTGTTCTTTTACCAAGTGGGATAATCCCGCCATGCCTTGCAAATAGCGATTGGGTGCAAGTTCCACATATTGAGCCAGCTTTTCTTCGCTATCGCTAGCGGATAACGTTTCATAGAGTGCCTGCCCATGAAGTGTCATCTCATATGGAGCACCGTCCGCCGCGTCATAAATCGCTTCTTCAACCATCCCATGCCGATGATATTGATGCCGAACATCTCCCATAAAGTTTCGGAGTTGCCGTAACAGCCGTACTTCGAGCCGATGAACCCCCATATCCGACAGTATTCCATGTCCAACCCATAGCCCAATGCCAAGCATGCCCCATGTAAAAAGGTCTCGCACCATAAGCACAATGGGAATGGCAATCAGCAGCAATAATCCCCAGATGAATAACACAGATTTCATGGTTTCTAACCGCAGCTTCCATTCATCGCTCAAACTCAAAATCGCTAGTCGTCTACGGACATGAACCAAATACGTCCGTAAGATGGGCACTTGCTCACAGAAGCTATATAGCCACTGCAACCTGCTATACAGGATTTGTCTGCGCGATGTTTTTCCCGGCTGGCGCAGCGCTTCGTATCGGCGCGCCGCTGCCACTTCCGTATTGCGGCGAGACAACCACATAAATGCGGCGAGAGCAATTAGAAACAACACGGTTGCCATACCTAGCAGCAGGGATAACCCATCACGATCCATGCTCATCCCCCCAATACACTGCGAGAAACGCATCAAAGGCCGCTTGATCAGGACCACTCAGATGTTCTGCCATTTCTCTCCGATTTTGGTCAGATAGCGGATGAACGGCAACATATCGACCGTCTTGGTACTCGATGATATTGCGAGCTGCATACAACGGACGATCCGTGGTGCGCCGAAAATATTCAAGTACGGTTTCCATAAAAGCCGTTAATCGATCGTCCGTTGTCATGTTTCCGCGAAAGGCTTCCGGGTACGCCGTTTCCTGCGATATCGGAACGCACTCTGTAATACGCTCAATGTAACGCCGTCCGTCCACATCGCGGCGCAGGTGGATGTCGAAGTTGACCACACTGACTACCTGCTGCTCCGCGATACGTTCGTTTGTAAACACACCTGTTTTAAGCAACGAGTTGCGCAGCGATAAAACCAAGTCACGAAACGTTTTCGCATGATGGGTAAACAGCGTAAAAAGGGAAGCGACTTGCGCCATCTGCACCATCCAAGCTGCGACTGGATCAGTCGCAACTTCGCCCAAAATATTTACAGAACCATCCGTTTTCTTTTGGATATCCAGCCCTTCCTGGCCTGAAATCGTCTCTGTTTCGCGCAGACTGACAATATTGCGATGCGGATAAATTTTGCGCAATTGCAGTTCAAAGCTCATTTCCTGCACTCGGATCGGCAACACGGCGGAAATATGACGAACCATCGCCATCAACAACGTTGTTTTCCCGCTGCCCTGTGCGCCTGTAATCGCTGTAATGCGCGCACCTGATACCAAATAACGAATAAGGCTGATCGGAAGCTCCGCTCCTTCATCTTGGATCAACTGCTCCAACGTGGCGCTCTGCACATCAAATTTGCGCACAAAAAAAGCCCACGATTCACTGAACCGAGGGCGCAACACGACGACGCGAGAGCCGTCTGCCATTTCATTGACCTTATATCCGGTTGCTTCCGAAAGCTGACCGGGAAAATTATGCTTGTAGATGTTTTGGCAGACACGCCGCAGTTCCTGTTCCGAACCAAAGGATAGAAACCGGAGCTGAATCGACTTTCCTTTGTAAAACAGCCATACACTTTCGTGCGAGCGAGGCAGCGCCTGCGTTTGCATCTCTTCATCATACGTCCAATCCCCTTCCCACATGAGCGGGGGCAGACCGGACACGCCGCCGGAAACACCATCAATTCGCATATCGCGAATCTCGTCAATGACACTGTACCCTTTGTAGTGCTGATAAATCCGCTGTACAATGATTTGGATTTTATCATCTGTTGTCAGACGAGGTGCTTCCTCGGCGTAGATACTTTGAACATCCTCTGCTGTCATGCAGTACGATTCTAATTGCCCATCCTCATCCCATTTCGGCTTATCCAGTTCATATGTTTGAATCAACTTATCCAGTGCATGCAGTCGTTCTCGCTTCTTATATAGATAAAGCAAGATATCAAACTGATCTTGCGGGGTTAACCGCTCCGGTTTATGAAATGGCAATAGTAAATTCAGATTTGCGTCATCCCATTCATAGTGTTGTGCGAGTACATCTGCAATGACTTGCTTTACATATTCCTTATCCCTTATATCCCCGGAAGTACAACCGCGCAATGCCTTCTTTAGTTCCGCACGTTTATTTTTACGACGGCGAAAATCTTCTGCTGATAATCCGTAATCATTCAAATGGCTGCTGGTCAGTTCATGCAATGTCCCCTTAATGAATGCTGTCATAGCTTCAAACGTATAAAGCGGCGCAGCAGGCTCTTGTTCCGGTAGGCGGCGACTCATCCGCATATAGAGGAAAAAGCACACGAGTAACAGCAGCATTCCTAAGATAAAGACATTCAACCAGATCATCATCGTGTACCATCCTCCTGCCTGCCAAAGAAAGGACGGTCTGCCCCTGCACGTTTCGTCAATGCATGTGCCAGCTGTCGTATTTGATGCACGAAAAGATAGTTTTCGTGCGTTCGCGTAAGTCGTTGGTTATGAAACCAATAGCTGGTCGCACCGCCATATTGTACAGCATCTAGCCATCCCGTATTATGAACTACAGGATGTGCATGTGGCAGATCAGGAAATTGACGCATCAGATTTTTGGCAGACAATCGCGAACGAAGGTCATATTGACCGATAACAAACAGGGTCTTTCTTTCTCGCAGTAACGCAAATTCGGATGACCGAAAGAAACGTTCGAGCAACAGTCGATTTTGTGGTAAACAAATAACCAGCACGTCTGCTGCCTCCCATAATCTATTTGCTCCTTTACCACTGCCGCCGTCAATGAGAATCAGATCATACGCACGTTTTGCCATATCGAGAAGCGGTATAATCCTCGTTTGTGAGTCGTCTTGAAATAAATCATCCGACTTCAAGGAACCGGGCAATAGGTCGAGACGATCTTGCAACAACGGCATGGCATAGTCTCGCAACATGCCATACTCTAGTTTTCGATTTTGCAAGAGCCGAAGCAATGCATCGATGCCCACATCTCGCGTATGCCTTTCACCCATTACTGATAACGTAAAGAACGCACGAGCAACAGCAGCATATTCGCTTTGTACATGCCCGAGCAGCAATACGCGGGCGGAATATTCCATACCCAGACACGATGCAATGGCAATTAAATTAGTCGTTGTTCCAGCTTGTCCCGCAACAGGACTCCAGAACACAACGGTCGTCCCCATAGACACTCAGTCTCCTTTCTACCACATTCGGTTGCGTTTCCGAACGCTCGACCAGGCCTTTCTAGCTGCTTTGCTGTCACATTCGCAAAGCTGTTGCAACATCGTCAGTAGGTTTTGTTTATACGCTCCCGACAGCCCCCGAAGCTGGATACGGCTATGATGCTGATTATCCAGATCGACAGCGGCATCACGCTCATCAAGCGGAAATTGAAATTCCGTTTCCTCCCATTGCAGTTGGCGCGTGCGCGTATCTAATCGCCATTCGGATAAGGTACCCATCAGGGCAGGGGAGAGCATCCGGTAAAACAAAAGTGGTGTCGCCGCTTCGTGCAGACACAAACGAAGCAATAAATCTTCATTACGGTGTAGGGAAGTTCTCCTTCCATCCCAACACCATACTCGTTTCTCATAGCTGGAAATTTCCTTCCCTGCAACAAACTGTGTATGATCGGTATCTAGCAGCATGATGTCATAATCTGTTTCAATAAGCGGCTGCGTCAGTCCGCGTTCCAGTTGCATCCCATTGATATAACCATAGGCTACATCCATTCCCTCAAATTCCTGTATGCCACTACCCGATGTAGCATACGGCAAATAGCCCTGTACAGATTGAGCCATTGTCGAGTCAATCAACAACACCTTGTGATTTAGTTCCGTCAGCAAGCGACCTAGTACCAAGAGCACATGGCTCTTGTCCGCCGCACCGAAAAAAACAATCTTTTTCATGTGTGCTCTCCTTTACTGATTAAAGATATCATTCCATTTCTCCTCATCTGATTGGTTCTCATCATCCGGTACAACGCTTGGCTGCGTATCCGCCGGTGGCGATGGCGGTACTATAGGGTCATCCTCTACTACATCAGTCGGTGCTGGTGTTGGAATTGGTTGCTGCTCATCTATAGCAGGTAATGTTAGCGGCAATTCAGTTACGGACTGCATTTCGTATATGGCGTTGCCTTGCTGCGTAGTCGTGCGTTCGTTTTGCAACTGTTGCTGCACCGTGACACTGCCGCTTGTTGTACGCAATTTATCCGACTCACTCATCGCCTTGAGATTGTCATCCAATGTTTCTCGCAATGTACGCGCAAGCTCTGTCTTTGCAACTTCCAGTAGATTCGGATCATTTTCCATTAGATCGAGTACCAGCGGATTAGCCGGATAATTAACAATCGCGGCTTCCTGCAACCCTGGCTCAATATAGGGCAGCGCATACAGGCGAGCGCCTTGCAAATACGCATCAATGATGGCACTGGATGTTTGCAAAATATCCAATTCGTTCATCTCCAACCAAACGACCGTCCCGGATAGCTCACGCACCCTCTTTTTAGACAACAACACGAAGTCCTCACCGGTAGGAAAACCAATTCGCACATCAATAAACTGTGCAGGTTTAAGGTTTGAAGGAAGTTGGATGACCTGAAATTCTTTAATTCTCAAGTCCTTCGGAACCGGCTGACCCTCATAGAGGAGGGAAGATAACAGCGGTGTCCCCGGCAACAGTTCGATTTTGGCGCTCTTTCCAATAATGGCTTCCCGGTCGGTAATTACGCCGGGTGGAACGATGGTGACTGGCATGGGCACTGCCTTTAGATCATCAGCAGTCAACATACTGCCCGCCTGAACGGTTTTAACCGTAGTCCATACGCTCCTTTGATCCTGCTTCTCTTGCATTTTGAACTGCTCGATTTGTTGTTCATATGCTGCTTGCATCTTTTGGTGCTGTTGCTGCTGTTCGATGTGCTGAATCATCAGATACACGGATGCGGCAATCAACAGGCAAACGCTAATTGCGATTGTTCCGATCACCAACGCTTTACGGTGACGATAGCTCCATAACATAGTTCACTTCTCCTTTCATTTATATAGAAAAAAGTCCGCACTTCTTTCAACGCGCGTCATCCCGTGATCGCGGCTTCGGTGGCGCTTGCTCCGATTGTCGTTGTGCCAGCTTCTCGGTAGCCCACGCTGGAGTATGCTCCGACTTGAGAAAGCCCATCAGATCTTCACGGTTATATCGGTATTCATCGCCGGAATAGAGCGTTTCTGCATAGACTGCTCGTCCGCGGGAGTTTCCCGAAGCCCCGAAACCTCCCATTACCCAAATCAACTGATGGTCTGCCGTACGAAATGCTGGCCGCAGCCATTCCGGACGAACGACGACAATCTTGCCCATGAGATCATCCTCACCCTTGATCGGGATGCAATGGGTCGGTTGAATGGGAGGCATCGGCTCCGCGATCGCAGCGCGCTCGGTCTGGAGTTTCTCGATTTCCCATTGCAACAGCTGTGCAAATTCCTGCATGGCGACCAAGTAATCCTCATATCCCTCCGCACCATAATACTGATCGATGCCAAACAAATTGTTCTTGTCGCAATAGCAAACTAGATAGGGCTTCTCGGTATTCATCGTGTCGATACCCAAAATCACCTCGACCCTCCCAATGGGCAACGCTTGATAGACTTCGTATTCGCCAGCCATTCGCTTTTCCTGTTCCATCGCTATCCCTCCAACTGCCGTTTGCGGGTTCGTTTCTTGCGACTGCCATCGGCTTGCTTGTCCCTGTCTTGTAACAACGTCTCTCCTTCATCCAAGTTTTCAGGATGCCGGGAAAAGCCCGGTTTTTCTTTCATCAGACGTTCATATTGACGGCGTTTTCCTCTCGTAAAATCCATTGAATTTTCTCCTTTCCGAATTTAGGCATAAAAAAACTCCCCCTTGTGGAGAGTTGGCGTGTAGCTTTGTAATGTCTTATCGTTCCTGATCCCGTTGCCGTCTTCGATACCAAGATTCGAGTAGTTGAACAATGAGGTCTTCCTTTTGTTTCACGGTGAAGTCCCGTGGGAAGAAACGGTCGATCCGCTCTCCCTTGATCGTAAGCTTTTCTTTCTGATTCGGCTTCTCCTCTGTGAGAATCGAGAAGATGACATCCACGTTAAGTCGTCCATCTTGGCTCAGTTTTTTCATGCGTTGCGCCTGTGCCAGCGAAGGCGTACAGTCCTCGGACTGCATCGTTTCAAATAAAGCCTGCTGTTCTTTTTCGGCCAAGTAGGATAGTTCTACGGCTGGATTAAAGGCAATTTGCTTATCGTCTACCATTTCGAGAATAGATGGCGTTAGTTCGGTCAGACGGATATACCGAGAGATTTGATTTCTGCTTTCCCCAACTTGCTCTGCAAGTATTTCCCTTGATTCACTTCCTTTTAACTTCCGCCCAACTTGGGCGGAAGTTAAATCTGTCCGTTGTCCCTGACGGTTCATTGCGGCTAGCTTCATCTTATAGGCGAACGCTTTTTCACTAGGAGAAATATGCTCCCGCTGCAAATTACTATCTACCATAATGATTGTTGCCTGATCATCGTCCAACTCCCGGACTATACAAGGAATTGTCTCCATACCTGCCAATTCGCTTGCTTTCATACGGCGATGCCCGGCTACCATTTCATAACCGCCATCCGCTTTTGGTCGAACCAAACCTGGGACAAGCACACCATATTGCTTGATGCTTTCCGCCATTTCCAACATCGCTTCATCCGCATTTACCTTAAAGGGGTGATCGGGAAATTCGCTAATTTCCGATAGTGGAATATCCGTCACCTTTTCCCGTTGGGCATCGGCACGACCAGCATCTGTCATAAATAAGTCATCGACTTGGGTCAGCTTGATGCTGGCGCGTCTGTCGTCTTTCGCTGCCAAGTTTGTTCACCTCCTTCGTAAAAGAGGCATAGGCTTTTGCTGCCCGACCGTTCGGATCATGCGAATAGATACTCATACCTTTGGAACTCGTTTCCGCTGCACGAATAGACAGGGGAATTTCCGTTTGAAATACACGCAACTTGTCTCCGTAATCACGCCTAAGAACAAAGGCAATGTCTTTAGCAAAATTTGTTCGGTTGTCTACCATCGTGAGCAGTACACCATCCAGTACCAACTTCGGGTTGATTTGGCGGCGAACACGAGCAACGGTCTGTAAAAGCTGTGACATGCCCTTGGCGGGTAAGTAGTGTGCCTGAACTGGAATAATGACGCTATCTGCCGCTGCTAAAGCATTGATCGTCATCATACCGAGACTAGGCATACAGTCAATCAAGATATAGTCATAATTATCCCTTACTGATTCGAGATAAGAACGCATAATGGTCTCCCGACTCATTGTATTTACTAGGGAGACTTCGACTGCTGACAGTTCAATATTGCCCGGCATAATATCAATGCCTTCATGATGATGTAAAATACCTTCGCGTGATTCACAATGTTCTTCCATCATCGTTTTGCTCAACAATGTAGCTAGCGATACAGGTAAGCTATCTGGCTCGTTAAAACCTAAAGCGTCTGTTAGGTTTCCCTGTGCGTCCGCATCGATCAGCAATACCTTTTTCCCCTCAGCGGCTAAACCGATTCCTAGATTAACTGCCGTCGTCGTTTTGCCCACGCCACCCTTTTGATTAGCGAGAGCAATTACTTTTGCCATGAACATTTCTCCTTTCACGCAAAAAGCCGGTTGCTCTGAGATTTTCAGTGCAACCGGCTTTTTGAATAGTATCTATATAAAAAGAGAGCGCCAGGAAAGACGCTCTCTTGAATATTCGTATATTAAATTAGCTTCTCATTCAAAGCATTAGTGGATATAAATGAGGTTCCGGGACCAATAAGCGAACGTGTCAGAACCTCATTGTTAAAGAATAGAGCTTCAGATAAGGGAAGGGAAGGGAGCTATCAATGGTTGAATTGCTATCCCGTTCATCATTTCAATAATCGCGCCCGTTGAATACTTAATAATTATATTTAACTGCATTTAGCCAAAAAAGAGAAAACTTAACCTGCACAACAAGATAATTTTGATACATCTTTATCGAAAGTAAGAGCAGCTAATTTTAGTCCTTCTGCCATTGTTAAATATGGTGCGAGGGTTTCTATTAGATCCTCTACTGTTAAGCCAAACTTAACGGCTAATGTCGCTGCATAAATCACATCTCCTGCATTTTCTGACACGATATGAACCCCAAGAATTTTTAATGTTTTCGCGTCGGCAACAAGCTTGAAAACACCTGTTGTTTCACGGTTTACTATCGCTCTTGGAACAGCATTTAAAGGCAAGACAGATGTTTTTACTTCATAGCCTTTTTCTTTTGCTTGTTCTTCTGTTAAACCAACCGTTGCAATCGAAGGATTTGTAAATGTGACACCAGGAACAACAGATAAATCTATTTTTTTATTCAACCCACCAATCGCATTATCGGCAACAATTCCACCTTCATATGCTGCTACATACACAAATTGAGGTCCTAGTGTTACATCTCCTGCTGCATAAATCTTTTCATTACTTGTTTGCGCATAGTCATTGATTTTTATTTCTTTTCGAGGTCCAACTTCAACACCTGCAACATGTAAATTTAATTTATCCGTATTCGGTTTTCTTCCTGTCGCAACAAGCAACTGCTCTGATTCAATGACTTTTTCCTTACCATCTACTGTCACATGCACCTTTTTTATTTCCCCAGCTTGTTCAACACGTTCAAAAGTTGCTCCTTTTACAAGATTTATTCCTTGTTCAACTAAGGCTTTTTCTACTACTTCCGAAATCTCTGGATCGTACTCTTTTAAAAGTCGCTCACTCCTCTGCATAAGTGTTACTTCTGAGCCTAGATTATGAAATAGTTGTCCAAGCTCCATTCCAATGTATCCTGAACCAATCACTGTTAATCGTTTTGGTACTTTCTTTAATTCAAGTAGCGTTGTACTTGTTAAATACTCCACTTCTTCAAGTCCCGAAATCGGGGGTAAAGAAGGAGAAGCCCCCGTTGCAATTAAATAGCGCTTTGCAGAAAATTTCTTTCCATTGACTTTAACCGTATTTTCATCAATAAATTTCGCTTCACCTTCAATTAAATCAAATCCATATTCATCAATTAGATCAATATATTTTTGATTTCGAAGCTCACTCACCAATTCATTCTTTTGCTTGATTAAAGGTGCTAATTCCACTTCTCCAGCTGTTGTTTGTAAACCCGTAAATGAATTGATTTTTGCTAAATGATTGATTTCCCCAGCTCTAAGAAGTGTTTTTGATGGAACACAACCAATATTTACACATGTTCCCCCAACCGTTCCACGCTCTATCATGGCAACCTTTGCTCCGTACTCAATTGCTTTAATTGCAGCCGAAAAAGCAGCACCACCAGAACCAATTATAAGCAGGTCATAATCTCCTTCATTACCTAAGACCATTTTTTCTTCTGATGATACCATTTCTATTTCTCCAGGCTGATATTTTGCTACATGAATTGCCTTTATTGCACTTTCAACACCAATCTCATCTGGCAATTCAAATACTGCTTCTCCATGACTAAAACTGGCTTCAATATTTTCAGCCCCTATTTTTTCGAGTGCTTCGCTCACATGTTCTTCGCAACCTGTGCAAGTCATTCCTTGAATGTACAATTTAAACTTTTTCATTCAAATCATTCCTTTGGTTAGTTAGTCTTTAATCAATGTTTCAATTATTGGACAAGCATGTAATTGTTTCTTGTCTGGACATCGCTGCTTTAAATCTTGTAACATAGTTTCAATTCGCTTGAGATCCTCTATGTGCTTTTGAACTTCCTCCTCTTTTTTAGAAACAAATTCATACATATCTCGGCAACGAGCTTCATCATTATCAACAACACCAAGCAATTTATATATTTCACCCAAAGAAAAACCGAGGTCTTGCAGTCTTTTAATAAATTTAATTCGTTTAACATCATCTTCTGAATATACTCTGTAACCTGAATGAGTTCGAGATGGCTGTTGTAACAACTTTTTCCGTTCATAATATCTAACCGTTTCTTTATGCACACCACATTTTTCAGCTAGTTCACTTATAAGAAGTTCCATTGTTTCACCTCAAATAAAGTATACACCCTGTACTTAGGTACAGGGTCAAGTATTTGATATTATTTTCTTATTATTAATTGTTTTTCAATAAACTGGCCCGTTGAACAGCATAACTGCTGTTTGTTTAGTACCCAATTAATTAGCCCTTAACGTTCACTTTAACTGCCACAACATAAATGGATTTCTTCCGTCAAAATATTCAAATTTAGTGAACTCAATCTAAAGAATTTAACATATCTACGCACCCGACATCCAAATCCAAGTCTAAAACGACGGAAACCTCGATTTTGTCTTTAAGCACCTTATTTCTGAAGTCACTGCCGTCTTTCGTAAAAGTCATAAATCGCGCAAAGTGTTGAAAACAAAGGATTTCTACGTATCGTTTCGTTGTATTCCTATTACGCACTCCACATGCACCGTATGCGGGAACATATCCACCGGAGTTACCTCCACTGTTCTGTACCCGCCATCTTCGAGCACCCGCAAGTCCCTTGCCAATGTCGATGGATTACACGACACATACACCACACGCTCCGGCTTCATCGCAAGAATCGTCTCCAAAAGTCGCGGATCGCAGCCCTTACGTGGTGGATCGACCACGATAACATCCGCCTTAATCCCCTGCTCTTTCCAATTCGGAATGACATCCTCAGAGGCTCCAACCTCGAACACCACATTCTTCATCTCGTTCAACTTCGCATTCGCCCGGGCATCCTCAATAGCTTCCGGTACAATCTCCACACCGTATACCTTAGCCGCATGCTGCGCCAAAAAGAGAGAGATCGTACCGATGCCGCAATAGGCATCGATAACCGTTTCATTGCCAGTCAGTCCGGCGTATTCTACGGTTTTTCCGTACAGCACCTCAGTCTGTGCCGGGTTCACTTGATAGAACGAACGCGCTGAGATTGCGAACTGTACATCGCCGATGTAGTCATAGATGACGTCTCTGCCCCACAGGACACGGGTTTCGTCCCCGAAGATGACATTCGTGCGCTGAGTGTTGACGTTCTGGCAGATGCTGACTACATCTGGCAGCTGTTCGCGGATGCTCCCGAGCCAGGCGTCCAGGTGCGGGATGTCGCGGCCGTTGGTTACGAGGACGAGCATCATTTCACCGGTGCGGAAGGCTTTTTTCACGACGACATGGCGCAGCAGGCCGCGGCTGGTTTCTTCATTATAAGCAGAGATGCCGAGTTCTCTGCCGATGCCTTTCACCTTGCGCACAACGTCATCGTTATCTTCATGCTGAATTAAGCATGTTTCCATATCGATGATCCGGTGGCTTCCCCGCGCGTAAAAGCCGCCCACAAGGCCGCCTTCTGTTACGCCGATCGGCACCTGAGCCTTGTTGCGATAACGCCAAGGCTCGTCCATGCCCAGTGTAGGGCGGACGAGAATGCCCTCTGTCTTAGCCACTCCAGCGCCATCCGCGATGTCACCATCGTTAGCACGGTCCATCTGACTCTCAACAGCTTCATTCGCTTTGCTCTTTCCGCTATCTCCGCCACCACCACTCACCCGGAGCTTTCCAATCCGCTCCAGGTTGTCCACCACCAGCTGCCGTTTCCACGTCAGCTGAGCGGCATAGTCCATATGCTGCAGCTGACAGCCGCCACACTTATCATAGATCTCACAAGGCGCCGCGATACGGGCGCTGCTCGCCTCTACTAAATTCAGCAGCTTGGCGTAGCCATACTGTTTCTTGGTCTTGAGCACCTTTGCCCGGACCTTCTCTCCGGGAAGAGCTCCCTGCACAAAAAGGGTAAAGCCTTCAACGCGGCCTACCCCTTCACCTTCATGGGTCATGCCGATAATATCGAGCATAACCTCATCATTTTTATTCACAGGCAGTTCGGCGACAGGCGCCTTGCCGACTGGGCGGCTGGTGCTGCGTCCACTGCGGTGTTTACTCATTATTTATAGTTCACTTCTTTCATTATCATCGCTGTATAAACCCAATTAAATGTCTTCAATCATTTCCATCACTGTAAATCTTACAGTCTCTTCGATCAAAGATCATCTCTGTATAATCCCACACTCTTACTTTCAATCAATCTCAGTTATTCTCAGCAAAAATCCGCAAATGCTGCGGCAAAATCCGGAATCGCCCTGGCAGCTCTCCACCCAGTTCGCCGTCCAAGTTCAATTGGACATGCCCTGGTGAGATTACATCCATCGCATCCGTGCGGAAATAAACAACCTTCTTATCATTCAAATGCTCACCGCGAAGAGCCAATCTGACCAAACGGACAAACTCTGCCAGATTGCATTTTTTAACCGCTATGACATCTAACAGACCGTCATCGATCCGAGCGCCGGGAGCGAGCTTTTCAAAGCCGCCAACAGAATTCGTGTTTGCAATCAGGAATAGCATGAACTCATCATGAATAACTTCTTGGCCATTGGCACGAATGATTAATTCCTGAGGTGACAGGCTGACCATTTTTTCAATACCTTTTAGATAGTACGCAAGCTGCCCTATCATGGTCTTCAGCTTACTAGGAACTTCATATGTCAGTTCGGTTAGACTACCGCCGCCTGCTATATTAATAAAATAACGGTCATTTGCCTTGCCGATATCAATCGGACGTGTCTCTTGGCGAATGATCAGATCACAGGAATCTTCCCAGTTCTTCGGGATCCCCATTGCACGTGCGAAATCATTAGTAGTACCAAGCGGCAAGACGCCGAGCGGGGGAAGATTAGGCTTCTCCGCCATACCATTAATAACTTCATTTAAAGTGCCGTCGCCACCGGCTGCTATGATCAAGTCATAACCGCGTTCTACTGCATCTGCAGCAGCTATCATAGCATCGCCTTCTCCGGTTGTTGCATGGCAGGTGGCTTCAATGCCACCAATATCCAGCCGGTCCAAAATATCGGCGAGCCGCTTCTTCATTTCTTCCCGTCCAGAAGTGGGATTATAAATCAATCTCGCAGTTTTCATTACCGGAACGCCACCTGTTTTTATAATAGAATAACCTAATTGATTATACCTAATTCGGACCACTACAATCAATGTTAAAGGCCCTTTCATGCAAATATTCCATTATACAGCAATTCATGACACTTTATTTAACAAAAAAATATATTTATATGTATATGCAGCAAATCCCGTATTATCCACGGATCTGGGCCCTTTTTTATGATTAAATGTGCTCAGGGGTAGGTGCTTTATCGTTTCATTCGAATCTGTTCGAGGAGTGTCTCTACCTGTCTCTCCATCCAATGCGGAAGAAGGGGGTGCGGAAGAAGTGTTTGACCAGAATACTTATAGGTTAACCCTTTTAGTCTGTCCGGAACCACATGCTTAGTAAAATAGCCTTCACTCAAAAAAAGCGGCGCCACCAGTACCTCGTGACCCTGCTCCTGCCAATACTCTACCTTGCTTCTTACACTATCCGGACTCAGCAGAGCATAGTCGGCCGCCGCTACGCCGCTCACCTCACGGACACGTCCCGCCAGCGAAGATATGCCCTGCTCCCAGCGCTGCCGGAAACCATCATATACACTGCCATGCCCCACAAGCAAAATCGTCTCTAGCTTCGGTTCCGTAGACAGCTCACGTAGCTTGTCCCAAATCATTACAGCGATGTCCGGATCATCGTCGATAGGATAACCATAGTGAACTTTAGCCTTCACTGAGAACAGCGCTAAATCCGTCTCACGTTCAGGCTCAGGTTTGGCGCCTAGTGCATATTCTATCTCATCGACATGTGTACTTCCTGAGGAAACGAACAATGGGATCACAATAATATCTGTGACCCCTGCGTGTTCCAGCTCATTTATTCCATCTTGAATCAGACGGCCCTCTACCAGCTCTAAAAAAGAGACCACAACAGGAATCTTTTCACCTAGCGACAATCCGCTTACGGCTTCCTCTACAATCGATACCCAAGCCTCGTCGCGAGAGCCGTGACTGATAATAAGTACGCCCGGTACCATAAATTAACGTCCCAAACGTTCCAGCGTTAATTTATAACCGTCATTACCGTAGTTCAGGCAACGTTTTACACGGGAAATCGTAGCTGTGCTTGCACCCGTCTCTGCTTCGATCTGGTTGTAGGTGGAGCCTTTGCCAAGCATACGCGCTACTTCCAGTCGCTGCGACAACGATTGAATCTCGTTCACAGTGCACAGATCATCAAAGAACACATAACATTCTTCCATATTTTTCAACGTTAAAATAGCTTCAAATAATTGGTCGATACTTTTATCATTCAACTTCTTAAGTTGCATCAGCTTTTCATCCCCTAAAAGTTCTATCAGCATTAGTTTCTCTAATTAAGCTCCGTACAAAACTAGCTCCGGAAACATAAACCTCATGCGACTATCCTGCCTTTACTATATTGCACTGGAGCGCATTTTTCAAGCATTAACGATTTCACGCTGTAAAGAGTGAAATCGATGGACAAACGTCCACCCATGGCGCACACTCAATATGTACCCAACCGCGTTTATTTCTTCCTGCATAAGAAATAGCACCTACACTATAGTACTACATAAGCGCCGAAAATCAAGCTTGTACACGCTTTTTTCACTTCTTAAGGACGATTATAGGCATTCGCCCTTTTCCGCTCCTATCACGGGTAACCCGGGCATTCGTCTATACCGTATGTTCGCCCATGACATACAGTATAGCAGACCACTAACAAAGGAATGTGATATTATGCCTGATCATTACTATAATCATTCCCGCCGGAACCAGCGTTCATTGACCGATACTTATAATGCATCTGCTTACCCCGGGCTCAGTCCATATGCGCCTTCATCCCCCCCAGGAGAGAGCGGAATCCTTCCCGCTTTAGGAGCAGAAGCAGCCACCGAAACTGCGCTAGCGCTTCCTGCTGCTGAAGCTACGACTAAGGCAAGCGGCGGGCTTGCCGGATTGCTTAGCGGCTTGGGCGGTTTAGGCGGCGGTGGCGGAATCGGTGGGAATATGGAGCAAATCAAAGGTATCATCGACCGAATGGGCGGTATTGACGGGATCGTAAACTCCATGGGTAAGGTGCAGAAGGTGATGTCCGGCTTCCAGCAGATGGCTCCGATGGTTAAGCTTTTTATGGGTAACTTCGGCAAAAACAAAGGCTCCTCAGGTGCACTAGCTGCCGAAGAGGATGCAGCGCTGTACAGCCCTAACCGACGCAAAAAAAGACGTTCCACCTCGACCCGCCGCAAATCTACTACAACCACACGCCGGCGCTCTACTCCCTCTACAGGAAAACGTCGCCGCAAATAGCGGTGACGTTTTATTTTTCACTTAAACCATCCACTACGCCGGAACCATCTGAACATACTAACACCCACCACCAGCATAAATAGCAGAACGCCAAAATATCCATACTTCCATTCGAGCTCAGGCATCACCACGAAATTCATCCCATAAATTCCGGCAATCAGCGTCAGCGGCATGAATACGGTAGTGATTACTGTTAGTGTTTTCATGATCGAATTCATCCGGTTGGAGTTAAGAGAAATGTAGCTATCACGTAGGTCCGCAGTCATTTCTCGATCCGCCTCAATCATATCGGACAGTTTTAACAAATGGTCATAGATATCGCCAAAATAAATCCGTTCCTCGCCGTTGCTCTGGACATGCTGCGAATTCAAAATCCGGTACATCAAATCGCGCATTGGCACAATCGTCCGCCGCATCTTGAGCAGCCTTCCGCGCAAACCAAACACTTGGCTCATCAAATCCTCCACCGACTCACTGCTGCCATTGCTCTCCAGATCCGCAAGCTCGTCTTCTAAACTGTATAGGCACGGAAAATACTTATCTACCAGCTTGTCCATTACTGTATATGCAGCCGCCATCGGACCACCTGACCAGCCTTTACGACTATGTATTTCACGCTTCACTTGTTCCCAAGCTTCATTCATCTCTGTTTTTTCCTGATGATGATAGGACACGAGGTAATTTGCGCTCAAAAAAAGGTCTATCTCTTCAGCATCCAGCGTCTCTTCATTCAGCGCATGCAGCACAAAAAACTGTACTTCCTCATAATGATCCAGCTTCGGCCGCTGTAGTACATGCATACAGTCCTCAATCGCCAAAGGGTGAAAATGAAAGTAGTGATCCAACAGCAGCGTCTCCTCTGCCGTAGGTGTAGCAAAGTCTGCCCATATCCATGCATAATCCTCCCGCCGGATATCCTGCAAAGGTATGTCTGTCAGCACCTCACCTGTATGCGTCACCGCAAGTGTACGTATCATAAATGTTCCTCCGCTTCATCTTCTTCCACGCATCTATTGTACCGTAAGAAGAGGAGTCTTCCAAAAATAACAAAAAAATCTCAGCCGGAGAATCGTAGCTCTGAGGTTCCATTACTCTTTAGTGTCCCATTCCTTCCTTTTGTTCCTAGGTTCATTTTTTTCTAATACCCTTCCAATTGTTCCTGCGATCTCATTTCTCTCCTCTACCAGCTACCAATGCCAGTGCCATAATCGCAACAATAGCTAAGCTATCGTGAATTACCGCCATTTTACGAAACGTTTGGTTGTAAGGAGTACTGAGGTTTAACACTAATTATTCGGGCTTAACTACACCGGCTTAACTTTGTCGGATATCTGATTATGGCCTCGCGCACACTTATTTTTGTATCTCAGTTTCCACTTTGATCCTATTTATGGTTTATAGGTAAAAGATCTAATCACTTATTAATAAGTGTCATTCATCTTCTTCTTCTCGCCTTTGATCAGTCGGCTCATAGTGTATATAACGATGCTTCTCAGATGGTGAGGAAAGGATGGATAAAAAAATAGGGTTGGGTTGTCACCGAACTTAGTCAAATCGTATCGAGTGATTGTTTAATGATTAGTTAGTTTAAATTCTAACCCGCCGCTTAAATTCGACAGATGCACAAAAAGCTACGTCAGACATCCGCTCAAATACACCTTACCCTATCTTTAAACACTCTCATCTGTATAAGTTAGACTCTGCTAATCCGAAGCATTTATGCCCTGCTTTCTACTC
>NZ_NFVA01000017.1 GCF_002264395.1 Paenibacillus sp. VTT E-133291
TTCAGCGCTTTGCTCTTCTGACCCTAGCTCCGCAGATGCTTCTGCATCCTGTTGCCCTTGACTCGGATCAGCTGCTGTAGTATTTTCCGCCGGATCTGCGTCTTCACTGTTCATAGAAGCTCCGTTTGCCTCAGTATGATCATCAACCAGATCCTCTGCGGTATTCTTCATTGCTGCGGCAGCCGCAGCGTTTTCTTCCTGATGATCCTCTTCTGGCACAGAATCACCGCTGTGAATAAATTTGCTCATTCCATAACCCCCGTTTACTGTCGGTATACAAACCAGTCGAACAAAGAACCCGCGACCTTCCCGCTAACCATCGCCATTAACAGCCCGAACAGATAATGTGTCATATTCAAGCGTTTCGCGAGTATAGGCAGCACATTTAATACCTCGGTCAATGCTGCAGCGAGCATCCCGACAAAAATCCCGTCAAATAGTCCTATACCAAGTTCAACTAAAGGACCTGAAGATATTTTCCAATTCCAAAAATCACTTACGGTTCCTACCAATGATCCGACTACCATCGCACCCTCGTACCAATGTACTTTATCGTAAGAAGAAGTTAATTGGGCCAGACGGGGCACCATGTCAAGAACCACAAATAAAGCGATCACACCGCCACCTACAGCGATCCCCCCTGCAATCCCCAGCAGCAAATTCAACCCTAGTGTTATAGGTGCCGTCATCTTCCGTCCTCCACGTTCTCTGGTTGATTTTCTCCACGGCGCCTCATTTTGCTATACTCCTCATTGATGACGTATTGATCGATATTTTTCTGATACAGGTACATTTCCACTTCTAGCGGTGTTGGCTCCTCATTCCACTTTTTCTTAAATAAATGGTTGAAAAAAATGACCATCCCAAAACCGATGCCTACAGAATACGCAATCTGAAAGACAACCGGATGCTCATCCCGATGACCGGTTATCATCTCGACAATTCGGATTTGGACCTCCTGCATGTTTACATCCGCATGGAAATTCATAATGGTCAGCGCAGACCCGAAGAACAGCAGCAGCCACACTAAAACAAACATCGCTACTGAGGGCTTCCGCCTCTCCACCGGACCTTCAATCTGCACAATCGTTCTCCCTTCACCGATCGGCTCAATGTCCGCTTCGGGCACCAGCTCATAAATGCGGGGAATAACCATCAGAAGATCAATCAAAATCAGATTGCCGTCACTTTGCTCTGGCTTCATTAGCAAAATAGATTCCAGGGACTCTTTCAGCTCTGGCTCCGCGATCAAAAATGCAATATCACCCAATGTGACACCTTTACCTTTGGGTACCGTCACCCGGTTCTTAAGCTGTATATAGATGGCGGGAGCAGAATGTTGTTTCATCCGCATTCCTCCTAAAGGTTGTGGTCAAATAGCTCCGGTGCAAGATAACGGTAGTATGGGAGTAAAGCCTTATTTTTACTCTTGAAGCTCTGAATCAATTTCCAAAGAAGCTGAAATGTTGATTCTTTATAGGTATCGGGAAGACTTATCACACCTTACAATCTTGTTATAAAAGACGAAGGGAGGCATTTATGTAAGCGGATACAAACGTCGCGATTTAATGAGCACTTGTTGTTAAAACCATAATCTGGAGGTTATTATCATGAGTAAAAAAAGCTCAAAAACAATGTTCAAATTGTTCATCTGCCTGTCTCTCGTGTTTAGTATGTGTTTCAACTTTGTGAATAACAAACCTGCGGAGGCTGCTGCGACTTTTGCAAAAGGGGCGGATGTAGGCTGGCTATCGGAGATGGAGTACTATAATTGGTCTTTTTATAATGATAACGGTGTGAAACAAGATCTACTGCAAATCCTCAAAGACCACGGGATGAATTCCATTCGACTTCGGGTCTGGGTCAACCCCTCCATTAATTTCTCCAACAAAGCCGATGTTGTGAAACAGGCCGTTCGCGCCAAGAACATGGGTTTTCGAATCATGATTGACTTTCATTATAGTGATACATGGGCAGATCCTGGCAATCAGAAGAAACCTGCTGCCTGGACCAGCAAGAACTTTACTGCTCTAAAGACAGCGGTATATGACCACACTTATGATGTTATGAATACTCTCCAAGCTAGCGGTGTAACGCCGGAATGGGTACAGGTAGGGAACGAGACGAATAATGGAATGCTGTGGGAGGATGGAAAAGCTTCTGTAAGTATGAGTAATTTTGCCGCGTTGATCAATTCAGGTTATAGTGCAGTAAAAGCGGTCAGTAGTAGTTCAAAAGTCATCGTCCACCTCTCTAACGGCTACGACAATTCCTTGTTCCGCTGGATGTTTGACGGTCTGAAGTCTAACGGTGCCAACTATGATGTGATCGGCATGTCACTCTATCCAACTACAAGCAACTGGTCTACACTGAATGCTCAGACATTAACGAATATGAATGATATGGTTGCCCGGTATGGTAAAGAGGTGATCATTTCAGAGGTCGGAATGGATGTTAGTGCTCCAACAACGGCTAAAGCTTTTCTTACGGACATCATTAGCAAAACAAAATCGGTAAGTGGCGGCAAAGGGCTTGGCGTATTCTATTGGGAACCGGAGAGTTATGGTACATGGTACGCTTACACAAAAGGTGCCTTTGATTCTTCTGGTAAGCCTACGGTGGCTTTAGATGCCTTTTTGAATTAAAAAAGAAGACAGCCACGGTGCTTAACCATTGGCTGTCTTCTTTTCTATCCTAATAATCTTTAGAAATGGAGCGAATCCAGTTTCTTACCTTCAAAATCAAACAGAGCTAAATTGGACCACCCATTCTCATGCCCAACAGACCATTCCTTTTGCGAAGGAATCCAAGCAGGTTCCCAGTAATAAAAGCCGATTCCTTTTCCGTTAGGTGTATTCTCAATTACGTTTATGAAATCCTTCATATACTTAGCTTGACCCTCTACTGTGGCTGGATAACCTTCATGGAGCTGGGCTTCCTCATTCACAATTACTGGAAATCCTTCAGGTGCATTCAGTGTCCATGGATAGGCTGTTTCCACCACAATGATATCCTTGTTATAACGCAGCGCTAATTCGTTCAGGTTAAGCTGCAAGTCGTCCAAAGTACCATGCCACCAAGAGTAGAATGATAATCCGATCACATCAAAATTTACGCCATGTTCTAAGAAACGATCAAAAAAGTTACGGCTCGCCGGATGATCAGCTCCCCGGTCAATGTGGATCATAATGGACAAGTCAGAATCGACGGATTTCGCACCCCCTATACCCGCTTTAACTAGCGTAGTGAACTGCTCCCACTGCTCCGGAGTATCACAATCTCCATCAACCTTGCCTTCTCCCCATAACATGCCTGGCGTAATTTCATTACCGATCTGCACCATATCGGGCAGTGTGCCTTGGGACTGTAAAGCTTCGAGGGTCTCGCGTGTATACTCATACACGGCGGATGTCAAACCACTGAAGTCAAGTGCCTCCCAAGCTTTTGGCTTCCATTGGTTAGCCGGATCGGCCCATTTGTCTGAATAATGAAAATCCAATAAAAAGTTAAGCCCTGCTTCTTTGATTCGCTTAGCCATGACCAGTGTACGTTCTAAATTGCAGAAACCGCCTGGAGGGTCATTCCAAATCCGTAGCCGGATGGCATTCACTCCATTGTCCTTTAGGATGTGGAGTAAATCCTCACCTTCCTCAGCGCTCCGAACAGAGCTACTGTGGAACTTGCCTCCACTCTGCTCTATTTCATCCAAAAACGAGATATCCATTCCATTGATAAATGTCGTTATCATCATCCCTACTCCTTTACAGAACCAAGTGTCATCCCTTTAACAAAATATTTCTGCAAAAATGGATATACGATTAGAATAGGAGCAGCCCCGATAAAGATTTGCGCGGCTCTAACCGTTGTCTGCGAGATTAATTCCATCTCCTTCGGATTAATGCTCATGGAGCTCATATCCCGTTGAATGATAACGGTCTGCAGAAAGGTCGCCAGCGGAAACTGCTTGGAATTGTTCAAGTACAACAGTCCATCGAACCAGGAGTTCCAATGAAACACCATACTAAACAGTGCAATCGTCGCAATCGATGGTAGTGAAATCGGTAAGTAAATACTGAATAAGGTTCGGAAATGTCCGGCACCGTCTATTAGTGAAGCTTCCTCCAGATCTTTAGGAATACCACGGAAGAAGTTCAGCATCAGAATGACCAAGAACGTATTTACTGCACCTGGCAGAACGAGTACCCAGAAGGAATCCATTAAGCCAATTTTTTGAATGACAATGTAGAAAGGGATCAGTCCACCATTGAACACCATACTGAAAACGAACAACCAGGAATACACATTCCGACCTTTAAAAACTGAGTTTTCCTTAGATAAGGGATAAGCCGCCAGAAAAGTAATCAGAAGTGTAAGTCCGGTTCCGAGTACGGTTCTTTGTACGGATACCCATATGGAGTGCAGGAATATCGGATTATTCATTGTCTTTTTATAAGCTTCCAGAGAGAACTGCTTTGGCCACAGGCCTACCAGATTGGCATCAGCCGCAGACTTGGCACTGAAAGACACAGCTAATACGTGAATCAGAGGAACAATACACATGAGTGCGAGTATGATCAGAAAACAAGTATTGAATATGTTGAAAATACGATAACCTCTAGTTTTGTAATACATAGGTCTCCCTCTTCCTTTGGTAGTTTAGAAAATGCGATATCCTGCCCATTTTTTAGCCAGACTGTACGATACAAGGATTAGGACCATACTAATGGCTGACTTGAACAGTCCGATTGCTGTACCAAACCCCATCTCACCATTCAGAATAGCTGTACGGTATACGAAGGTGTCGATAATATCGCCTTTCTGATAGACCAGCGGATTATAGAGGTTATAGATCTGGTCAAACCCTGCATTCAATACATTTCCAAGAGCCAGGGTACCTACCACAACAACCATTGGCAGTAGAGAAGGCATTGTGATAAAACGTGTCTGTTTCCAGCGGGTTGCACCATCTATTTCAGCAGCTTCATATAATGAAGGGTTAATTCCTGCTAGAGCAGCCAGGAAAACGATCGTGTTATAACCAAATTCCTTCCATACATCCGTGAGAATGACCGTGAACCTGAACCAGTTATTATCTCCTAAGAAAAAGATGGGTTTAATCCCCATACTGCCGAGAATCTGATTGACGAAGCCGTCTGTAGCAAGCAAATCTAGCAAGATCCCGCCAAGGATGACCCAAGACAAGAAGTGAGGTAAATAAACCAGTGTCTGAATTGTACGCTGTATATAAACCTTGCGGATCTCATTCAACAGAATGGCGAACACAAACGGCACAGCCAGATTGAAGATCATCTTCAGAACGGCAATAATCAATGTGTTCCAAATGACCTGCATACTGTCATTACGTTCAAATAGATAGCGGAAATTATCTAATCCAACCCACGCTGATCCCGAAATTTTTAGCCATGGCTTATAATCCTGGAACGCCATCACAATTCCGCCCATCGGTATAAAGCTGAAGATGATCAGGAATATCATCGCCGGCAGCAACATTAAGTGAAATGGCCATGTTTTTTTAAGTGTTCTCATCCTTGGTCCCCCATATCGTGTCAAGTTCTTCTGTAACCATACTCAAATTATAGCAACGACAGGATTCCCCAAATAGCGAGCAAAACCAATATATATGGTACAAAACCAATCTCTTTACCGTATAGAAACAGAAGCTAATTTATACAAATTCGGATAACCGCTAACGCAAAAAGAGACCGTTTCCACAGCTAAATAACAGCTGAGAAAACAGTCCCTAATTGTACCCTTAACAGAGCATTATTTTACACTGTCATACCATTCATTTACTTCTTTAGTGATTTGATCGCCGCCGCCTGATTTCCAGGTCGCTACGAAGGTATCGAAAGCTTCTAGTGGCTTGTTGCCATAGATGATCTCATTAAACGTTTGGTTCTCGATTTTGTTCAGGTAATCCATCTTCGATTTCATAGTTTCAGTAGTAGGGCCTGTGAACATATTTTTGAAGGATTTATCCTCTTGTGCCAGCAGAACCTTTGCAGCTGCAGGAGTATCCTTACCATAGTTCACAGCTACATCCTTCTCCAAACGAGTGGTTGGTTCAGCACCATCTGCAAGGTTAAGAAGGGCTTTCATTTGGGCATCTGGAATCCGGGCGCCGTCACGAACCAGCATATAACGAACACTGTTTACATAACCACCAGCAATTTTATCATTTTCAATCATCTTACCGTCTGCATCTAGTTCATAGTCATATCCTGCAAAGAGGCCGTTATCTAGCTCGCTTCCAGGCTTAGGATCAGCAAAGTTATCGAACAGATAGTTTTGATAGGTGAAGAAGGCTTCTGGATTTTTCATCTTGGTGCTAATCAGAGTTACACCGTTAGTGAACTGTGTTCCATGACGCATAACTTTACCATCTGGTCCTGCTGGAATTTCAATTGGAGCCCATACAGCATCCGGAGCATTCTTCACAGTATCTTGAAGCGGCCAACCGCTCATCCAGTATGGTCCTGGGAGAATACCTGCTGTGCCCGCCACTGCTGGCTCAGCTGTTTTGTTCTCATCCCAAAGCGCTGCTTCTTGAGGAATATAACCTTTTGCGAGCCATTCCTTCATTTTTTCGAGCCCTTGCTTCATACCTGCATTTACAGAGCCGTATTCCAATTTACCATCAGCATCAAGATTCCATTGCTGCGGAAGCGTTCCATAAGCACCGAAGATCCAAGAAGGATCGCCCATCCAAGTGTTCATTGATGTCTTAAAGCCGATACTGAGCGGAGTCACCTTATCTGGTGCCAAGCCGTCAGGGTTCTGATTCTTGAATGCATCCATAACTTTTTCTAGCTCATCAATCGTTTTAGGAGCTTGCATATTTAGCTTGTCCAGCCAATCTTGGCGGATCCAAAGAATGTAATCATGGTTGTATGCGTAATCGAGTACAGGGAGACCCATTCTTTTGCCATCACGGCTGTATTGGTTCCATACGTTCGGATCCTGTGCCATGGCTTCTTTCCAAGTAGTTGAGGCGTATTTATCAAATAGTGTTCCCACTTCAGCATACATACCGGAATCAATCAAATCCTGAGCAATCGTGCTATCCCCCGTACCGATCGTTACAACATCGGGCATTTCCTGACCAGATGACATCGACAGGCGTAGTTTGGTTCCAAAAGCGCCATTCGTATCTGTAATGGACCAAAGTGATTTAATATTGATGCCGAACTTTTCTTTTGTCCACTTCGTAGCTACGTTATTCTCAATGCTTTCCCCATTCTTGAATTTAAGCTCAGGGTCAACACCCCATACCGTTGTAATGGTTACCTCAGGATCATATTTATCCTTGTAGGCGTTTTCAGAATTAGATGTTGTATTGGTAGTCGTATCACCGGCTGTATTCTTTCCATCAGCAGCATTATTACTCGAACAACCTGCGAGACTACCTACCAAAAGCATACTCATACACAGGAGCGGCAGCCATTTTTTTCTCTTCATCGCGCTCATTTTGTTCCCCCTTAGATTCCTTAAGTGTTGGTTATGACTTAATTATAGGGAACGAAGATGATGTCGAATACGTCATTTAAACAAGGTTTCTGCACCTTTCTCAACCTCTCTATCCGTCACGAAATTCATTTGGTGTCATATTGTAATGCTTTTTGAACATTTTGCTGAAATATTGCGGATTTTGATATCCGAGTTCGGTAGTGATTTCATAGATTTTTTTATTCGTATTCTTAAGCAGATAAAGTGCACGTTCCATCCGCATGCGGATAATATAGTCTCCGAGCCCTTCTCCTGTCTCTGCCTTATATATTTTAGATAAGTATACGGGGTGCAGATACACATGATCCGCTATCGTCTTGACCGACAAATCATGTCCGGAATGGTTCCCTACCAGCTCATGCACCTGCTTAATAATGTAACTTTTCGTATTCTGATCACTTTCTGAGAGTTCCTTCTGAAGCTTGTTTAGCATATCGAACGCCCAGTCCTTCAGTTTGTCAAAAGAAACAATGATGCTCTGAGTCAACATCGGATCGAACGCATATTGGTCGATTTGTGAGATGAACTGCCCCCCTTTGTGGGCAATGTACATGAACGCATTAGTAATGGACAAAAAAACTTCATACAGATGCTCACTTGAAAATCGCGCATTCTCCATATCTCGGAACACATCAGCGATCTTCTCGCGGGCTGTATCCCATTGCTTAGATTCCAGCAAATGAATAAGCGTTGGCGGACGGTAAAGGCTTTCGAGTGATTTGATGCTCATCATCTCCTGAAGATGACGATCCCCCAGATAAAGTACCGAGCCTGTTTCATTATGTGTTGTCAAAAACATTGAACTTAAGCCACTTCGATAGGCAGCCGTCATCCCTTCGGGAAAAGCAAACCACTCCGTAACGATAAGCGATATCTCACCCTTCAGGTAGTTACTCACACTAATTCTGAAGTTAGCGATCGCTGACTTAAGGATTTGTTGTCTCGCAGCATCGTAATTATTCGACTTCTCTAACTCCCGCTGGATGACTGGCTTCAGCTCGACAAGCAAAATTAAACAATCATGGGGTGCTTTGCAAAACCAGACATGGAACTGCTCTTTAAAGAGCTCCTCGGCAATATTGCCGATGGCATATTCCATTAGGGAAACCGAATGATGATCCATCGCGGCATAATGTTTACCCAGCTGAATCAATAACATCGCCGCTTCCACATCTGATTCGAAAGAGATTTCATATTCCTTTAGCTTTAAAGCAAGTGTCCGCTCAGACAGTACTCTACCAAGTAGTAATTCATGCATCAAGTTGGCCCGTAAAACACTGTAATCGGCTTTCCGATTATAGAGTAGCAAATGGTATTTATCATGTGCCTCCCATTCATCTTTTAGAGACTCAATCGCTCCGGAGATACTTTTGATAAATTCTTCATCACTTACCGGCTTCAAAATATAATCAAAGGCCTGCAGCTGAATCGCCTTCTTAGCATACTGAAAATCAGAATAACCTGTCAGTAGGATCGAACGGATATCCGGCCATTTCTCACTCACTGTTTCAATTAATTGTAACCCGGACATTCCCGGCATAGAAATATCAGTAACCATAATATCTATATCCTGCTGTTCCAATATTTCCAGAGCCTCAGCACCTGATGCCGCCTGATGCACTTGCTTTACGCCAATCTCGTCCCACGGAATCGTGCGGGCCAGACTTTCTGTTACATAAGGCTCATCATCGACTAACAAGATCTCTATCAACATATTCCCTCCTAGATGTCATCCATATTATTGTCAGTTAGCGGTAGCAACCACTGAAGTTTAACCTGTAGTCCTCCAAGTGATGATGGTGCAATCGTCAATCCTGCATCCTCACCAAAACGCAGCCGCATTCTCTGATGCACATTCCAAAGCCCGCAGCCCATTTCTTCATCCATCGCTTTGCCTAGCTTATTTTCCAATACGATAATTTCCTCCGGGGTCATGCCTTTTCCGTCATCCTCAACCGTTAATGTCATAACTCTTCCGTTGCATGTGCCCGTAATTCGCACCAGCCCCTCTTTAGAGACAGGCTCAATTCCATGGATAACCGCATTCTCGACCAAAGGCTGAAGAACCAACGGAGGAAGATCCCGTTTCCGCATTTGCGGTGGGATAAGAACTTCATATTGAAGTCTGCTCATCCTCATTTTTTGGATCTCTAGATAGTGAGTCACAAATTCCGTTTCTTCAGATAAAGCGACAAGATCGCGTTCTTGGCGGGTCGTATATCTGTAATACCGGGATAAATTATGCGACATACCGACGACAGCACCCATATTATCGAGCTTCGCCATACTCGTAATAAAGGAGAAGCAATTATAGAAGAAATGCGGATTGATCTGAGATTGAAGCTGCTTTAATCTGGCTTCCCTAACATGGATTTTTTCCATTAACACATTCTCGATCAGCTTCTGAATCTGTTCCACCATGCTATTAAACCTTCCGGACAGGAAGCTGAACTCATTTTTACCTTTGATCTCCACCCGCGCAGAGTAGTCTCCTTGCTTCAACCTCTGGAAGCCTCCAACCAATAATCTAACGGGCACCTGCACCTGCACATATAGTAGATAGGCTACGAGACAGCTCATTAATAACAATGCACCAATAGCAAAATAAAATAAGCGATTGGAGGTTTGGATTGGATGCAGTATTTCTGACAGCGGCATATAGTCGATCAAATACCAGCCCATTTTATCCGAATAGACTATGTTTACACTGTAGGACTCACCATTAATGTTCACTGTACGATTTTCGCTTTGCTTCAACTGCTCTTGCTCCAGCCTATTTACCAATTCATTAGCTAGCAGCTTGTCAGCACTACGGTTAAAGATAAGTCCAGTACCCTGTTTATAATAAAAAGGATCTCTCCTGCCATCACTTTTAAATTTATCCAGCATATCTTCAATGTTTCGGCTGTCAAACTCCACCTTCATAATCGTATTGGCCTTTTCAGGAGTGAACTCTGACATGAAGGGGGTAAAAGAAAACCAAGAGAACACAAAATGGTCGCCATCCTGCTCAATGATCTTTTCTACATGCCAGCCTGACTTTACTTCCCGCTTCAAATCCTCATCCGAATATGGTAAAGCATCATTCTCTGACACCATTCGGTGGATCGACGGTGAATATAGATACAACTTACTCTTCCAGTTGGAGGAGCTTTCCTGAATACTGATTTTGGTCTGAATCCGCTTAATCAAATTTATTGCATCCAGGTTCAAATGTGTCCCCTTTAAATAAGTATCCTTTAAGCTCAAAATATCAGGATCATGAATGAGCAGGATCGGCCAGGAGGACAACAGCTCCATATTACTCTCGACTTGATTCTGAAAAAAACTGAGCTGATTGCTGTTCGAAGTATTTAACTCCGTACGTAGCACATCCGTGGTCGTCTTATTGGAATAGAAATAGAGGATCGTAATAGGAATCAGCATGATGACCATGATACTTACGATTTTGGTAAATAAATTATATCTATACACTTTCCTTCACACTCCGACTCAAATGTCATAGCCTCTATTGTACAAATAATCTTCATTAACGCATAGATAATTTCTCCCCGCACAATGAGGTAGACAGGTGATAGCTTGTTCAAGCACTGTTATCGTCCTCTCTATTGTAAAGGCTTAAATTATTACGCTATATGCTACGTACGAAACATTTCTGCAGTTTTTGCAGTCTAATGTATTGTTGAGACATACAAAAAGGGATGATCCGAAAGCCTCTAGGCATTCAGTCATCCCTTTATACTTTATTTAGTTCAATCTATACAATCAGAGTCTGTTCAGAGCGTTTGTGCTTTAGATTGTTGACTCGATATAAAGAATAAAGCAGTCCAGATCAACGCGAACCCGATAATTTGCGGTAGGGTGACGAGCTGCTGGAATACGATCCAGTTAATGATTACTCCCGTCATAGGAAAGCTTAGTTCAGCCAATGTAGCGAAGGAAGCTTTGGTAGTGCTGAGTCCTTTGTAATACATTAGCATACTGAGCAGTCCTGGCAGCAAAGCCTGCAGCAACAAATTAATGGCTATGGCAGCAGATGCACCAAATCCACCATTAATCTGCCAAGGAGCCCCTTCTAATGTGGTGATTACGAAAAGCAGCGGCAGCGCCATTATAAATCTTAGGGAAGTCACTGTCTCATATTTCATAGACCCAAGCAGATAACGTCCCATTACTGTCGAGCCACCCCATAATGCGGCCGCTCCTAAGGCCATCAGACTGCTAACACCGATAAAGTTGTTCACATGTCCGAATGGAATACTCCAGCCAAAGGTCAGCAGGTAGGTTCCTACCAGAGCCACAGTAATGAGGATCCCGAAATTTTTAGGCAGACGTTCTTTAAGAATTAAGGCTGCAAGACCGATAGCGAATATCGGCTGAAGCTTTTGCAGCAACAGCACAGCATTTAAATCCCCACTGGAGAGTGCCATCGTAAATAGAATTGTTGCCCCGGCAGAACCTCCCCAGGAAACAATTAGCAAAGCTCCAATCTGGCGGAATCCAATACCTTTTAGCTCCGCCCGGTGACGCCAAAGAACAGGGGAAGCAGCCAAGAAAAGCACCACATGCTCCAAAAGAACAATTTGCGATGAGGTCAAGGATTTTAAGAGGATAATACGAAAGAGCGGATCCACACCCCATAGTGCTGCACCGAACACAACGAGCCAAAAACCACTGCGTAACGGCGACGTGCTGCTTACCTTATTAGCTGATGTTGAAGCTGTTACATTACTCATAATTCCATTCTCCTTGTCGATACAAACCCTCGATAAGAGACCAAAAACCCCCGAATCACCATAAAAGGTCGACTCGGGGGCATTATCAATAAAGACGTACAGGATAGACTCCTAGCGCCTTTATCTTATGATCCTCTCCCATCCGGACTTTACCGTCGGCTCTGGATTCACACCAGATCAGTCACTTCTCTGCAAGCAGAACAAGTGAGTCGCGGGCTTAGTTCGCTTTGAACATTACCGCCGGTTGGGAATTTCACCCTACCCCGAGAATCTTGTATTCCGTTGTTTTTTTCACAATCTCAGAATAAACCTCTTCTTGCCATTCGTCCAGTACTTTATGAAAATATACATAAAATTTTCATGTATTACAGCTTTTTATTACATATTTTTTTCGTTATTGTTCTACTGTCTCATCCACAAAAATCTGTATAATGAAATTATGTTTATTTTTCCATAGTTTAGGAATTTTTCTAAGGAGGTTGTTATGAAGAAATCATTTTGGATGAAGGAGTCATTCTGGACGAAGCTATTGTTCTCCTTTTTTGCGGTCGGAGTCATAGCTTTTTTAGGATTCATAGGTTCGATAATTACTGCGCTTTTCGGGGGGCTTATCTTTTATACTCCTCTTGTGGCGATTTTATCTGTGGTAATAGCCATTTACGTTGTACTCCTTATATTTGATTTGTTGTCCCGAAAAACAAGCAATATAATATTGCTATCCATCCTCGGACTTAGTGTGCTCGTAACCGCAGGATATGAGATCAAGCAAGCATATACTAACAGCATTGCCACGGTCGATGATCGGGAGGTCAATCTCGTACAATATGAACCCTTTGCTGAGAATACGAAAGCAGTGAAATTAGACAAACCTTCTGCCTATAGTATCGATAGCAATCCACCCAAGCTGGATGGTGCAACCGCACTTTACCCACTGTATTCAGCTTTCGTGCAATCTGCTTATCCTGCGGGCAATTATAAACCATATGATTTTCAAATCGGCCAAGTAATTTGCAGCAGCACACCGGAAGCTTACAAAAGACTAATTGAAGGTGAGACCGATATTATTTTTGTGGCTGCTCCTTCTCTTGCTCAGCAAAAACATGCGAAGCGAAAAGGCGTCGAGCTGAAGCTCACACCTATTGGGCGCGAGGCTTTCGTATTTTTTGTGAATAAACGAAACGAAGTGACTGGACTTTCTACCGCCCAGCTTAAAGATATCTACGCAGGCAAGATCACCAATTGGAAAGATGTAGGCGGAGCTAATAACCGTATTCGCGCTTTTCAACGGCCAGAGGATAGTGGGAGCCAGACGATGCTGCAAAAGTTTATGGGAGATACCACACTCATGACACCACCTAAGGAAGACGTCGCAGATATTATGAGCGGAATCATTAAACAAACATCCAGCTATCGCAATTATAAAAATGCGCTCGGGTACAGCTTCTTATTCTACGCCTCAGAAATGAATCAAAGCGGGGAAATTGCACTACTCGCCATAGATGGTGTTAAGCCCGACAAAGAGAGTATTCGTAGTGGACAGTACCCTTTGGCTACAGAATTTTATGCTGTGACTGCCGGAAGTGACAACCCCAATATTCAGCCCTTTCTAGATTGGATGCAATCTGCTCAGGGTCAGGAATTGGTAGAAAAAACGGGTTATACTTCTTTGAAATAAAATATTGTTAGGGAAAGAGAGCTAACCCAAATGTTTGGGAAAGCTCTCTTTTCGCTTTTTCTACCGAAATTTTTCCTTTTTCACTCTAAAAGAGCGCAACTTTTGGAAACTATTGTCGTTTAAGAATTATATACGCTGAAACTGCATCAAAGGAAGAAAAAGTAAGAATTGCTAGAAACCAAGAAACGGGGATGGTAGGGATTGCAGATGAAGAAGTTTGGTTTTTTGGCGTTACTGCTGCTTTTGTTGGTGCTGGTTCATCCAGGAACTGGTTATGCCGGCTCTGCAGAGACACACATCAATCTAGACGGCAATGATCTTAAGATTTCTAAAGAAGCACAAGTTCAAATTGTAAATGGAAGCGTGATGGTTCCACTTCGCCTCGTTACGGAGCAGCTTGGTTATACCGTGAAATGGGATAATGTGACCAAGACTGCAACCATTGAGCAAAAGGGAACGACATTAAAGCTTATCGTGAATAATGCGATGGCAGAGGCTTCGGGGAAACAGGTGAAACTGGACAACCCTCCTTTTCTAAGTGGCAACACGACCCTCGTTCCTTTAAGATTTGTTGGTGAACAGACAGGAACTACTGTAGGTTGGGATAATGTGACCAAAACGGTCTACTTAACTTCTCCAGTGCCAGAGATTGGCGGAAGCGATCCAGAAATTACAGTTCCAGACACTTCTGTAACCGCACCCTCTGATAATGGATCCAACGGTAACACAGCAACCGACGGAAATTCCTCAACGGCCGTCACAAATCTTAGCTTTGTTGATAATAAACTAATCGTTGCGGTGAACGGTAGTGTAACACCTAATGTATTCACAATGACAGATAAAGACCGAATTGTCGTAGATTTACCGAATACCAGCTTTGGCGACAGCTTTCATCAGAACCTTTCTGTCGGAAAAAACCAAAGTGGGCAGTTGACGATTACCGAATATCCTAACGTCTCAACCATTCGTTATTCATTATTCAGTAGTTCTCCCTCTACGATCCGGATCGTGATTGATCTGAACAGCGCGAATAACTACAGTGTAACAAATGCTAACGATGGACTTATTATAGTGGATCTAAATGGGACAAGCACCACGCCTCCTGCAACCACTGTACCAGAAGTACCGGTTACAACGCCTCCACCTTCAACCGGCAACACAGACAAGAAGATAATCGTCATTGATGCAGGACATGGTGGGAAAGATCCTGGCACCGGAAGTAACCGAAAAGAGAAGGATTTCACCTTGCCAACAGCACTGAAAATTGCAGAACTACTAAAGAAAGAGCCAAATATTGAGGTTGTGCTCACTCGAAGTGATGATACATACCCGACCCTACAGGACAGATCCAACCTCGCCAATAAGGTAAAAGCAGATTTGTTCATCTCTGTTCATGCCAATAGTATCCCAGTGGGCAGTAAGAGCAATCCTAGTGGTACAGAGACCTATTACACACGTAAAGATAGTTTATTATTCGCGCAAACCGTTCATAAATATCTTACTGTTGCTACAGGTCTTCAGGATCGAGGGGTTCGTCAAGCGAATTATCATGTAACAAGAGAAACTAAAATGCCAGCCATTTTATTAGAATGTGGTTACTTAAGTAATACCAAGGACGAAGGATTACTCTTCACCGTGGATGTACAGAATAGGATAGCCGAAGCAGTAGTTCTAGGGATAAAGGAATATTTAGGTCGATAGAAAAAAGAGGAGCTTCAAAGCCACCAATTGGCTTTGAAGCTCCTCTTTCTATTTATTCATGTTTGTTCATTCCAAACACTCATTCGTTCTCTTAGATTAGAAGTGTGCAGCTCTAACTGAATCCCATCTGGATCGAGAAAGTTGACTGTCCAGCCTACTCCCCTTTTAACAGGTCCTCTAATGATTCGTACTTCGTGGGTACGGAGTACCTGTACTGCCTCCTCGAAATGTTCTTCCGCTATACTAAAAGCAATGTGGTCTATCCCAATTACATTGCTCATTAATTCAATGTATTTTGGCTTTTCAATGAGGCAAATCCATGCGCTCCCCCATTCCAGATAAGCATCTGTATTCCCTTTGTGAATTAGCTGAAGACCCAAAATACCCGTATAGAAATTCAATGAACGTGATAAATCACTCACATTTACCGTCACATGATTAAATCCTTGAATTTTCATCCCCGTTCATCCCCTCAGACTTCTCAAACCAGAATAGAGACAATTCTCTTGCGTTTCTCTGAATCGGGATCTTGAGTTACTCGCATCTCCTCATCAAAGATCAGTGTAGGACGTTCTTCCAGATTATACTCAGGCCATGATAGCTCAGATGTAGCCGGGTTTCCACGATGAGCAAAGGCAATCCATGCCGCATGCATACTTTTAGCCAATTTTTGCATCCCCGGTGTAATTTCCGCGCCCAAGCGAGTTACATGAGACAAATTATTAAAAGCATAGACAATTTCCGCACCATGTACAGCTTTATTTAACAATGGATGGCCAGGGACCGTCCCATCAAAACGATACATCCACACAGGCGCATAGGCCAATTGATTCTCAGCTAAGGATATAGAAGTACCCCAGAAATATAGATCCGTTAGAATCTCCGCCTGTCCTTCCCATGTAGAAGAATAGTGGCTGGCAACCTCCGCCAGACTTCCAGTTCCCATCATCTGCTCCAGTGCCTTGAGCGATTCATCAAAGTCTGCACCTGGTGTCTCTCCCCTGAAAAATAAATTACCCTCATCTCGATTGGTTCCAATCAACAACGGAATCCCCTGGGCCGATCCTTCTGCCACAGCCTGTGCAGGATCTATAGGAAGCGTATCCCCATCAATGACAGGCTGAAATAACATGCCTATTGAACCACCCGTTAATTTAATGGTCATTCTTGTGGCTGCGTCTATAATTTGTTCCGCTGAGAAAGTATTAAGTAGGCTAGTATCTCCATCAGGGGAAATGCCTAGTTCAGTAAGTAATGCTACAGCAATATCTTTTCCTTGCTGATTTGGCAAAGTTTGAGCAGCCCCACTTTGCATGATCGCTCCAGCAAATAATCCCTTTGCAGCAGGCATAGCCAGAAGGGCTGCGATACTCATACTGCCAGCTGATTCTCCAAATACCGTAACTCGCTGAGGGTCGCCTCCAAAGGCGGCAATATTATGCTTTACCCATTCCAGCCCGGCAATTTGATCCAGCAAGCCTTGATTAGACGCAAATCCATCACCAAGCGAAGACAGATGCATAAAACCAAACGGTCCCAGTCGATAATTAATCGTCACCAGGACTACATTTCCATTCTTCGCGAAGCTAGTGCCATCAAACTGTGGCTGACTTCCCGCACCTGTCACAAATGTCCCCCCGTGAATCCAGAACATTACAGGAAGTGCCTCGCCTGAGGATGCAGGTGACCATACATTTAAATATAAACAATCTTCAGAATGACGAGGTGTTAATCCACCGAAACGCGTACCTCTCGTATCCGCTGGCTGATGGCTAACTGGACCAAATTCAGAAGCATCTCTAATTCCGCTCCAAGCTTCTGGTGGCTGCGGCGCACGAAATCGAAGCTCTCCAACTGGTGGAGCGGCAAAAGGGATTCCACGCCAAACGTTCACGCCATCCTCCTCTCGTCCTTGAAGCTTACCGTAAGAGGTTACTGCTATCGGTCCTACCATTACATTTCACCCTTCCACATTATTCCTTATTCTCTTCAATCTGCTTATACAATCCGGACTGGAACCGGAACCATTGAAAAATATGTGTAAATACAACCTTGAGCACCGCGTAACCAGGAACTGCAAGGATAATGCCAAGAACGCCGAACATTTTGCCGGCAAAAATAATCACAAAAATGATCGTGATCGGATGAATCTTCAATGTCTTGCCCATAATCTGCGGAGAGATAAACTTCCCTTCAATCAGCTGTACAGCCGTCCAAACGATGATCATCTTCAGCAGCATAAATGGTGAAGTGACCATGGCCACAATTAAGGCTGGTGTAATAGCAATTGCCGGACCCAAATAGGGAACAACTGCTGTACAAGCAGCGGCAATGGCAAGAACAAGTGAATACTCCAGACCAATAATCAAATAGCCAATATAGAGCAGCGCACCAATGCAGCAGCTTACTATTATTTGCCCTCGAATATAGGAAGATACTTGCGCGTTCATTTCCGACATTACCATCCGAGTCTGCGGCTGCAGCGCGGTAGGTACAAATTTCAAAATGTAATCTGGCAATCTTTTTCCATCACGAAGCAAGTAGAATAGAATAAACGGTGTCGTCACCACCGCCAGCACAATTTCCGTAACGGCTCCGACGAAGCTCCCTACGCCTGTTAGCGCATTATTCAGAAAAGAAGTGCCCCAAGCCGTAATTTTACTGGTAATTTCACTTAGGTTGGTTCCTATACTGTCTTGAACTTGACCAAAGAATTCGCTTCCCGTCAGGTTCATAAATCGTTCCTGAATCAAGTCACTATACCTTGGAAAATCGTCAATCAAACCAGATAACTGCGTTCGAAGAATCGGAATCACCATCACCAGAATCAACGTAATAATACCCGCAATTAACAGATAGAGAATGATGATTGCATACACACGTTTCATCCTGAATCTATTTCCCATTAGGTCTACTAACGGATTCAGCAAGTAATAAGCGATACCAGATAGTAACAATGGTGCCGCCACCGTGTGCAGTAATACAGATATAGGCGTAAAAATAAACGGTATCTTTGAAAACACCAGGATAGTTACCCCAGTTAACAATAAAATAAGTAACGTTACCACAAATTTATTGTTCAGAAAAAACTTTTTAAACTTCCCCGGCCACACCTGCAGCCTCTCCATCGAACCCTCTCCCCCATGCGCCACCTTATATGAAGTGTTATTTTATTCACTTTTTAATAGCATAGTCAACGTTAGGGGCGCAAGTCAAATTTGATATCTGTAATTCTGCCCGCCTCCACAAAACCAATCGATTGATATACTTTGTTAGAATCCGGGTTTTTGGCATCCGCTACGCCATGAGTTTTGCAATCGTAGTACTGTATTCTTCAGTCGCAAGCCGTAAATATCCTCCAACGTTTGCAGGCTTCTTTACGATAAGGCAGTGATAAGCCTCAAGCTTCATATATGTATGAAAAGTTTCTCCATGTAATTCACAAAAAGATTCCGCAAACAACTACGCCGTTTCTTCATGATCATCCACTGTAAACCTCTTAAACATGTCTATTCCCCCTAGATCTTCCTTTCATTCAATCATGATCCTCTACTGAACTATAAGAAACAACCTTGCCTTCCTGAAAAGACAAAAAAATACCGCCAGCGCATTGACGGTACTTCAATCATTTCTGCTTTGATTCCACTCAGCTGCGAAACTTCGATCTATGGACAGCTATTTTTTCTTCTTCCCTTTAGCTCCCTTGTCATCGGCAGCCATCAGCTGACCATCATAAGAATACAGCAGATGATCTTCAAGTCTCTCGCCCTGTAAATGCTTCCGTACTAGCGATTTCGCTGATTTAGGTGTGATCTCTTTATACCACACGCCTTCAGGGTATGCGATCACGACGCAGGAATCTGAACATCTACCATTACAACGGGTTACCGTCGTATGTATAAGACTCTGTGCACCTTGCTTTTCAATCTCATCTTCTATCGCTTCAGCTACCTCTTCACCTTTGTGTTTCTTGCAGCTGCTACCATTACATATCAACAAGTGACTTACGGTTCCTTGTAAATTCCAAGTTGTCATGAAATCCCCATTCCTTTCATGCCTAAAATATCCCGTTAGCGGATTATTCTAAACACTATCATAAGAGCTATTATAGTCAATAGAAAGAAAGACTGGTATACTATAATTGAGAATGATTATCATTGAAAAAGGGAGAGATTTCTACCATGCCCATCCAATCCGGCGGGATGCCACATCATTCCCATCCTTTTTATATGCCTATTAAGATTAGTAGCCTAACAAGTCTTTCCCACTACACAACCGATAACATCCCAGCTACGAATTCCTGTATTATGATTGTCTGGGAAGGTAAGGGCCAGCTTGAGATAGATGGCGAACCTCACAACCTCAAACCCGGAAGCATCAAGAATTTTGCTGCATCTTCTAATTTAAAGCTAGAAACTGAGCAACAGTTACAGGGGATGTGGATAGAGTACGCCAGTACGGCCAACCGTAATCAAGAGGATTATTTTCTAAATGACAGCTCCTCCTTACACCATGCCTCCACAGAATTGATAGCACTGTCAGGTGAGCTTTATAGTGCTTGGATACAACCCGATAATCGGAAGCCTTTTAAGGTCCAGCAATTATTCACTCAATTGATCGTGAATCTTCATCATGAGCTGGCTGCAAGAAAGGAAACATCAGGAAGCTGGCTTGAACATGTATTTAAATACATAGAAGCGCATTACAACGAAGATATCACTCGGGAGCAGATGGCTACGTTAGCTGGGGTAAGCCCTGAACACTTCTCACGTACCTTTCGTAAAATTATGGGTCAAACTTTCAGTGCTTATATTACACTGTTAAGAATCCGCAGAGCGCAGCAACGAATTCTCACCAGTTCTCCCAATCTAACCACTCTGGCGCACGAGGTTGGCTATGAAGAAGGGACTTATCTCAGCCGTAAATTCAAGCAGCTTGTGGGCCTTTCACCTACAGCCTATCAGAATAAGAACAAAAAAATTGCTGCTTTGAACTACAATCACACAGCTATCCTACGAGTACTGGAAATCATGCCCCAACTCGGTGTTTATTCGGATTGGCATCGGAGCTTGGAGCAAGTGCCTGCCTCCAAGCAACTAGCGATGAACGAAGGTAGCTCTTCCCTATTGGATTCGATAGCTTTAGCAGAGCCTGATATTATTATCAGCTACAATATTCCGGAGAATAAGATCCTGACTCCAGTTGCTCCGGTCATTGAATTACCCTTTATGCAAATGAGCTGGCGAGAGCAATTTGGTTTGATCGCTGATGTGGTTAATCGGCGACAGCGAGCGGAAGAATGGTTAGGTCATTACGACGGGCTCTGCCATGCGGCCAATAAGAAACTGAACCATTCGATAGGATCGGAAAGAGGGACAGCCATCGTTTGGGAGCTTAGTTCCCGAGCAGCTTATTGTTTCAGTAGCAGTTACGGTAGGGGTTGTCAGATTTTGTACGGAGATCTTGGATTCAAGCCACCATCCATCATTATGGAGAACGGAATAATGGATTCAGGGTATCTAGTGTCATCTATTGAGGAAATCGGAACCTATCCTGCAGACTATATTATTATCACTAGCATCCCATCATCTTCTGAGGGAAGAAAACGCCTCTCTCGCCTTCTGCGTTCTCGTGATTGGAAGCAGTTAGATGCAGTCCGTAACAATCGGGTATACATCCTGAACAAGGGTGACATGTTCTATGGATTTGATCCGCTGTCTTCTCAAGCACAGCTTAAAGAATTGCTACGTGTGATGACATCATAAATATGCACAAACGAAGATCATATTCGTCCATAGTAAATAACCAGAGAAGATTGTAAAGTTCTTATTGAGAATGATAATCAATTACTATAGGAGGAACAACAAATTGTATAATCTACACAAGAATACTTCGAAACAGAATCATTGGCTTCTATTTCCCTTCATGCTGACGTTAATTCTAGTCCTATCAGCTTGTGGAAATTCCAATACTACGGTGGAGAATACAGGTGGTACCAGTAACACCAGTAATACAACAGCAGCAACACAAGCACCAACCGAAACTAGTCAAGAAGCAGAAAGTGCTGAAACCCCTACTGTCAAAACAGTCAGTACCGTAAAAGGTGATGTTGAAATCCCTGTTCATCCTAAACGAATTGTCGCTGAGGAATACTTGGGAAGTCTAATAGCTCTTGATACCATTCCTATCGGGGCTCCAGGCTTGACCTTAGAGAATATGTATTATAAGGAGGCTCTTACAGGTGTTACAGACACAGGAGCGTACGGTAAAATGTCACCTGAAAAAATCATCACACTAAATCCTGACTTGATTATTTCGGGACAAGCAGAAAGCTATGAAACGCTTAGCAAAATTGCTCCTACCATCATTGTGCCTTACGGGGATTTAAAAGATGCTCATGCAGAATTAACCTATTTCGGAGAACTCCTTGGAAAGGAACAAGAAGCAAAGAATTGGCTTGCAGATTATGACAAACGGATAGCCGAAGCTAAAGCAAAAGTGGACAAGGTCCTCCCGGCAGATGCAACCTTCTCCATCATGGAAGACGGCGGAAAATCCATTTGGGTCTATGGCGATAACTTTGGACGAGGCGGACAGCCCATCTATCAAGCGCTTGGTCGCAAGCCGCCTACAGAAGTAGCAGCGGAGATTATGGAGAAGCAATGGGCGGAAATATCTAAAGAAGCGTTAACTAAGTATGCCGGAGATTATATTATCTTAACCTCAAATAACCTTACAGAAGCTGATTACAAGGCTGATTCATTTTGGGGCAACCTTCCTGCTGTCAAAAATGGACACCTCTATGTTTGGAAAGAAGAACGTTCCTGGTATTATGACCCTATCGCCGTATTAACCCAGACCGAAGAGCTGGCCGATTGGCTAATAAATAATAAATAATGCATGAGGAAAAGGGATGTCCGAAGCCATAGCGGCTAAGCGGACATCCCTTCTCACGCTTCAAATTTAACTTATTGTAGTGACTTCAACAACGTAACTATCTCATCCAACTGCTTGTCCAGCGCATAAGCATCAGAGAGATAATAAGTTTTGAGATCGTATGTGAACACATGACCCGCCTTAACAGCAGGTAGACTTTTCCAAAAGACACTGTCCAGAATGTCCAGCTTATCCTGCTCCACACCACGGCTGAAGCCTTGGAATATATAATCAGCTTCTCCTAGATATTCGGGCAGCGTTTCGAGAGAAAGGGAAGCCCAGCCCTCCTTAAAGGCTACCTCTTCGACAAGATCAGGTGCATGCAGCCCCAATCCGTTGTATATAATCTCTCCACCACGCCCATATGACGAACCGTATAGATACAGCTCTTTACCGGCAATTTCAAAGATTGCCACCTTTTTGTCAGCTGCGATCAGATCGGCCAACTCAGCTTTCTTCGCTTCCAGCTTCTGATTGAAATCCGCCACCCACTTTACAGCCTGCTGCTCCTTGTTCAAGATTTTCCCGATCTCAATCAATCGTTCCTTATAGTCGTATTTACCCCAAGGAATAAAGACAGTCGGAGCAATCTTGGAGATTTGCTCATAGGTATCTTCCTGATAAGTGATAATTAAATCCGGTTCCAGGCTCGTTATTTTCTCCAGGGACACCGTCATGTCATCGCCCACTACTTCTACACCTGTAAGCGCCTCTTTGAAATATGGATGGTTCAAGATATCATTCCCAGCTACGGCAATGGGCGTCACCCCCAGTGTCAGAAGATCACCAATAAAGTCTTGTACCGGAATTACAATTCTTTGTGGATTGCGTGGGATCTGCACCGGACCTTTGTCGCTTTCGTATGTCCAGTACTCTGCATCAGCAGCCGGCTCCGTGCTGGCAACTACAGAATCATTAGTGCTTTTAGCCACATCAGCAGACGTGCTAGCTGGAGCATTCCCCTGATTAGCAGCTTGTCCGCATGCGCTCAACAGTAGCACCAGCGTAAGCACAACGGCTATCATGCTTGTTTTTCCTAACGATATTACTCTGTACAATGTAAATCCTCCTTGAGACTTTATATTATTATGATATTGATAATCAATATCATTTATATCCTTGTTTAATATACCGTCTCGGTGGGAAAACATATATACACGCTAATACATCAATTTGGCTATGGACGATTGTCAGCTTAATTTATGGCCGGTTAACAAATCTGTCTGTATCTCCAACTGACGTTCGAGTGCAAGCCCTTCGCTGCCCCAAAATTCCTCAAGCTTCAGGTAATATATGCGTTCATTCCTGTATGCTGTAAGATTGCGCCAAACCGTACTTTTGCTAATGCGTTTACGTGTTCTGGACATCCAGTCCTCACGTCCTGATACAACCACAAACATATGGTCAGCCGCATATATTGGCAATTCCGAAAGTGAGATGCATAGATGATCATTCCGCTCCAGAACATCTGACCTTACCTTGTCCGGTGGAGCTAACCCTAACATTGGATACAGATTGTACACACCTCGGGCTGTATGATTCCAGATATAAATACCGTTATCTTGCCTAATCTCATACACCGCTACCGTTTCACCAGATTCAATTAGGGAGGACAAGCGCTGCTTGGCCAAATCTATTTTCAAATGATAGTGCCTTATCCATGCCTCTGCCCTCTCCTCTTCTCCCAGCAGTCTGCCGAATAAACGAATCTGTTCTAAGCGGTCCATCTCATCACATTCCACCGTAACTAGTGGACCCAACTTTTCCATGTATTTAAGCTGACGGGGGCTCAGATAGGTCGGTGCAATGACTATATCGGCTTCCAGCCCAGACAAGTCGGCTTCCGCCGGACATCCCTGCAATTCAAACGATTGTACATCCGCCAGTTCAGGCTGCAAAAGTAATGAGTAGTTCATCACATCTTTTTCAACCGCGACAGGCTTAACACCCAGCGCAAGTAAATCCCCGAAAAATTGCAACGCTACTATCCGCTTCGGTTTGGGACGTAAACGGAAATCTGTTGGAGTCATCCCGGTGACTTGCTTGAATTTGCGGCTCAGATATAGTCCATCTGAATAGCCTACTTTTTGAGAAATTTGCTGGATTGTTGCTTGGCTGGACATCAAATGTTCTTTCGCTTTATTCACTCTTAGATGAGTTACATATTCGGTGAAGCTCCACCCCGTCTGCTTGCGGAACCATACTGAGAAATAGCGAGGATTAAATCCCATCATTTTTGACATCATCTCTCGCGTGATCTCTCTTTGGATGTTCTGGTGAATATAAGAGAGCATTCTGAAATATGAATTATCCGTAATGTCTGCTTCAGCATCAGCCTCTACGACCAGTTGATGTAGCTGATGCAGCAAGGATTGAATTCTATTTAACTGTGCTTCTAAATTATTGGCAGCAACGCCTTCCAATTCACTAAATAAGCGGGTTATTTTGTTCGTTGTACGTATAGGTAAGATCCCGTTCGCTGGGAAAATTTCACGACAAAGTCCATAGATGAGTTCTTGCTCAGTGCTATTACTTAGCCCGTATATCTCATAAGAAATTGCGTGAATGGAGATAACAGTCTCTATTGGCACATCAATTTGATAAGTCGTACCTGCACTTAAAAATAGAATTTCACCTATTTTAAGAGCTACAGTCTCTCCTTCAATAGTTATTAGAACAGCAGCTTCTATGGGTGTCAGGAAGAGTGGGGACTGGGCAATCTGGAGATTACGGATGTGACCACCGCCGGATTGGCGTCTCCCAGCCTCTTTTAACATATAAATTCTGTGAACCGGGCTATTATTAGATAACTTCATTCCTGCTCCCTTCCAGATCATCAGGCCATTAAACCTTGAAATATAAAGAAAGCGCATAAGGCTTCTCTCCGCTCGAAATGGATAAGATACCCTATACGCTTCATATAAAATTCAGATTTTATAGTTTGAAAAGCCTCTATCCTTAATGGTCGTCAACGACACCAAGCGCCTTATTCTTCTCCTTGAACCGCTCATTATGAGAGGAAACATATGCAGCCTTAGGTGCAGAGGGGTCCATATACAGTTTAGCGCTGTTCAGCGCAAGAACTGCATCGGTAAAGGTGCCAGCGATTAACCGGACCTTACTGCTATAATCCACAAAGTCACCTGCTGCAAAAATACCTGGAAGATTCGTCTCCAGCTTTCCGCTCACATTCGCACACCACTCGCCCATATCAATGCCCCATTCCCGTAATGGGCCAAAATCGCTTTTCAGACCATGATTAACAATAACAGCATCTACTTCATACTGTTCACTCTCACCTGTTTCGATATGGCTGATCGTAACCTGATCAATGGTCTCCCCATTACTGCTGTGTAATTGGCTTACTGCGAAAGGCACGCGAACATTGACTGATGATTCCTTCATACGCACAATATTTTTCTCATGGCCGCCGAACTGCTCGCGACGGTGCACAATGGTCACACTTGCTGCGATGGACTCCAGTTCATTTGCCCAATCCACAGCGGAGTCACCTCCACCAGAAATCAGCACTTTTTTACCTCGGAAAGGCTCCAGCTCCTGAACTGTATAATGAAGATTCGTTACCTCATAACGGTCGGCACCTTCAATCTCCAGCTTTGCCATTTGCAGAATCCCATAGCCAATAGCCAAAATGACCGTACGAGTCCAATGCTGCTCACCAGTAGCCGAGGTCAGCATATAAGTTCCATCTTCCAGACGCTCATGATGCGTAATCTGCTGCCCGAAAATAATCGTAGGATCAAACGTCCGTGCCTGCTGAGCAAGCTGATCTATCAATTGACGACATAGTACGGGTGTTACCCCACCTACATCCCAGATCATTTTCTCAGGATATACGAGCATTCTTCCTCCAAGCTCATCCTTCGCTTCAATCAACTTCGTCTTCAAATCTCTCATACCACTATAAAAAGCTGTATACATCCCAGCAGGTCCGCCGCCAATAATCGTTACATCGTATAATTCCAGTTGATTGTTCATTATGTCCCTCCAAAAGTATATTCTATTGATGCCTTTAGCTTCTTACGCTCCAAATTGTGCCTCATGTAGTCGACTGTAAATTCCGGCAGTCTGTAGCAGTTCTTCATGTCTGCCTTGCTCAGCAATACCACCTTCCGCAACGACAACAATACGGTCGGCATTCTTGATCGTTGCCAATCGATGAGCAATAACAAGCGTCGTACGACCTTGTGACAACTCCGCAAGTGCTTCCTGAATCGCGGACTCCGTCTCGGTATCCAACGCCGATGTGGCTTCGTCTAGAATGAGAATCGTTGGATTCTTCAGGAACATCCGAGCAATAGACAGCCGCTGCTTCTGACCTCCAGAGAGCTTAACGCCGCGCTCCCCGATCATAGTATCCAGCCCAGCAGGCTGGGATTTGATCAACTCTTCCAGTTGGGCGCGCCGTGCTGCCTCCCAGATTTCTTCATCGGAGGCTCCAAGCCGCCCGTAAGCGATATTCTCACGGATGGTTCCGTCAAACAGAAACACATCTTGCTGTACAATCCCGATGTGTGAACGAAGAGATTCAAGCTTCATGGAACGAATATCAATTCCATCAATGCTAATGTTGCCCTCACTTACATCATAGAAGCGGGGCAGTAGACTGCAAAGCGTTGTCTTACCCGCACCGGATGGACCGACCAGAGCAACGGTCTCTCCTGCTTGAATCGATAGATTCACATTTTGGAGTACGTTTTCTTTATCGCTGTATGCGAAAGCCACATCATGGAAGGTTATATTCCCCTTAAGATCATGAACTGTCTTAGCGTCTACCGCATCATCAACATCCGGCTCCGTCTCCAGCAGTTCGAGATAACGTTTGAAACCTGCAATACCTTTGGGATAGGTCTCAATGACCGAGTTAATTTGTTGTAATGGTCCTAAAAATACATTGGACAGCATCACAAAAGCGATAAATTCACCATAAGTCATTTGCTTCTGGATTACAAAATATGTTCCGCACACGAGAACGAATAACGAGACCAGTTTCATGAGAACAAAGCTAAAGGATGAATTCCAAGCCATAATTCGATAAGTCATCAGCTTCGTTATACGGAAGCGTTCGTTATTGACTGCAAAGCGGGAAATTTCATGATTCTCATTAGCAAAAGCTTGCACAACACGGATGCCGCTTACATTGTTCTCCACGCGTGCGTTATAGTCAGCAATGTCCGCGAACATGATGTGGAAGGCTTTAGACATTTTCCGGCTGAAGTACATGGATAAATAAATCATAAGCGGAACGATCACAAACGTCAGAATAGCTAATTGCCAATTGATACTGAGCATAATGCCGAACACACCCAGCAGCGTCATTACTGCTATAAAGAGATCCTCTGGCCCGTGGTGGGCAATTTCACCGATGTCCATCAAATCATTTGTCATCCGGGATACTAGATGACCGGTCTTGTTGTTGTCAAAGAAATTGAAAGATAACTTTTGAACTCGGTCAAAAAGCTTTTTTCTCATATCCGACTCGATATTAATCCCCAGCTTATGCCCCCAGTAAGTGACGACAAAATGCATAAAGGCACTGACAATATATATCCCCAGCAAGCCGAGGCATGAATAGAGTATCCATCTCCAATTGCCGCTTGGCAGTAGATCATCTACAACCCGGTTAACGGCTAACGGAAAGACCAGTTCAAGTAGTGCAGCAGCAATAGCACAAGAAAAATCAAGAATAAACAATCCCTTATAGGGCCTATAGTAAGCAAAAAAACGACGCAACATGTTAATGATTCGCTCCTTCTGGTGAGAGATCAGCCTACTTTCATCAAGATTTCGTACGGGCTAATAAATATAAAAAGTATGGTGCTCCAATTACTGCTACAACGATACCCGTAGGAATCTCAGACGGTTGAAGAATCCAGCGCCCAATGGTATCCGCTGTAATAACGAGTAGTGATCCAAGCAGTGCCGAGGTTGGAAGCATGAGTTGATGCTTCGGCCCAACTAACCGTCTCGCCAAATGGGGTCCGACCAATCCCACAAAACCAATCCCACCGCTGACAGCTACACTCGCCGCTGCTAATCCTACCGCAGCCGCAAGAAGCCGGAATTGTTCCTTCGTTACTGCGGCACCAAGTCCCACAGCCGTCTGCTCCCCTAGATTCAGTACGTTCATCACCCTTGCCTTATAGATGACATAAGGCACCAGAATTAGGATCCACGGTAAGAGTGACAGTACAAACTTCCAGCTTGTTCCCCAAATGCTGCCTGCCAGCCAGGTAGCGACGAATTGATATTTCTCTGGATCAAGTCTTAGCGTAAGCACGATCATAGCTGCACTCATCCCAGCTGCAACAGCTACACCAGTCAACAGTAAGCGCATAGGCGATATTCCTTGGTGCCGCTTATAAGCTAGAGCATAGATTAAGGCAGCTGTAAACCCTGCACCGACGAACGCTACCATTGGCAGCAGATACACTGGAGCCGCGGTTGCCGTAGGGTAAAAAGAAATTAACAGCATAACCATGATTCCTGCACCAGCATTAATCCCTAAAATACCAGGGTCCGCCAATGCATTACGAAAGACGCCCTGCATCACAGCACCGGATACAGCCAGACCTGCCCCAATTAGAACGGAAATCACAATACGTGGCAGCCGAAACTGAAACAAGATTAACTCCTGCTTGTCGGTTCCTCTACCGAACAATGTATTAATCAACTCCATAGGAGTCAAACGTATGTAACCTGTATTCATACTAATAATAAAAGCAATCACAATCAGTACAGCCAACGAAATCATGATCATTAAGCCCCGTTTGTTTTTGGCGGCTTCGAAGGAACCGAATGTCGTTTTTTCCATCATTACAGCTCCCTCCTTTCTTTACGTGCAAGATAAAGGAAGAAAGGTACACCAATCAGTGCAATAATAGCGCCAAGTGGCGTTTCATTAGGTGGATTAATCATCCGCGCAGTTAAATCTGCAAATACAGCAAGTAAACTGCCGAGGATCGCTGAACAAGGAATGATCCATCTATAATCCACACCTACAAAAAAGCGGGTCAAATGCGGAATAATCAGTCCAATGAAACCCACTGCACCAACTACGGCAACCGATGATCCAGCCAAAATCAATACGATTAATGCACCTGCCAACTTCACAAGCCCTGTACGCTGACCTAGACCTTTCGCAACATCGTCACCTAAACTGAGCATCGTGATCGATCGAGAGATTACCATTGCACCAATTAAAGCGGCCCCTATCCAAGGGAACATGATTTTGAGTTGAATCCATTTCGTTCCAGCCACGCCTCCCGCGTACCAGAAAGCTAAATCTTGACCGATATGAAAATATAAAGCTACCCCTTCACTCAGCGCCGACAAAAGTGCACTAAAAGCCGCACCGGCCAGCACCAAACGAGCAGGCGTTAATCCTCCCTTAGCAAGTGATCCTATTCCATATACCACACCCGCGCCTACGCCGGCACCCACGAAAGAATATAGAATCAAATACATGAACGATAAATTTGGAAAAAAAGCAAAACATAGTGCAAGCGCAAATCCTGCGCCTGAGTTGATACCCATCAGACCTGAATCAGCCAATGGATTTCGCGTCATCCCTTGCATAATGGCACCTGCAACTGCAAAGCTGGCCCCTACCATTGCCCCGCCAAGTACACGAGGAAATCTTAATTCTCTAATAATCTGATGATCCATGATCTCTGGATCAAAGTGAAACACAGCTGACCACACCACAGACAGCTTAATATCTGCTGCGCCGAAGGAGACGGAAACAGCAATTCCTAATAATAATAGCGCCAGACCGCCGACCAAGATGAATGTTGCCGCCCAAGGACGTGAACGAAATTCTCGTTTAACTACTCCCTTATCGGCTCCTATCCTGGTAGTTATCTGTTGATTCATGAATGCCACCCTATTTCTATGAAATTGATTCTCATTATCATTAGACTATTGTAAATTACATTTCCTAGGTTTGGCAATAGATAGATTTAATTGGTACCATTTAATTTATTGCATTGACAGAAATTCTAAGCTTTGATACAGTTCAAAATGATAATAATGATAATGATTCTCATTATTATCATTTGCTACATATACTTAGGGAGGTTTACCATGCTAAAAAGAAAGTCCCTTTTCCCCATCCTTGCACTCGTAATGTTATTGTCTGTATTTGTGACGGCTTGCGGGGGAAACAACAATGCTTCATCTAATACACCAACAGCGACAACTGAAGCAACAACAGCCCCGAATGCAGAGGCAACGGCTGTTCCTGATGCTTCCGCTGCCGAAATGCGCAGCTATGAAACTACTAAAGGTACTGTTCAAATCCCAGTTAAACCTCAGCGTATCGTTACAGATTATTATGGTGGGGAATTACTCTCCGTTGGAGCTAACGTCATAGGCGTTGAACCTAGTACTTTTGATAACCCCTTCTTGAAAGACCTGCTCAAAAACACACAAGATGTTGGTGCTCCAGTCAACGCTGAGAAAGCACTAGAACTTGCACCTGATCTAATTGTAGTTATGTACGATGACAACTATGATGCTTTATCCAAAATCGCTCCAACCATTCATATTCCATACGGAACTGCTACTAACATCTATGAAACCGTAAAACTGTTTGGAGATATCGTGGGAGCACCTGATAAAGCTGAGCAATTCATTGCTGATTTTGAGAAAAAGGCTGCTGAAGGCCGCGAAAAGCTTAAAGATGTCGTGAATGAAAATGATACATTCGGAATATATGAGCTGACTGACAAAGGTGAGCTATGGACCTTCGGTAACAATGCGGGCCGTGGTGGACAAGCCCTTTATAATGCTCTTAAGCTGAAAATGCCTACTAAGAACAGCAATGACAATCAAACACTGCAGCTGTCCATGGAGCTATTACCAGAATACGCAGCGGACTACATGTTCCTCACCACTTATGATCCTGACAAAAAAGGGGATAAGCTGAAGGAACTAAAAGAATCGCCAGTCTGGAACGGACTCGCTGCTGCGAAGAATGATCATCTGTTTTACAACGATTTTGATACTTTCTATCGCTACGATCCTATTGCGATTACCGCACAGATTGATCTGTTCGTTGATATGATTCTTGAGCGCAACGGTAAGAAATAAGAATAGACAAATAAAGAAACACCCCACTATTAGGCATTGCCTAAAGTGGGGTGTTGTTTTGAATTACGAAATGAATATTATCTAGTGTAGTTCTCGTACTGATCGCTTTTGTTTAACTTTTTGTACATATACTCATCATTCTTGAGCTTGTAGAGCTGACCCATACCCGCAAATACGAAAAATAAGACCAAGATCAATAAATACGCATAGGTGAGTTCACCAATATAGAAGCAAGTGACAATAGCAACTAGGGTTAAGATCAACAATGCCACTGCAATTCTGGATAAAATCTTTTTCAAAATGGAGCCCCCTACGTTTTTTATTTGTTAATATTATCATAATTGGAATTAAATTCACAACTCCTATTATTCGTTGTGGGAACATCAAGCAGTTCGATATGAGCCAGCATCTTGCGAGTATATACTTTGGTATATAGATCATAAAAGAGCACTTGAAATAAAAGATAGCCCCCTCCTACAAACAAGCAAAACCAAAATGGCGCCAGAGCTACGGACATCTCAAACCTTGAAGAGCTGACAACATACACAGTGGCTAGCACAATACCTAATACATAAGGAAGAAAAAATAATACTTTTAAAGGACCGCCTATCATTTGAGCCACATCTTTAGAAGTTATTCCAATCTTATGCAACTTCCCGAATTTGATCTTCTCCCGCTCTAAATCAGTCTGGATACTGAAATGCAGCACTATACAAGAGGCACCAAAAAATATTAGACCAACAAAGGTAATGACGAAGATTCCAAATCGACCGGACTCCTGTAACTGTAAATACTCACTTATTCTAGATTTTGTGGAAAATACGAGCGCCTCATGCCGTTCATTGCCATACCAGGACTTCGTATTGTCCTTATTGTATTTGGCTAAAGCCGTATTTAGCTTGGTATCTATATCTGCAGTTTTTTTCCAATCCTTGAAATTGAGGAGCTGAAGATTCCCGATCGCATCCATATTCTCCACTTTCAGCGCCATATAGTCATCCTCGTTTACAATGACATGAAGACCATTCATAAGATTCGGCACAGGGTTAAATAGCATTTTAAATATAAGTCCTTGTGAGTACAACGTATGATTCCCGGAAGAAAGCTTCATTTCAAAGGTGGGCATCTCTGGTCTTTGATTCTTCCATTCTTCTCCTCGAGCACCTAAGGCAAGATTAAGAAAATGATCTTTCTCCACATGATAATCACTGCCGATTAATGTGTTGATGTTTTGATCCAAAAATATTTTGAAATAGAACAAATCAATGTATTCAAGCCTTTGATGTGAAATCAGAGGTGTAGCCCCATGATCCGTGATTTCGCTGAGTATCTCTGATGGAAGGCTATTTTTCCCGAATACTTCTGCATAGGCAATATCATAAGGGTTGTCTTTTACAGGAATATTCTCAGCATCCCAAGTAATATAAAAGATAATGCCACTTAGAAAAACCGTAATGAAGACGAGGAAGGTGATGAGAGAAAGTACTATTTTGGAGCGTCCAAGAGTATAGTTCAAATCGGAGCTTAACATTAAATGCTTATGATAAGCTTTCGTAGATCGCGAAAAGATGAATTTCATCCAGTCACCAAGACCTGACAGCAGCAAATAGATCCCCACCATACTTACGCCCAGATTGATTAACATCATACGGGTATTATCAGGACTGTAATGAGTAATCATATCATAAACGGAGATCGCCAGTAGTACAACTCCGATGATCCCTGTGATTTTACCATGAAGAAGGCTACGTTCTGCGGTTCTGGATTCTTTTAGAAGGCGTACAATGTTGTATCTCAGCGTTAATAATAATTGGATTCCAATCACAGCTATGTAAATAATCCCGAAGAATTTAATGGTATACAGATAACTTTCCAGCGTAAGTGAAAAAGAACTGTCCCCTATATTAACAAACAACGAGATGAAGAGAAAGAAAAGACCGGAGAAGACCGACCCTGCACCTAAACCCGTGAGAATCGAAGCTAATGCGATCATGCTATTTTCTAATAAAATAATTTTACGGATATTGTGGCTCGTCATTCCAAGAATCATTAACAGCCCAAAGTCGCTTTTTCTAAATTTCAAAAAGGCCGTTTGCGCATATCCAATAAATAGAACAGCAAACACTCTCATAACCAAGAAAGGAGCATATAAATTACCGGACACCATCCCATTCACTTGATAGGGGTCATTAAAATCAGGGTTCGTATACAGGGAGTGAAAGGCGAAAAATACCATAATCGTAAAGCTGCTGCATAGGAAAAATAACAAATACCTTCTAAGGTTCGCCTTAAAAATCTGAAAAGCCATTCTCCTAAAGGTCATCTTCTCCCCCTCCAATGAAGGCCAGATTCTCCAGAATCCTATCAAAAAATGCGCTCCGCTCTTTATCTTCCCTAGTAATCTCAAATAGCATCTTCCCATCTTTGATAAAGAGCACGCGATTACAATAGCTGGCCGCAAAAGGATCATGTGTGACCATCACAATTGTTGCTCCTTTCAGAGCATTCAGTTTGGCGAAGGTCTTCATCACTATACTGGAGGATTTGGAATCCAAATTTCCCGTTGGCTCGTCCGCAAAGATCACCTCCGGATCATTAATAATCGCTCTGCTAATCGCCGCTCGTTGTTGCTGTCCTCCTGAAACCATATACGGATATTTATCCTTCACCTCGCCCAGATCAAAGAGTAATAACGTCTCATCTGTCTTGGTATTGATGTCGTCTGCCTCTTGGTCATCCAGAACCATGGGCACCATTATATTTTCCCGTAGGGTCAGGCTATCCAGCAGATTGTAATCTTGAAAAACGAACCCCATTCGTTGCCGGCGAAACAGTGCAAGCTCGTTCTTAGACATCTCGCTTATACTAGTCTCTGCAATCTGGACTACCCCACTATATTCCGTGTCGATCCCGCTAAGGATATTCAGCAGTGTCGTTTTACCGCTCCCCGAAGGCCCCATAATTGCTACAAACTCTCCGCTGTCCACACTCAGGCTTATGCCGTTTAGCGCCCGAAACACATTCATTTTACCCTTGCCTTTATATTCTTTTGAGAGATTCTCTACCTCTAGAATAGGCATGCTCGCACCGTCCCCTTCATAGCTTGTAGGATTAACATTAAATGTAATTATGTTATTCCTGTAAATACTATAAAACTAAGTGAAGAGAACGGTTGTTAGATTGCTCACAGAACAAGAAAACTTGATTCCTCCTCTATCCTTTCCGATAGCGTTAAAATATTCCGCGCGCCCAGCAGATGCGTCGCATCCACATTTAGCTCTTATATAAGCAACAAACTAGAGCATCCCATCATCAGTGCACCTATTTTAAGCACACTCATCCTCCATCTTCTGACCATTCGAGACAACCCACTTGGGATGAAACCCTAGGTTTACATAAAAAAGCGTTGGTGGATTTTCCTCCTACCAACGCCTTTGGTAATAATTTATTCATTAAAATTGTTCGTCCAACATCCCCGTAACCTCCATAATCTTCGAGGCTAACAAGAACGAAGGAACTACATAATCCACGCACCCGAGCTCAACTGCCGCTTCAGGCATTTCATTTACAATCGAAGTCTCTTGCGATTCTACAAGAGTAGATTGGGCGCCAGCATGTTTGGCATTCAGCATGCCTCTCGAGCCATCGCTTCCCCTTCCAGTCATTAGAATCAAATGCTGCTTCAAGCTTTTCAGTCCAGAAATCGATTCGAATAATATATCAATGGATGGACGGTATCCGTTCACTGGGGCTTTCTTGTGAAGTTTGATTCTACATACTTGTCCTTGCTGAACTACGGTCATATGACAATTACCAGGTGCAATATATGCCGTTCCGCCATGTACCAATTGATCATCTTTCGCCTCAACCACCCGTACACTTGAGAATCGATTCAATCGTTCTGCTAATACTTTCGTATACTTGGGTGGCATATGCTGAACGATTAACAAAGGATATGGGAAGTTTGCCGGGAGCGAGCTAATTACGATTTCAAGCGCCTTCGGGCCACCAACTCCACATCCTATGGCTACGATTTGATCGAATTCTTCCATACACCCGCTCTTAGAATTGTCTTCTGCCTGTTGTCCTGTCATCACTTTCGAAACAGTAATATTGTTAAGAATAACGGTTCTCAAAGGAATTTGAGCAGCTTGTTTGATTTTGAATATTAGCTCGTCTTTTATTTGTGATAAATCAGGCCCATGGAATTGTGTGGGCTTGGATATAAAATCTACAGCTCCGTTCTGTAGACCTGTGATAGTTGCTGTTATTCCATCCTTTGATCCCGAGCTTAGGATAAGGATAGGGGTTGGACGTTGCGACATAATACTAGAGAGCGCTACTAAACTATTCAATTCTGGCACTTCTATATCAATCGTCACGACATCAGGCTTGAGTTCTTGAACCATACTAACCGCTTCGGATGCATTTCGAGCTGCTCCAATGACCTCGATAATTGAATCCTCCGCAATAAGGTTCGAGATCTGTTTACGCATCATTACTGAAGTAGCTACAACGAGCACCTTTAACTTTTGCACTACTTCTCCTCTCCTATCAATGATGATCCCCATGACACTGTTTATTTAACTTTAAAAATAGATACGAGTGCATTTAGTTCCTCCGCAAGCTGTGCTAATGCATTAGCCGTCGTTGCCGTTTCACTACTGCTTGCCGCCATTTCTTCCGTTGCTGCCGATATGCTCTCGATCGAGTACAACACCTCTGATGACTGCGCGGCCTGTTCTTCACTGGCAGCAGCGATTTCTGTTACTTTATGAGCGGTATCGTTCACCATAGAGAGAATATGATCAAAGGCTTCCCCATTTTTTTGTGAAAAAGCTACGCCTTCGACTACAGCCTTTACACTATGCTGCGTATTTTTCTGCATTTCTTTAATAATGTCCGTGACTTGCTTAGTAGCCTCACTGCTCCGCTCTGCTAGCTTTCTTACTTCATTCGCTACAACGGCAAAACCTCGGCCCTGTTCACCAGCACGAGCCGCTTCTATAGCTGCGTTAAGAGCCAGCAGATTTGTCTGTTTTGCAATATCATCAATGACCGCAATGATCTCACCAATTTTATCTGAGCCTTCTTCTAGTCTAGACATTTGGTTGTTAAGTAACGTCATCCCTTGAATGGAGTCAGTAACCACCGCACCTCCATCCTGAGCAATACGCATCGTATGATCTGACAGCTCTGAGGCTTGCTCTGCACTCTGAGCTACTGAATTAATCGCTTCAGACAATTCCCGGAACAACTCATTCATTGTTTGCGCTGCAGTTGCTTGACTCATGCTGCCGCTAGCTACTTCCTCAGTACTTGCTGATATTTGCTGTGCTGCCGCCGAGACACTTTCTGCAGAGGACAAAATCCCCCCCACAGTATGCCTTAAGTTCAGAACCATTTCATTCACAGAATTCGCAAGTTTGCCGATCTCATCCTTAGAATTCAGATTCGATGTTTCGCTTAAGTCTCCATTGGCTACTTTACCTAGCAGGCGCATCACTTGATTAAGAGGCCGTGCTATAATTTGCGAGATTAGATAGCCAAAACCCACGCTGATTAAAAGTGCAATGATAGTAACACTAAAGGTAATCAACCGAGAGGATTGATATAATTCATTCGCATTATCACTGGATTCCTGTGCCTGCTTCATATTGATGTCAATTAAACCTTGCAAGAAATTCGTCATCTCCGTAGTGGCCAGCTGTAAATCGCCTGTCAGCAAATAATTCGTATATTCTTCATTACTAATGATCTTCTTATCCAATTCAATTGCATGATCCACGCTGGTGGTATAGCGTTGCCAGATCTCAGGATAATCCTTCATTTTCTCTAATTCTTCTTCTCTCAATCTTGTCTTACTATATTTACTCATGATGTCTTCAATGCTTTGGACATTCTTATGTAATTTATCCCGATATTCTTTTTTCTTCACCTCGGTTTGGGCCATCGTATTTATATCCCGGATGTTTATCCTATTCGTTAAAAAAAGTTCATTCGCTTCACCGAGATAGGCAATCGGTGTTAAGCGATTTTTATACATATCCTCGATGGACTCATCCATCTTACTCAAATTACTTATTCCATAGAATCCTACAAAGCATAAAATGACTGATACCAACACAAATGCTGAGATTAGCTTCACTGCTGTTCTCAAATTATAAAACCATTTCATCCTTCTGCACCTCATTACGTTAGTCAATTTTTAGTAATTCTTAGGAACTATTTCATCATAAACGGTAAGCAGAATATGGTAACCGAAAATAAATGGCGTGAGCACGCAAAATTATTGCGTACCTCCGCAATGACGCGCAAAACAAAAAATCCCGCCTCACTATCTAGTGATCGGGATTTCAATCTATAGAATTGTTACGTATTTTCACAATGAATTAGTAAAATCTGATTCCTTCAATATTCCGAGCCGTTTAGCCTTTATAGCCGCTTCAATTCTAGATTTCACATTTAGCTTTTGGAACAAATTCGTTAAACTATATTCTAGTGACCGCTGACTCATAAGCACAATCTCCGCTATTTCCTTATTACTTTTTCCTTTTGCAATTTCCGTCAGCATTTCATGTTCTCTTTTGCTAATCATGGAGGTTGCTTGTTCATCATTGATCTCTAAACCTTTAGGAGGTACTTTTCTTAACTGCTTTACTAAGGTCCGCGGTAGAATGACTTCCCCTCTTAATGCACATCGTACCGCTGTAATCAACTGCTCTCTATTGGTTGTTTTTGAAATAAACCCAAAGATCCCCGATTCGATCATCAGGTTAAATTTGTTAGTAAATTCATATCCGGTGTAGATTAAGATAGTCGCATCCGCGTTCATTATTAATACTTGCTTCGCCAAATCAATCCCATTCACATCCGCGATATGAAGATCAAATAACATTACGTCAAAGGAATGACTACTCACCATTTCAAGCACTTCATTCGCTGAATTAGCTAGAGTAACCTTCATGTCTCCCTCTTGCTCTAATATCATTCTAGTCCCTTCCATAACAGATGGATGATCATCCACTAACAATATTTGAATCATGCCTATGACTACCCCTCTATCCAATTGTTATGCCGCATGATTAATCTGCAGGTATAGATATATTGACCGCTAATCCCTTTTTATCTGGCGAGTGAAATACTATTGTCCCATCCATACTTCGAACTCTTTCCTTCATCCCATAAATCCCCATACTTGTAAGTGAATCCTCACCAAATAAATTCATTCCGATTCCGTTATCTTTATAATCCAAATGAATATGATTGTCTTCACTAGCTAAGGTGATGCGTACTTCTGTCGCAAAAGAATGCTTTGCTGCATTAGCCAAAAGTTCTTGCACAATACGGTACAGGCCTATAAGCACTTCATCATCTAACTTATGTGTGAATCCTTCAGACTCGAAATAAATCTGATAGTTGGTACGTAGCTGCGTAAATTCAAACAACGTCTCCAGCGAGGAGATAAGACCTTCATTGATTAATGCAGGAGGTCTGAGCTCGTTACAAATAATCCGAAGTTGATAAATAACATCTAGTAACCCTTCTGCAATCTGTTCTAGCAGTTCCCTAAGATCCCCATTGATGGATTTTTCACCTAACAGTAGATCCAACTTACGATACCAGATAATCTGTTCTTGAAGCGCTGAGTCGTGTAAGTCCTGAGCAAGTCTTTTTCGCTCATTCTCGGATAAATTAAACATAAATCGGAGAAGCCATGTAGGCGCCACTTGCTTGGAAGCTGCTAGCTCAAGATCCTTCGTTAAATCTTCGATAAGCAAAAAATGATCAAAGAGAACACTGACATAACGGGTAATCGTCTCCAGCCACACTCGAATAGAACCGATTTCTAGTAAAAGCGTCTTCTCGTTAATCGACAACAAGTAGCTTTTTCCTCTGGACTCCCCGATCTTGAGTGAATACCCTTGCTCAGTCTCTATAATTTCACATAATTTATCATGGTTAGATTCAACTGCGATAAATTTTATATTTGTTATCTGCAGAGTTTCTCTGACTTCTCTAAGCAACCGCTGCTCCATATGACTAATCTTCATCACACCAAAAAGATCTTGGGAGAACTGATCGAGACTCATTTGCAGACGAAAATACCGTTCCTCACTCTCTCGTATAATCTGCTCTGTATGTTCTCTGTCCTCATCTGCTTTTTTTCGATCGCTAATATCCCTAAATATAGAGATACATGCGACTTTTCCTTTATACAAAATGGAGCTAGCTGTTACCTCTACATCGATAATCGTTCCATCCGAACGTACGACCTTTTGTTCAATAGGAGCTATGATCTTATAGGGTTCTTTATAGATCTCTCGCATGCGTTCTTTCGACAGCCGCAGATACTCCGGGTGCGCCCAATTGAAAATATTTTTACCAATCAATTGACTCTCATCGCTAACTCCAAATAATCCAAGACAAGAGAAATTTACATAAACAAACTTATAATCGCTATGCAGAACAACCGCTTCAGGCGACATCTTGATCAGCTGCTGATTGAACTCCTCGCTTTCCCTTAATTCATTTTCCATTTGGACTCTCTTAGTAATGTCTCTTGCTACAATTACGATACTTATTACTTCTCCATCCTCATCTAGAACAGGAGTGGCAAGACATTCTAAATTTAAGATATAACCTTTTGTGTGAATAAAACGATTGTAAAACATCTTGCTTGCTTTTGTCCGAAAAATATTTAATATCTGTTCACGCAAGCTTTCTTGCTCATCTGGATCGATATACTTAAGTATGGTAGTGTCTTTGATTAGCCCTACAGGAATACCGATTAGGGTTTCGCAGGAAGGCGAGGCTACAATGAAATTTCCTTTCTGATCCAGTACCCCCATCATATCCTTCATGTTATTAATAATAAGTCTGTACTCTGCTTCACGCTGTGCCAGCTTATGTTCTACTTCTACTGTTGATGTTATATCTTTAGCGACCACAAAAGCACCTACAATACGACTATTCACATAAATAGGGATATTTTTCATAGTCCAGTGGCTCACTGTTCCATCCTTACGCGAAGAGGCAACAACATAGTGCTGAGCAGATCCCCGTACTGTTCTTTCAAAAAAATCCGACATCCTCAGTATATTTTCTACTCCAAATAGATTCGTGATGCACAAGTTCTCTCCGACCATATTTAAAGCTTCTCCAGTAATTTGCTCTGCTGCGGAATTGATTGCCAAAATATTACCTTGCAGATTCACCTCGCATACGACGTCTGAGTTATAGTCAAATAAGGATTTATAGCGCTGTTCACTTTTGAGTAATGCCTCCTTCATTAACTTTCTTTCAGTGATATCTGCCAAGATCCCGTCTAGCCGAACAACCGCTTGGGATTCATCTAGACTGGGTATGATTCTGACCTGTAGCCATCGAGGCTCGCCACTTGCGTGGATAATCCGATATTCACTAAGTTGTGGAATCCCTTGACCAACCGATGATATTATCTCTTGAATCAGGGGGTTTTCTTCTTTATGCGCAATACGGAACCAAAAATCATCCTCTTTCGCCTGTTCAACGGAATAACCAGTGATATTGTGAACCGCATCCGATACAAACAATACTTTCTTTGCAACATAATCAAAAGACCAAATCGCCACGTCAAGGTTAGAGAACATCTGTTGATACAAAGAAAAGGTGCTTTCTAATTGAATTTGCGCCGTTTTTTGTTCAGTAATGTCCAGCATAATTCCATCTATTCGGCAAACCTTGCTCTCCTTATTCAGGATTGGCGTGCCAATACTTTGAACCCACTTCAGTCCTTTAGCAGGTAGTTGCATCCGATACTCAAGACAACTGATATGACCAGCATTTAATCTTTCCATGTAGGCATCATATCGATCAAGATCCGCTACATTCACAAGTTCCCGCAAAAAATTAGGGTTGTGCGGTTTAGTCTTACTTGTGCAACCAACCCATTCCTCTAAAATATTCGACATCGTCAGCAGATTTTCTTCCATATCCAAAGACCATGTGATCACATTCTCGTCACCGAGTGAATCCATATTGAGATCACCTCCACATAAAAAGCCCCCCCTTTTCGGGGCGGCTTTTTGTTCTAATTCGCTAATTTATAAGCGTCATTACATGAATAACTTTATCCTACTATTGAGCAATCTGCTCACGGATATTCTGCAATATTTTCTTCTCCAGCCGGGATACCTGCACTTGAGAGATCCCTAGACGACTAGCGACCTCCGACTGCGTTTGATCACGATAGTAGCGAAGATAGACGATCAGACGTTCACGTTCACTGAGGCCTCCGATAGCTTCATTTAATGCCAGCTTATCGAACCAACGCTCCTGTGATTCGTCAGCGATTTGATCAATCAGCGTGATTGGATCTCCATCATTCTCGAACACCGTTTCATGAATAGAAGTCGGTGGCTTATTGGCTTCTTGGGCGAATACCACTTCTTCGGGTGTAACCCCTAGCGCTTCCGCAACTTCACCAATCGTAGGCAGACGATCAAGCGTTTTAGACATTTCGTCCTTCATCTTACGAACTTTATTAGCCATTTCCTTAAGGGAGCGACTGACCTTCAAGGTGCCATCGTCACGAAGGAAACGCTGAATCTCACCGATAATCATCGGCACTGCATAAGTGGAGAACTTGACCTCATAGCTGAGGTCAAATTTATCAACGGACTTCAAGAGTCCAATGCAACCGATCTGGAACAAATCGTCAGGCTCATACCCGCGGTTCATAAACCGCTGCACCACCGACCAGACCAGTCGGATATTACAGCTTACAAGCGTGTCGCGGGCAAGACTATCTCCGGCCTGACTGAGCGCGATAAGACGTTTGACCTCCGCATCGTCCAAATAGGTCGGCGGAGCTTTTTTTGACTCTGCATCCATGGCTCCAACCCCTAATTGTATAAAGCTTTTTTCGAGACGATGGTTTTCTTCATTGAGATAGAAGTACCGTGTCCCGGTTCACTAGTGACTTCAAATTCATCCATGAAATTCTCCATAATAGTAAAGCCCATGCCCGACCGCTCCAGCTCTGGCTTAGAGGTATACAGCGGCTGTTGCGCCAGCTCCAAATCCTCAATGCCGCGTCCTTGATCCTCAATGGTTAGATGTACCGTTTCGTTGTCCAACGATGCCGAAATGGTCACAATACCTTCCGGATCACTATCATACCCATGAATAATACAGTTGGTGACCGCTTCCGACACGACTGTCTTCAGATCATTCAGCTCGTCCATCGTAGGATCAAGCCGGGAAACGAACGCCGCTACGACTACACGCGCGAACGATTCGTTCTCCGAGCGTGCAGCGAACTGCACGTTCATGAAGTTACCAGCCTTACTATTTGTCATAACGCAACCTCCAAATCCGAGAGTGCAGTACTCTCGTCGTCATATAGGGGCATGATTTTGAACAGGCCAGACATTTCCAACAGCCGCTTCACAGGTGCCGTTGCATCACACACAACCATTTTTCCACCTTTACTGTGGATCAGTTTATACCTTCCCAGAATTACGCCTAGGCCTGAACTGTCCATAAACTGCAGTTGCTTAAGACTAAGAACTAAATGCGATACCTGACCACGCATAATCGCTTCATCCATATCCATTCTTACAAAATCGGCTGCGTGATGATCCAACTCCCCTGATAAACGGACAATCAACACACCCCTGTGATGCTCCATCTCCACATGAGAATTCATGCTTGCCACTCTCCTCTTCGTTGCTTTGAAAACTGACCTTGAAAGACAGTACCTATTCCCTTCAAGGACAAGGTTTTCTACGCGGCAAATCAGGAATCCTGCCTCACGACAAAACTAGAAGAAAACCCCTATGAATCTACAGAGTACATGGGGGTAATCTACAAAAAAACTGTTTTTAATCTACGCCGAACATCGAGCCAGTTGTGCGCTTAAAGAGCTTCCACCAGCCCGCTTTCGCCACAGCTTCCCCTGCTTTTAAATCATATTCCTTAATCACTTGGGTTCCTTGGTAGACCACCAGCTTACCCACAGATTGACCTTCAGCTACTGGAGCCTTCACGCTTTCCGGTAATACTAGTTCGTGGCGGATGCCTTCTTGAGTCACACCTTTTTTCAAAAGAACACTGTACGTCTCTTTGGCTGTTATCGGTAACTCGGATTTTACGCCCTTTTCAATCTTTAGGGTGCCGATCGCATCCCCTTCTTTGTGGATCGTGTGTACTTTATATTGCGAGAACAGGTAATCGAACATGCCTGAGACTTCACTATTGCGCGTCTTTGTGTTCGGCTCGCCTAGTACAACAGCGACAGCACGTAGGCCATCTCTTGCTGCTGTAGCAGACAAACAAAATTTTGCCTCTGCAGTATAACCTGTCTTCAAACCATCAGCACCAGTGTAGAAACGCACCAGCTTGTTCGTGTTCACCAGCCAGAACGGTTTGGTTGAATCCTTACGTAAGTAATCCTGATAGGAACCGGTATATTTTATAATTTGATCATGCTTCAAAAGCTCACGACTGATGACCGCAATATCGTAAGCTGAGGAATAGTGATTGGCGGCTGGAAGACCGTTGCAGTTGGCAAAATGGGTATCTTTTAGACCCAGCTCCTCTGCACGTTTATTCATCAGATCGACAAAAGCACTCTCTGAACCAGCTATTTTCTCCGCCATCGCCACAGAAGCATCATTACCAGAAGCCATAGCGATACCTTTGAGCATATCGTCTACCGACATTTCTTCACCAGGCTCCAGGAAAATCTGTGATCCGCCCATAGAAGCCGCATATTCACTTGTTCTCACCTTATCAGTCAGCTGCAGTCTTCCTTCATCCAGCGCTTCCACCGTCAGTAACATCGTCATAATCTTCGTAATACTTGCGGGAGGCAGCTTATCATGGCTGTTCTTCTCATAAATAACGGTTCCGGTACCAGCGTCCATCAAAATAGCAGAACGTGCTCCCGGTGCGAGGTCTACAGCGGCAGCATTACTGCCAGAGTCCTTGGTTTTTTCTTCTGCATAAGCGCCTGACATAGGTCCTAGAACCGATACAGCGATACAGACCACAAGCACAGCAAAACGCATTTTTCTCACAATGGTTCCCCTCCTGAACGTTAACCTTCATATCACAGGTACTGTGTTCCAGTTTCGTCAGAAAGGGTGGAAATTATTCCATTTTTAAGGAAATAACCACAATTATTTATCTCAAGAAGGAAGGATGTCATCAATTAAAAAAAGCCCAGCAGCAGTTGCAGAGCATTTTTATTATAGGGGAGATTAAATAATATTTCAAATTTAAAGTATTCCCATTTTTTTCGTTCTCATTTTAGGACTTTTAAAGGTAAATCGTAGGCTTTCACGAATGCTATCTATGAACCTATAACTGTCTTACAGAGGAGAAATACGAATGAACCCACTGAAACTTATATTGAAACAGAAGTAAAACAGAACGATTTCTCAGGCGTAGTACTAGCAAAACAATATGATAAAGAAATTGCCAGCAGCTGTCACGGTTATGCCAATAAGTCGGATAAGCGCGAAAACAATATTCATACTCGGTTCGGGATCGCTTCCGGGTGTAAAATATTCACAGCAATTGCCGTCTCTCAACTGGTCGAAAGGGGATTGATTTCTTTCGAAAGCAGATTATCAGACTATCTGAAAAAGGAAGAGTTCCCTCTCTTTAGTTCTGAAATCACCATACATCAGTTGCTTACGCATAACTCTGGGATTCCAGATTATTTTGATGAAACAATCATGGATGACTTCGAAGAATTGTGGAAGACACAACCTATGTATACTTTACGGCAGCTGGAAGACTTTGTACCGATGTTTCGAAACCTCCCCATGATGTGGACCCCTGGTGAACGATTCCACTACAACAATGCCGGATATATCGTGCTAGGTCTTCTGGTGGAGGATTTAAGTGGAATGTCCTTTTCCGATTATGTGGAGCTTCACATCTTTAAGCCTTGCGGAATGGAGCAATCCGGTTACTTTACGTTAGATGCCTTACCAGCCAACTGTGCACTAGGATACATAGAGGAAGAGAACGGTAGCTGGAGAAGCAACATCTATTCAATCCCGGTAAAAGGAGGCGCTGACGGTGGAGCTTTCGTTACCGCTGCCGATATGCAGTTATTTTGGAACGGGCTAATGAACCATACCCTTTTGAGTCCAGTACTCACTTCATTGTTGCTTACTCCCCACATACATGTGGATGGTGAAGGCTATTATGGTTATGGTGTATGGATCACCCTCCGAGAAGAAAAAGTGTTCAAGTTTCACATTATGGGCTACGATCCCGGCGTTTCCTTCCGATCGGCTATCTATCCAGCTAGTGGAGAAACTGTGGTCGTATTATGTAATACAAGCAGCGGGGCTTCTCAGATTTTCAATCTTATCGATAAGCATTTTGTAGCTGCTCCGTCAAAAACATAAAACAGCGAGCCTCCTATTACGGGAGGCTCGCTGTTTTACTGTCTATTTCAGGTCTTTATCATGACAATAATTATATTTACTTGGCTAGTACCGTGTTACCCCATCCTTCGTAACAAGCGCGAATACCAGTGGTAATGGTGGAACCGATTCAGAAGTAATGCGGTAAGCTTCTAATACCTTGCCCTCAGCTTCCTCTACTTTCTTATCACTGGCATCATTGATATGCAATACTGCAAGTGTATCCCCAATCTCTACAGCATCTCCAACTTTTTTAGAGAGTTGAATACCTACAGCCAAATCTATTACAGATTCCTTGGTTTCACGTCCTGCACCAAGCAACATAGCAGCAATGCCGATTTCTTCTGCTTGAATCCCCTCAATGTAACCCTTAGTCTTCGCTTTCACTTCAATGAATCGTTTAGCAGCAGGGAGTTTCTCCGGATCATCGATTTGCGAAACATCTCCGCCTTGCGCACTCACGATCTGTTTGAATTTCTCCAGCGCTGTGCCATCTTCAATATGTGTCATCAGAATCGAACGAGCCTCCGCTTCATCCTTGGCTTTACCGCCAAGAACAAGCATCTGGCTGCCCAGAATAAGGCATACTTCCTGCAAGTCTTTAGGACCATGACCCTTCAAGGTCTCGATTCCTTCCTTAATTTCCAGCGCATTTCCGATCCCGAAACCCAGTGGCTGATCCATATCACTGATGATCGCAACGGTATTACGACCCAAATGGGTGCCGATATCCACCATAGCCTGGGCAAGCGCAATAGAATCATCAAGCGTCTTCATAAAAGCACCGCTGCCGGTTTTGACATCCAGTACAATGGCGTCTGCACCCGCTGCAATCTTCTTGCTCATCACTGAGCTTGCAATAAGAGGGATGGATTCAACAGTTGCTGTTACATCCCGAAGGGCATACAGCTTTTTGTCTGCAGGTGTAATGTTGCCTGACTGTCCGATTACCGCAGCTCCGATCTCCCCTACTTGATCGAAGAATCGCTCGCGATCCATCTCTACAGAAAAACCAGTGATCGACTCCAGCTTATCAAGTGTACCTCCTGTATGCCCAAGTCCGCGGCCGGACATCTTCGCTACGGGTACTCCAGCAGAGGCTACCAACGGTGCAAGCACCACGGTTGTTTTATCTCCCACTCCACCTGTGGAGTGCTTATCCACCTTAATGCCTGCGATTGGGCTCAAATCCACTTGATCACCGGACATCGCCATTTCCATCGTTAGATCACCGGTCTCCCGTGCGTTCATACCTTGGAAATAAACCGCCATGGCCCAAGCAGAAAGCTGATAATCAGGAACTTCACCTTTACTGTAACCCTGAATTAAGAAGGATATTTCCTCACGACTAAGCTCTCCACCGTCTCTTTTTTTCTGAATAATATCGACAGCTCTCATCTTACACCTGCTCTTCACGGACATTTGCGCGAGCAAATCCGATATATTTTGGTTTCGTCAAATTAAGTACTTTTACAACCTGTTCATGCGTCATTGGCTCAATCATAATTTCTTGAATCATAGATATGACCTCCAGTAATTCAATATGAAGTATCCCAAATTACATTTTCGGAATAAAGCCTAAGACCAGTTTCAAGAAACGTTCACGCACACGTTCTGCAGTTTCCATCACCTCTTCATGATTGAGTGGTTGATCCAGGATTCCCGCGGCCATGTTAGTAATACAGGAGATGCCCAATACCTCAATACCTGCATGACGAGCAACAATGGTCTCCGATACAGTAGACATGCCCACAGCATCGGCGCCTAGCGTACGAAGCATTACGATTTCAGCAGGCGTTTCGTAGCAAGGGCCCAATAGACCTGCATATACGCCTTCTTTGAACTCGAAATTCTGCTGAGCTGCCGTTTCCTTCGCTACCTGGATCAGGCGGCGACTGTAGGCGGTCGACATATCTGGGAAGCGCACACCAAGTGCAGGATCATTAGGTCCTATTAAAGGATTCCGTCCAGTCATATTAAGATGATCCGTAAGAAGCATAAGATCACCCGGTGTGAAATCAGTGTTCACTCCACCAGCTGCATTCGTCACTAGTAAACTGGCTATACCAAGCTCTTTCATAACCCGTACTGGGAATGCCGTTACCTCTGGCCCATACCCCTCATACATATGAAAGCGGCCCTTCATCATCACAACTCGGCGGCCTTCGATCATACCAATTAATAGCTCGCCTTCATGTCCCTCTACAGTAGATACCGGAAAGTGAGGAATCTCATCATATGGAATACTTACTCCATCAGTAATAAGGTCTGCTAGCACACCGAGACCTGAACCAAGGATCAATCCAATTTCCGGAGCCACCGGACATTTGTCTTTTATATAAATGGCTGCTTCTTGAATTTCTTTTTGTGTTAACGCGCTCATGGATGATCCTCCTTCATTGATGTTGCGGAGCAACCCTTTTATTGCAGTTTCGCTAAAAAGCTTGTCCCATACTGCGGCGCCTTTGCACCAAAGTTATCAGCAATGGTTGCAGCTACATCAGAGAAGGTTTCACGAATGCCCAAACTTTCCGGATGTTTAAACCGTGGGCTATAGATTAAGAGCGGCACGTATTCACGGGTATGATCAGTTCCACTATGGATCGGATCGTTACCATGGTCTGCAGAAATAATCAACAGATCATCTTCACCAAGCGTGGATAGAATCTCAGGCAACGCCTGATCGAATACTTCCAGTGCACGGCCATAACCTTCTGGATCCCGACGATGTCCATATAAAGAATCAAAATCCACCAGATTCGTAAACAGAAAACCGTCAAACGGTTGACGAAGCTGCTCAATAGTAACTTCGATTCCATGTTCATTGCTCTTCGTTGGATAAGAAGCTGTAACCCCTTCTCCTGTAAAGATATCGTTGATCTTACCAACCGCGATAACATCCTTACCAATATCAGCAAGCGCGTTCATTACCGTTGGTTCCGGCGGCTTCACCGCATAGTCATGCCGGTTTGGTGTCCGAACGAAGTTCCCTGGTTCTCCAACATACGGACGAGCAATCACGCGACCCACCGAGAATTCTGGAGCCATTGTCAGCTCACGGGCTATTTTACAAGCACTGTATAGTTCTTCAAGCGGAATAATATCTTCATGTGCAGCAAGCTGGAACACGCTGTCCGCAGAGGTATAGACAATCCAAGCACCGGTTTTCATTTGCTCTTCACCGTATTCAACAAGAATCTCCGTACCGGAAGCTGGTTTATTACCGATTACCTTACGACCAGTTGCCGCTTCGAACTTCTCAATCAACTCTGCTGGAAAACCATCAGGATACGTATTGAAAGGAACCTCAATCTTCAGCCCCATTAGCTCCCAGTGTCCGGTCATCGTATCCTTGCCTACAGATACTTCCTGCATTTTTCCGTAATACCCTGTTGGTGAAGCTACAGGCTCTAGTGGTGGCAACGGAGCAATATTAGCTAACCCGAGCTTCTGTAGATTAGGAAGCTTCAAACCAGGAACACGATCCAATATATGACCAAGCGTGTGCGACCCAGCATCACCGAAATCCGCAGCATCTGGTGCTTCACCGATACCAACACTATCTAGAACAATAAAACCAATTCGTTTAAATGAGGACATTGTTGTCTTCACTCCTTTTTTAGTATAGATATTCTTTCGTACCAACAAGAAGAAACGGCTGTACCGTCTTCCAGAAGACATACGCTTCCGAAGCTAGCGATACAATGTACCGCTTATCAGGTATCCGTTTCTGCTAAAAGATAACCTGCGGATCATTCCCCAGTCTATCCTTTCAGTATGATTCCATCATAACCATCTTACTCACAAAAAGCATCTTTACAGCAGAATTATCGAGCTCTAGGATGGTGGCTCTCATATACTTCCTTCATATTCTTACGGGCTATACCGTTATAAATCTGAGTCGTCGAAATATCGGCATGACCCAGCATTTGTTGTACGGAACGCAAATCTGCTCCGCCTTCCAGTAAATGGGCTGCGAAGGAATGCCTAAGTGTATGCGGTGTAATATCCTGCTCAATGTTTGTTTCCCGCGCATATTTTTTTATGATTTTCCAAAAGCCTTGCCGGGTTAATCTTCCGCCTAGACTATTCAGGAACATGGCTGGTTCCTCCTGGTGATCACGAAGCAGCTTGTCCCGCATCAGTGAAGTGTAAGCCGATACACTCTCAGCTGCAAGGGTGCCAATGGGAACTACCCGCTCCTTTCCAGAAGTTCCTGTACAACGCGCAAATTTCATATCCGTGTGCACATCATCCACGTTAAGTGAGATTAATTCAGAGACCTTAATACCTGTTGCATAGAGTAATTCCAGCATAGCCTTATCGCGCATCCCTTGTGGCGTACTTACATCCGGCGCAGCCAATAATTGCTCTATTTCCGAAATGGTAAGCACCATAGGAGGTTTCTTATCAGGCTTCATGGTCTCCATGTCCAATGTTGGATCCTGCTCAATCAAACGTTCCTTCAGCAAGTAATGAAAAAAAGCACGGAGGGACACTGCGTTCCTGTTCAATGTTGCAGTTGCTCGGCCAGCTCCGCGTAATGAGCCAAGATATAATATCACATGCGATCTTCGGATCTCATCAGGCTGACTAGCCCCCCGCTCTTCAGCGAACTCCAGAAACTGCGATACATCCCTACCGTAAGATTCCAGGGTATTCGGGGACAAGCCTTTATCTCCGGACAAATAATGTAAAAACGGCTGCAAGTGTGACTTCATTATTTCACGCTCCTGTCCTGGCGCAGCTACTCATAGTGACTTCCTGCAGCACATTCAGCATGAGGGCTCTGCAGATGTGTACATTTAGTATACGCTGCATGAATCCACCTTGTTTTCTTCGACATTCTTCTCGCTTGTTCCTGCTTCCTGAGAAGCTTTCATTCTCCATACCAGTAATAGAAGCGCAAACGCTGTCTTGTATCCAGACCATCATCACCACGATCGGCATGATCAAAAGCCCGAACAGCAGTGCCTTCAGGAATTCCATAATTCTCTATCGGACTGATCCATTCACCAAGCCAGCTCATAGCACTGTAAAGTAAATAGCTTAGAGCTACAAACATGATCATAAAATACAGCTTTCGAACGGTTTTGGGCACAGAAACGATCATAAGGACGCCTCCCTTTAACATACAGTTAAGATCTGCTCGTCCTTCACCTTATGCACTAAAACGGACTGATATGTATACCTCCAATAGACCAATCATTTAAAAAGCTCTCTCCGGTAAAAAAACCGGGGAGAGCTTATGAAGTGAATTTCATTATAAGATGACTTAGGACGGATTTCCGTTTGAATTATTCTTATCGCTACACCGATAGCATATCCCATGAAAATCAAGTCTATGATCAAGCACTGAGAAATTAAATTCTTTCTCCAATCGCTCTTCTAGCGGACCTAGCCAATCCTCGCGAATCTCATCCATACTACCGCATTGCACACAAATTAAATGATGATGATGGTGCTTTGCAGTATCTGTTCGCAGATCATAACGGGCGACACCGTCACCGAAGTTAATCTTTTCTACGACGTGAAGCTCGCTAAGAAGTTCCAGGGTACGATATACAGTCGCAAGACCGATCTCGGGAGCTTTCTCTTTCACGAGCATAAAAACATCTTCTGCACTAAGATGATCTTCCTCATTCTCCAGCAGCACTCTTAAGGTCGCTTCCCGTTGGGGTGTAAGCTTGTATCCTTGGGATTGTAACTGTTGCTTAATTTTGTCTATTCGAGCTTCCATTGTCTCCCTCCCCCTTGGAAAATTACCTCACCGGTCTTCAAACCACTTCTTCCATTATAGGGGGTGTCGCTTTGAGAAGTCAAACGCTTTTACTGCAAGCCCAAGGTAGTCACTGCTTGTACAAGTGAAGGTGTAACCCAGCGCATCATGATCGGCGTAACATAGGTCTCAAAGCTAGAAATGCCCAGAATCAACAGAGCCATCACAAGTGACAATATCGTGTACATCGTAAAAGGTCGAGTTATTGGCGTCCGGCGTTGTCCTAACACTCGGCTACGAATCATCTGCAAGGAAAAGGCGATCGCTGCTGCACTACTTACTAACAACACAGGGATCAGTACCAGATTGTGCGGAGCCACAGAGACTAGTGCGAACAGCATCCCGTGCCAAGAATATTGACTGACTAGACAACCGACTGTAAAGCCGATCAGTACCCCTTTTAAAAAATCAAGAATCAAGATTCCCGGCAACCCAATGACTGATAATCCAAGGATCCAGATCAGCCCAATCCATTTTAAGTTTAAGGCCGCTATACTCCAGTACGAATCAGGTGCTGCAGATAGACCCTGCTGATCAACCGTTACAAAGAAATTCCCTAGATAATCCCCCAGCTCCTGTTGCTGATCCATCGTAAGCGCACTAACGATAAGAGCTCCAAATACAACACCTACCAGAAATAATACGCCGACAAAAATATACAGAGGCGTCTGTTCCTTCATCATCAGCCTTAAATTACGCATCGAGACGTTCCCCTTTCCGGTTACATGTTACACCATATGAGAAAACGTCCCGCGATATGACTTGTCCTTAGGACAATAACTCTACTTTCCAGGTTGTACGACTTTACCGTATGTTCCTCCCCCGCCTGCCGATAGCTCCAAAATTCCAGAGCGGGCCTGGACGATCATCGACGCCAAATCCGCACCTATAACGCTGGCAATTTCCGCTTCACCACAACCATGTAAAATGTTCATCTCAGTTCCAAACGCTTGCAGTAACGCGTTCATTTTCGCCTTCCCTAACCCCGGGATAAATTCAAGCGGAACCTGATAATGATAGGGTGGACGATCAGCAGGTACTATCGGTGTCTTGCGGTCCGCAATATCTAAGATCCGGTCGAATACACCTCTAACCAGCTTAAGACTGCCACAATACTGGCAGCGTTCCGATGTGACATATGCTTCGTCAATAATACTGCCACAACCTCCGCAGTAGGTTCGGTGGTATTTACCAAGCCGGGGGTTAAGTCCGAAATTGGCAGTTACCTTCCGCCCTTCCTTACGTTCTAGTGCGAGTCGTAATTCAGCAAAAGAAGGTCGTGCCAACGCCATGACATTATACTCACGGCCTAGTTTGCCCAGTGAATGCGCATCAGAGTTCGTTAGGAATGTAAAGTCATCCAGCTCAGAAAGATAACCCGCCATTTCCGAATCTGCACTCAGCCCTAGCTCAACTGCTGCTATGCGATCCAGATCAAAGATGTCTGCCATACGCTCCGCTGCACAGCCGTACAAGCCCTTGTGAGGCGTGAAAATATGTGCAGGGATAAGAATGCCTCCCCGCCCATAAATCTCATCCTGAAGCTCCCTAGCCGGAGCATACAGGCGCTGGGAACTTAGATTCACATTCCGCATATTGCGGCTCATCCACGCACTAAAATCGGTCATGCGCTCCAAGTCCGGCATGTAGGCAAGCACATGGCACTCTTTTCGCCCAGGCTCGCGGATTTCAATCTCTGTTCCCAGAATGATCGTAGTCCCTCGGTAAGCAATCCCTCCACCTTCAGCTAACGTCATCTCTCCAGATTCCAAGGAACGCTCCATATCACGTAGAACGCCAGGTGAATGACTATCAATAATACCGATCATTTCCAGTCCCTTGCGCTCTGCAGCCTCTTTGGCAATGCCTGCAAAGGTAAGCTCGCGGGAGCCGCTGATTTTGACCGCTTGTCCTTCCGAGGTTCGTCCAATATGAACATGCAAATCGCAATAGAAGCTCTTCAGTTCAGTTGTTAATTCCATTGGCCAGTCAGCGTGTATAGATGCCAAGCATACACTGCCATCATCGTCTTCGCGTCCGCGATGCGCCCGTCAGCCATATATTGATACGCTTCCTCCAGGGTAAGCTCCGAAACTTCTAGAAATTCGTCCTCGTCCAGGGACATATCCCCTGGCTTTGCATTAGTAGTCACATACAAATGAATAATCTCATCGGCAAAGCCGGGAGAAGTATAGAAGGATTTAAGCAATTTCAGATCTCCACTGTGAAAGCCAGTCTCTTCCTGAAGTTCACGACCAGCCGCAACTAATGGATCTTCACCTTTATCCAGCTTCCCTGCCGGAATTTCTACTTCAGTGCGTTGCATAGGCTGACGGTATTGCTCTACAACAAGCATTTTGTTGTTGTTTAAAGCAAGCACCGCTACGGCGCCGGGATGCTTCACAACTTCACGTGTGGCAGTATTTCCATCAGGCAGTCTCACTGTGTCCACCTGTAAAGAAATAATCTTCCCATCAAAAACAGGCTGGGTAGACAATGTCACTTCATCAAGCTCGGGTTTGCTGTGCAAATGTTGTTCTCCCATAAAGTTTCTGGTCTCCTTTTTCTCTATTGTGCATACGGTGTATTATAGCAAACTTAAAGGGAAAGAAGGAATTTCAGATGAACGAAATCTTCAGCCGTACAAGCTCAGCCGCAGTTACAATGGTAGGTAAACCGGAGGAAATCAAAGCCATCTTAGCTAGGTGGATAGAGCGGTATGGGCCCGATATGCCTCTCTCCTACATTCTCTCCCTAAAGGATCAATCCAAGTTCATTCCAACCAAAGCAGGGTAAATTCATTCTTTCCTTTAGGATTTAATCATACATGTGCATCCGAATATAGGGGTGTCCCAAAAGCCAAGAAATGGCTGCTGGGGCACCTCAGTCTTTTTTTCGAGTTATGTTTTAAATCCTATACGCACCTCTTCATAAGGCTAAATCTGGCTGTATTAAACTCCCCATAAAAAATGCAGAGCAGCAATCCTCCATTTCGGTAGGATCACTGCTCTGCTATTTTATAAGACGGTTATCCCTTTACGCTTTCTTTAACAATGCTCACTACAAGCTCAGCCACTTTAACGATATCTTCGGCTTTAATCCGTTCCTTAGTGGTATGGATATGCTCGTATCCTACAGCTAGGTTAATGGTCGGAACATCTAAGCCATTGAACACGTTAGCGTCACTTCCACCACCAGAGTGGAACAGACGCGGTGTAAGACCCATAGAAGTGATAGCCCGTTGTGCAAGCTGTACCAATGGATCATTTTCATTAAAGCTGAAAGCTGGATAAATAATTTCACTGCGGAATTCGCATTCTGCACCATATTCGCGGACAGTGGTCTCCAGTGCTTCACGCATCGAAGCAATTTGATCGCCAACCTTTTCCTGCACGATACTCCGTGCTTCTGCATCCAATTGAACGTGATCGCACACCACATTCGTAGGTCCGCCGCCAGCGAATTTACCAATATTCGCAGTCGTTTCGTTGTCGATCCGTCCAAGCTTCATGGCAGCGATTGCTTTGCTTGCTACTTGAATCGCGCTGATGCCGTCTTCTGGATTAACACCTGCATGAGCAGATTTACCGAAGATTTGCATCGTAATCTTAGCTTGTGTAGGTGCAGCAACTGCAATCGCTCCGACTTCACCATTAGAATCGAGTGCGAAACCGAAGTCTGCATCCAAGTGACTCGGATCCATCGAGCGTGCACCCAGCAATCCAGATTCTTCACCCGCAGTAATTACGAACTGAATCTGACCATGTGGCAATTTTTGCTCTTGAATCACTCTGATCGCTTCGAACAGTGCAGCTAGACCCGCTTTGTCGTCTGCACCAAGAATCGTAGTGCCGTCACTTGTAATCCATCCATCCGCGCCGAGCGTAGGCTTGATATTTTGTCCAGGGACAACCGTATCCATGTGGCAAGTGAACAGAAGCTTTGGTGCAGATCCAACGTTCACAGCCGGCCAGGTAATGAACAGATTACCCGCTCCATGTCCAGTTCTTTCCTGGGAATCATCTTCGGTAACTTCTAAGCCAAGAGCGTTAAATTTGCTCTTGAGCACATCGGCAATCTGCCGTTCATTTCTTGTTTCACTATCAACTTGGACAAGCTCCATAAATTCTTGAATCAATCTGTCTTGTGAAATCACTGGACTTCCCTCTCTTTCGTGAATACGTTACAATGGTTGTACAGAAAGACCATCTTCATGCAATTAACTTAAACTAAATCTAAAGGAGTTACTCATGCAACGTAATAAATGGTTCAAAATCTTCATCTACGTCATGTTGTTCGCCATGATTGCCTCTACGCTCTTTATGGTTATCGAGCCTTTCCTTGCAGGTTAATATCTACACAAGGAACATTGATAATAGCGGCTAGGGACTCCCTTGCCGCTATTTGGCTTGCCTGTTAGTTCGTTATTCAACCTTAAGCCATAGTGCCGAAGAACTCATCCTGCTCTTCATAAGGAAAGTGTCTTAGAAAATACGGAACCAATTCTTTGGCCACATCTTGAAGTTCAAAACGACGACCTGCACATTCTTCTAGGGAGGTTATTCCAAATTCAGTGATACCGCATGGAATAATTCCTTGAAAGCCGTGTCCAGATATCCCTTCAGAAATGTTAAAGGCAAAACCATGGCTAGTTACAAACCCTCTTCGGAATTTGCTTTTGTTAAACTTGACACCAATGGCACAGATTTTCTCGTCGCCAACCCATACCCCTGTATACTCCGGCTTCCGTTCCCCTACAATTCCGTAGGATGCCAAATAATCAATAATCACTGCTTCCAGACTGCGCAAGTACCCGCGTAAATCAACCTTACCTTCTTCACCGAGCATAAGGATCGGATAACCTACTAGCTGACCCGGTCCGTGATATGTAATATCTCCTCCCCGGTCGATTTCAAACAGCGCAATTCCTTTTTCTTTGAGCTGCTCTTCATCTAGAAGAAGATGTTCGGGATGATTCTGTGAACCAATAGTATAGGTAGGCGGATGCTGCAAAAGAATCAATCGTTCCGGTTGCTCACCAGCATCAATGGCGTGCACACTTTCCTTTTGCAGATCCCATGCCTCCCCATACTCCATAATAGGGTCATATGAAATCTGCAGCTTACGATTATCCGAAATATTCATACCGTCAGGTCCCCTTTTTCAGTCTCATGCCTGCACAGTTTGGCTCGTTATTATTTTTTAGTAAAGTTTCGTATCTGGGGTATATCCTTCGATGTTATCCTTAACGCGTTGCAAGAAACGACCGCAAATTACTCCGTCCAGAATCCGATGATCCAGCGACAGACAAATATTAGCCATTGATCGCACACCTATCATATCGTTTATGACAACAGGTCTTTTTACAATCGATTCAAACGTTAAAATCGCTGCCTGTGGATAGTTAATGATTGGATAAGAAAGAATGGAGCCAAATGAGCCGGTATTATTTACAGTGAAAGTTCCTCCCTGCAAATCTTCCAGACTCAGTTTGCCTTCGCGGGTTTTTTGTGCCAATTCATCAATCTCACGTGCCAGCCCGGCAATATTTTTCTGATCAGCCTTCTTAATTACAGGAGTGATAACCGAATCTTCAGTACCTACCGCTAACGAGATATTGATATCACGTTTGACAATAATTTTGTCTACAGCCCAGACAGAGTTCATAATCGGGTAATCCTTAATCGCACTCACAACAGCCTTCATCATGAAAGCCAGATAGGTTAGATTGATACCTTCTTTGCGCTTGAACTCATCCTTATGTTTATTGCGCAGTGCGACCAGATTAGTCACATCTACCTCAATCATTGTCCAAGCATGCGGAATTTCCGAGACACTTTGGCGCATTCTTGTAGCGATTGTATTCCGGATTGGTGTTACATCAATCAGGTATTCCGAACTGCTGCCTCGGCCACCCTCGACTTCAATTGTTGGAATACGAGGAGATTCACTCAAATGTAAACCCGATTGGCGAAGAGGCTCTTCCGTCTTCTTCTTTTCAGCCTGAACGAACTGAGGAGCAGGCGGTTGTGACACCGCTGGTGCAGGTTGACTAGCAGAAATCGAAGCTGGAGATGTAGCTCCGCCACTTTCGATGAAGGTCAGCACATCCTTACGGGTAATTCGACCGCCCATACCAGTACCCAAAACTAAATTCAGATCGATGTTATGCTCAGCCGCCAAAGTCTGCACCGCAGGAGAGTAGCGTGCACGCATCGTATCGCTAGCAGTTGAATTCGCATTTTGACCCGCAGCATTATTAGCTGCAACTGTGTTTGTGTTAGTCACGTTTACAGCAGCAGGTGCAGTCACAGGCACGGCAATACGACAAATGACTTCGCCGACATTGACAACCTGACCTTCTTCCGCCAATAGTTCACCCATAACTCCATCTATCGTTGAAGGCAATTCAGCATTTACCTTATCTGTAATAAGCTCACATATTGGTTCGTATTGCTCTACCGGATCGCCCGGTTTCTTCAGCCATTTGCCGATCGTCGCCGATACTAGCGATTCCGCCAGCTGCGGCATGATCACGTCAGTCAACTTTTGGTTGTCAGACATCTTTTCACTCCTCAAATGTTTTACGAAGTAAAACTCACTTCGTAAGCATAATCTTTAAGTTTTACGAAGCTTCGCTTCTTAGAAATACTTCGCAGTAAAACTTGCATCGTAAGCATTCGCTTATGTTTTACGAAGTAAAACTCACTTCGTAAGCATAATCTTAAAAGTTTTACGAAGCTTCGCGTCCACTCCACTATTTTAATATTGCGCCAGTCGAAGCATTTCTGCCTTCACTTTTTCCTTGCTAAGCATGAAGAACTTCTCCATTGGTGGGCTGATTGGCATCGCCGGAACATCGGGACCACAAAGACGGAAGATCGGCGCGTCTAGTTCAAATAGACAATGCTCAGCGATAATTGCCGCCACTTCGCCACCAATACCGCCCGTTTTATTGTCCTCGTGCACAATAAGAACCTTCCCTGTCTCACGAGCAGCAGCTATGATCGCCTCACGATCAAGAGGCTGCAAGGTCCGCAGATCCAGAATATGCGCTGTAATGCCTTCTTCGCGCTCCAATTCTTCTGCTGCTTGCATCGCAAAATGCAATGGCAAACTATAACCAATAACCGTAATATCTGTTCCCTTACGCAGCAGATTAGCTTCGCCAATTGGAACGATGTAATCACCTTCTGGCACTTCTTCCTTGATCAGCTTATAGCACTTTTTGTTCTCGAAGAATAAAACCGGGTCAGGATCACGTACGGCTGCCTTCAATAGTCCCTTTGCATCGTAAGCAGAGTAAGGTGCGACAATCTTCAAGCCTGGTGTACCGAAGAAAATCGATTCCGGACACTGAGAATGGTACAGACCGCCGAATACACCGCCGCCGATAGGCGCACGAATGACAACGGGGCAATTCCAATCGTTATTTGAACGATAGCGGATTTTGGCCGCTTCGCTAATGATTTGATTCGTTGCTGGAAGCATGAAGTCAGAGTACTGCATTTCAGCAATCGGCTTCATACCATACATAGCTGCACCAATCGCCACACCAGCAATAGCTGATTCCGCTAACGGTGTATCCAGTACACGCTCTTCACCGAACTGTTCTTGCAGACCTTTTGTTGTGGTAAATACGCCACCCTTGAGACCCACGTCCTCGCCAAGCACAAACACGGATTCATCGCGTTCCATTTCTTCCTTCATCGCGAGCCGAATGGCATCGATATATTCCATTATAGCCATGGTTTATGCTCCTCCTTTCAGGTCGGAATCACTGTAAACATGCAGCAGTGTATCTTCCGGTTTCGGGAACGGAGCGTTGTCAGCATATTCGATAGCTGCTTTAAGCTCAAGATTGCATTCAGCAATAAGATCTTGTTCTTGCTCGTCACTCCAAAGTCCCAGACCGATCAGGTAATTACGGAATCCTGCTACACCGTCCTTCTTCCAATTCTCATCAACCTCTTCTTTGGTCCGATAAGCCAAATCATTGTCCGAGGTGGAGTGTGGAGATAAACGGTACATCATGGCTTCGATTAACGTAGGACCTTCACCCGCAAGTGCTCTTTCCCGAGCTTCCTTAACGACACGATATACTTCCAGTGGATCATTGCCGTCTACACGCACCCCTGGAAACCCATAACCCAGAGCACGGTCGCTGACCTTACCTCCAAGCTGTTTGTGAGCAGGAATAGAGATCGCGTACTGATTATTCTGACACATGATAATAACCGGTAGCTTATTCACTCCGGCAAAGTTACAAGCTTCATGAAAATCGCCTTGGTTGCTAGAGCCTTCCCCGAAGGTTACAAATGAGACGAATTTTTTCTTTTGCATTTTGGCTGCCAAAGCAAAACCAACCGCATGAGGGACCTGCGTGGTTACAGGACTTGAGCCTGTCACAATACGCAGACGCTTACTACCAAAGTGACCTGGCATTTGCCGCCCACCACTGTTTGGATCTTCTGCCTTTGCGAACACAGACAACATCAATTCACGAGTAGTCATACCCACGGAGAGTACGAAAGCATAATCACGGTAATAAGGTAAAAAATAATCATTCTGCCGGTCCAGCGCAAATGCTGCTGCTACCTGACCCGCCTCCTGGCCAATGCCGGAGACATGAAAGTTAATCTTGCCAGCGCGCTGAAGCAGCAGACTGCGCTCGTCGTATTTACGTGCGAGCAGCATATATCTGTACATATCGATGACCTGGCCGTCACTTAGTCCAAGCTGCTTATGTCTGTTAATCGTTTCTACAGTATCTTGGGATTCCATAAAGAGATACCTCCTTATTCATAAAGCCTGAGTCTTACAGGATTTAAGACCAATTGTATCCTGATCTTAAAACCTGGTACTAAGACTTGGCTTGAATCTATTATAATCCCTTTCCACCCAAAAAGAAAAGCTAAATCCCGATAGATCTTCCATCTACAGCTAACATAGCTTCTCCAATGATCTCCGAAAGTGTTGGGTGAGCATGGATGGCCTCACCAACCTCCCAAGGCGTTGCATCCAGCAGTTGAGCCAGTGCAGCTTCTCCGATTAAATCCGTAACATGAGGACCAATCATCTGCACGCCGAGAATATCTCCGCTGCTTCGATCCGCTACAACCTTTACAAACCCGTCCTTCTGGCCGTATACAATCGCCTTGCCAATGGCCGAGAAAGGGTATTTTCCAATCACTACATCATGTCCCATTGCTTTAGCTTCCTTCTCAGTATGACCCACACTCGCTACTTCAGGACGTGTATAAACACAGCGTGGTACAAGATGTATGTGATAAGGATGAAGTTTCTCACCAGCGAGATGGTTGACCGCCATAATGCCTTCATGGCTGGCGGCATGAGCTAGTTGTAATCCACCGATACAGTCACCAATCGCATAAATATGCGGCTCAGCCGTCTGCATACTAGCATTTACAGCAATAATTCCTTTATCAAAGCGAATATCTGTATTTTCCAGACCAATATTCTCTATATTCGCTACCCTCCCTACGGATACAAGCAGCTTTTCTGCGGATAGACTTTGGGTTTGCTCTCCCTTACGGGCATCGATCGAAATTCCATCGTCCGTTACCTTGCAGGTTGCAGCATCCACTGTAGTTTCAGTCAGTACTCTAACACCACGTTTTTTAAGTAGACGCTGCAATTCTTTAGCTACTTCTTCATCCTCTTGAGGTAGTAACTGACTAGCAGCTTCAACTACCGTAACCTGTACTCCGAAATCAACCAGCATAGAGGCCCATTCCACCCCAATGACTCCGCCTCCAACAATAATGATGGAAGAAGGTAACTCGTCGAGCGTGAGTGCTTCATCACTGCTAAGAATAACTTTCCCGTCTGGTTCCAGACCAGGTAATACACGCGGACGAGATCCTGTAGCAATAATAAGATGGTTCGAGAGCACTGTTTCCATTTCACCGTCTTCTAGCTCCACAGCAACAGCACCACTACGCGGGGAAAAAATAGAGGGACCCGTCACGCGCCCCTTGCCTTTAATGACTTGTATTTTATTTTTGCGCATCAAATATTGTACGCCCTGATGAAGTTGTTCAACTACCGCTTCCTTGCGCTTTTGTACTTTTGGGAATACGAGCTGTACACCGCTTGTCTCAATGCCATAGCTCTCACTCTCGATGATTTCAGCATATACTTCTGCGCTTCTGAGCAGCGATTTGCTAGGAATGCAGCCACGGTGCAGGCAGGTTCCTCCCAGTTTGTCCATTTCGATGACGACGACGGACTTTCCAAGCTGTGCAGCGCGAATGGCTGCCACATATCCCCCGGTTCCTCCGCCAAGTATGGCCACGTCACATGAAATTGTCATGATATGTATCCTCCAGTCATTACACGTAAGTTCATTTTACATTGTATATTGTACTCTCTTTTTAGCGTATTACAAAACTTATAAACATCATATCCAAATGGACTTTTTCTTACTAAAGCGTTATCATATGGTTGAATCCATTGGGCTAAGAGGGGTAGGAGACACTTATGAAACTATTAATTTCACGCTTCATTGCCATCCTTATTCTTGTGTTTCCCGGTTTAATCGCAATGAAGGGCTTCTTAATGATGAAGGACGATATTTTTGATTATATCTCTATGCACGGCGATGATTCCGTTGTTCCAGATTTCGCTTGGCTGCATTTCGGTGGAGGGTTTCTGCTCTTTGCAGCAGGCATGACTTTCCTTGGCGGCTGGATTCTAGCAAGAGACCGCAAACGTAATTATGTTGGCCCTCGTTTCAAAGAGAAACAAAAAGCGAAACAAGCTGCAGCGCAAGAAACGATCTCATAAGCAGCATAATCATCCCCTCATAGTACAATCGAAATCTATTTCACATTCTGCAATTAAACCATCCGACAACTCACTTCAAATGCATAACGAATATCCACACATTACATAAAGGCGGGAGTTTTCATGGACGCGACCTGCGCTTCCTTGAAAACTCCCGCCTTTTTTATCACAGCTTAAAGCCTAGCCTTATCAAGTACTTCTCTACGACCGCCTTGCACCAACTCACTGTACAAGCCACCTTGCTTCAACAACTCCTCATGGGAGCCCTGCTGCAGTAATCTGCCCCCTTGAAGAACAAGAATTCGATCAGCTGCCCGGATGGTGCCCAGTCTATGGGCAATAACGAAGCTGGTCCGTCCCTTCATTAGCGCCTGAAGTCCTTCCTGAATCTTGATTTCGGTCACCGTATCGATACTGCTAGTGGCTTCATCAAGAACAAGCATCGAAGGATTGGCAAGAATGGCCCTTGCAATGGATAGCAATTGCTTCTGTCCTTGGCTTATGCCGCTACCATCTGCAGAGAGCATTCGATCATAACCTTCCGGCATTCGGATAATAAAAGAATGAGCGTTAGCCAGCTTGGCCGCCGCCTCGACCTCTTCATCGGAAGCATCCAGTCTACCGTAACGAATATTATCGCGGATGCTGCCCTTGAATAAAAAGGAGTCCTGCAGCACAAACGCCATATGGCTCCTCAGGCTTTCACGCCGAATCGAAGTGACATCTAAGCCATCCAGCGTAATTTTACCCTGATTAGGATCATAGAAACGAGATAACAGCCCGATAAGTGTTGTTTTGCCGGCACCGGTAGGTCCTACTAAGGCGATCATCTCACCAGGCTTCGCTTCAAAGCTAATATCATGCAGCGTGTTAAAACTTCCGTCATATGAAAAAGATACCTTTTCGAACTTCACTGCTCCCTCAACTTTAACCAGCGAAGTAGCTGCACCTTCATCTTTAGCTTCCGTCTCTTCGTCCAGCACTTCAAACACTCTTTCCGCTCCCGCAACCGCTGACAGTAGTGTATTCCACTGATTCGCTAAGTCATTAAGAGGGCGAGTAAATTGACGCGTATATTCTACAAACACAATAATCACACCGACCGTAATCGCTCCGCGAATGGCTAACAAACCGCCGACTCCAGCCACAATAGCGAAGCTCAAATTATTAAGTCCATTCATCAGCTTAGGAATGAAGCCTGAAATCGACTGTGCCCAGTATCCAGAGAGCATAATCCGCTCATTGCGTTCATGAAAACCAGCGATGACCCGTTCCTCTTGTGAAAAAGCCTTGATAATCCGTTGACCGGATAACGTCTCTTCTATATAACCGTTTAACTCACCCACATTGCGCTGACGTTCTTTAAAAAGCGGACCCGTACGCCGAGTAATCCAGCGCATGCCTAATAACATCAACGGCACAACCAGGAACGTGAGCAGCGTCAGTAGAGGACTGAGCCAGAGCATTACCCCCACCGTTCCGAGCAATGTCAAAACACTGGAAAAGATCTGAATAGCTGAGCTATTCAGCGTAGAGCTGACGTTCTCAATATCGTTGGTGAGGCGACTCATAATTTCGCCCTGCTGTCTCCGATTAAAAAATGAGATGGGCAACCGATGAAGATGGGAAAACAACTCCGTGCGCATCCGAAATACGGTCTCCTGGGCAATTTCAATCATCCATATATTTTGCAGCCAAGAAGTTAATGAATAGAAGATATAAACACTAGCTAGACTGATTAGAAAAATCGTCCACGATCGTCCGCCAGTGCCTTCCAGATAATCATCCACGGCTTTACCAATCATATAAGGCCCGAGCAGTGCTAAAGCCGAGCTGAAGACTACCATTAACAGAACGAGAAAAAGCTTAGCTTTACGCTCGGCAAGGTAGCTCCAAATCCGTATGAGCGTGCCGCCCCAATCCTTCGCCTTTGCTTTTGGCTTCCCTCCAGCAGCTGAACCAAGGCTTCTTCCTGCTCCAAGCTCAATGACGGGTTTTGGGTGACGAAAGGGTTCAAGAATTGCTTTGAACATGCTGCTTCGCCTCCTCTACCTGTGATTCATAAATCTTGCGGTACAGCGCCGAGCTTGTCATAAGCTCGTCATGTGTTCCTTTACCGATTAAGCGTCCTTCGTCCAGCAGCAGAATCAAATCTGCAGATGCAGTAGAACTGATCTTCTGAGTAATCAGGAAGGTTGTACATGAAATTTCTTTCAGTGCCTCCAGCAAAAGTCCTTCTGTCACAGCATCAAGCGCACTCGTACTGTCATCGAGGATCAAAATAGCAGGTTTCCTCACAAGCGCCCGAGCGATGGTCAAGCGTTGCTTTTGCCCACCAGACAGATTTACCCCCCGCTGACCAAGCATGGTGTCATAACCTTTAGGCAGATCCATCACTGTTGCGTGAATTTGTGCGGCAGCTGCTGCGTGTTCGATTTGTTCCTGTGTGGCATATTCATTGCCCCAAGCGATATTATCGCGAATCGATCCGCTGAAGAGCTGCAGTTCTTGAGGAACGTAACCGATTGATCGCCGCAATCTTGAAATATCGATGTTGGTGCTCTTTTGCCCATCAATGCGAATGATACCGTCTGTCTCTTCATATAAACGCGGGATTAGACCGACAAGAGAAGACTTTCCTGATCCGGTGGCTCCCATAATCGCTACCCGCTCACCAGCAGCAACTTCAAAAGTAATATCCTCTAGCACCGAAATATCACTCTCCGGATACTTGAAGCTGATGTCTTCAAATTGGACGTGACCCTGTATCGGTTCGCCCTTTGCGGTTCCGCCTTCCTTAACTCCAGCGCCTGCTGACATCACTTCTGTAATACGCTGGGAGGAGGCACGTGCTCGGGAAATTGTAACGACAAGTCCAGATATAGCTGACAACGCTCCTATGGTTCGTAATGAGTAATTAATAACTGCAACAGTTTCTCCTAAAGTAGCATCCCCATTTGCAATCTCAATCCGTCCAAACCATAGGATCGACATAATCGCTGCATTCACAATAAGCATAACAAATGGCATCGTTGTCTCCGTCAAACGTAGCGCCGATACCGTGGATTTCATCAAATTCCCGCTAAAGACCGTGAAACGTCCAATCTCATGTCCCATGCGCACGAACACACGAATTAAGCGAATTCCCGTTAAATTCTCCTGAATTACACCATTCACACCGTCAAGCCGATTTTGTACGTTGCGAAATAACAAAGAAGCTTTTCTCATGATGAAGTATAGGAAGAGAAGCAACAAAGGTAGAGCTACAGTGAGAAATAATCCCAGCTTCACATGAACAACCAATGCCATAATCACACTGCCCACCACAACCAGTGGCACCCGTGTCATAAAGCGGAGGCTCATAAATATAGTGTCCTGCAGCTGCGATACATCGCCGGTAAGACGAGTGATCAGCGAAGAAGTAGCAAACCGGTTGAATACTGCATATGTAAAGGACTGTACCTTTTCATATAACTTGTCCCTAAGATCAAACGCAAAGCTCTGACTCGCATGGGCAGCAAAAAAAGAACTTAATACCCCAGCTATAAACGCGACTACCGCGCTGCCGATCAATACACCGCCCCAGAGCCATACTACAGAGGAATTCTGTTCTTTAATGCCCTGGTCAATAATCTTGGAAATGAGTAAAGGCTGTGACAATTCCACCGCTAGTTCAATAAGCATCATCACTAGGGCAGCTATTGCAGCGACTTTATATTTTTTGAGAAAAGAGAAAATCAAACCCATTCGCATACCCTCTTTTTCTATTCGTACAGTGCATCCCTTAAACGTGTCGACATTGTGGAGGCCTGCCCAGTTTTCATTATTGCCCGCCGCAGCGCTTTATTGCTTCGATTCAATTCCACCAAATCTGCCATCATCTCTTCCAGCAAAGCCTTAGCCTCGATAGAAAGATTTCCATTCTGCTGAATCAGAGCTAACCGTTCCTTGTATTCGTCTATTTTTTCAGTCACACATATTACTTCCTTTCTAATCAAATGATTCCTTTTATCATACCACATTCAATTCTATCGCAATGTTTTCACTGGATACAGCTGACACGAATATGATACTCTAATAAGGTCGCATTTTTAAAATTAGATTATTGGCTTATACGAAAGGATAGATGGAAGTGGCACAATTGTTTTTCAAATACGGAGCAATGAACAGCGGTAAATCTATTGAGATACTCAAGGTTGCGCATAATTATGAAGAGCAAGGGAAATCGGTGCTCATTTTCACTCCATCCATAGACGATCGGGACGAAGTTGGTTTTATCTCCTCCCGTATTGGACTGCGGAAACAGGCAATACCTATTGACGAGAATACCGATATCTATAACATTGTCAGCAGCCACCAGCCCAAACCCCACTGTGTTCTTATTGATGAATGTCAATTTCTAAGCAAGGACTGCATTCTGCAGCTAGTACGCATTGTGGATGAACTGGGCATTCCCGTGATGGCGTTTGGCCTTAAAAATGATTTTCAGAATCAGCTATTTGAAGGCAGCAAATACATGCTGATTTACGCTGATAAAATCGAGGAAATGAAGACCATTTGCTGGTTCTGCGAGCGCAAAGCAACGATGGCTCTAAGAGTAGAAAATGGTAAGCCTGTATACAGCGGCAAGCAAATCCAAATCGGCGGCAACGAAGCTTACTATCCGGTGTGCCGTAAATGCCACAAGAATCCTCCACTATAAAATATACCCCAAAGTGAGGCTTTGTTTCGAAGCTTACTCGGGTACTTTGCGGGGGGCCCAGAATATATACCTTTAGCTAAAAAAGCATTCCGAAGCCGTGATGGCCTCAGGAATGCTTTTTTTATAGAAAAGAAATATTCCTTGCTTAAACCAGGTATCTTTCTTTAAGAATATTCAAATGATGAAGATCATGACCAATCATTACGCAGGCCACTGCCCTCGCGGAGATGGTTGCATTGTTAACCGTTCCCTTGCGAGTCCATGCATCATCCGGCAAAGTGTCCAAAAGAGCTTGCGTTGACGCTCGGACAAGCTTGTAATGAGCCAGTAGTTTTTCAAGAGTGTGCGCTTCAAAATTTGCGGTAGGCACATAGTCTTTTTCATCAAAGCCCGCCAGCGGGGTCGTATCTCCTCTTGCCACACGCAACAAACGATAGGACATAATTCTTCCGGTATCCGCCAAATGACCTACCATTTCCTTTATACTCCATTTGTCAGGAGCGTAACGATGCTCTCCTTGTTCTTCTGTAAGGTGCGAAATAAAGCTACAAATCTCATCCGTCTGCTCTCTAAAAATGGTACAAATGTCTCCATCAACTGGCACTAAATCGACATACTTTGATAATTCACGAAGGTACTCACTGCTTTCTGGGCGTTGATCCATGTCTAAACTCCTCTCATTTTGATTTTTTTCGAAAAAATAGGAGGAAAATAATGCTGTAGTTGTTGTATTTTAGTTCATTATATACGATACTTGCATTAATAGGGTTAGTTACACTATAAGTCATCGGGAGTGTAGGCATGCTAGATTTTATTCTTTTTATGATATTTTCAATATTAGAGACTTACGCAATGTTCTTTCTGGCTTTCAAAATCTTCAAAATTGACTTATATCATAAAGAGATAGTGTTTGCTGGTTTTATTATGGGCTTTTTTTCTTATACTCTTAGAATTAACTATGGGATAGCTTCATTAGATATTTTCTCACAATATGCACTAATGTTTGGTTTTATGTGGATGTTATTCCGGATTCATCCCTTCTACGCTTCCATATTAACCGGGATGACCTATCAAGCTTACTCGGTGATTCAAGCCAGTATTGTGTATTTATTACACTCTGTAATCAACATACCTCTAAATACTTCGGACCCGATTACAGAAAACATAATGACAATGCAGATTTTATCAGCATTAGCCGCGATTCTCATTGGTATATATGTGGGTCATAAACGTATTGGATTTGACTTTGTACCTGATAGACCCGATGTAAAAGTTAAACCAACAACTAGCGAGAAAATATTATTCGCTCTTAATCTTCCTACAGTAATTCTCGTTACTTTATTCACCTACTTTATTGAATCTAATTTCTTTTATTTGATCCCAATTTTCTATGGAATACTATTATGGGGATATCTATATTTCTCCTACAAAAAGGATAGAAATAATTATGAGTCATTTAACTTTTAAAATTGTTGAGGTCATTAAGAAAAGTAATCCAGAGCAAACGCATTCCATTGAAATCATGCATTATGCCCTTAACATTATTTTGAATACTTTATTCATTATTATAACTTCGTTATGCATTGGCGGGCTTACTGGACAGCTAAAGGAAACATTCTTAGCCTTATTCAGCTTCATACTCCTAAGAATGGCATCCGGTGGGGTACATTTAAAATCCGCAAGGTCCTGCAATATTGTATCTATCTTTATCTGTTCACTGATCCCTCATATCACTTCTCTAATACATAACCATATCCTTTGGATTAATCTTTTTTCTTTACTTGTAATGATCTTATGTGCTCCAAATCCTGATGCTAATGCACAAATACCCAAAGAATGGTATTCGGGTTTCAAGATCATTTCCATAATTCTGGTTTCTTTGAATTTTTGGCTCCATTCGCCTGTCATTGGATTGGCATTTTTAGTTCAATCCTTTACAGTTATAATCCCATTGCAAAGGAGGCCAATCAGATGAGAAAAACTTTAGCTCGCTATGTTTCTAACATATTAGGTACTTCCGCTGTTGTTTTTGCAACGGTTTTGAAACCATTTGCTTACAGCCCTGAAATTCCAAAAGAACTACGCAAGTAATTAAACAAGGATGGGGAAAAGATGCGTGTCTTACAGAAAGACGGTTCCTCTAGTGATATTCTAGAGGAAGAAATATTGTATTTCTCGAATTATAAAAATACAATATTCGTCCATACGAAAGAAGGCGAATTTATTCTCCCCACCACGCTCTCCGATCTTTCCGTAGCGTATGAGGGTAAGGGATTCGAACGCCTTGACCGCAGCAATGTCGTCAATATTAACAACATAGAAGGCTACGATCCCGAGCGGAAGATTGTATGCTTTAATCAAGGCAAGCAGTTCACTACTGTATCGGAATCCAATGAACCTCGCCTAAAGAAGTACTTATCTATTCTTAAGAAAAACTCCGAATAAAACAATCCCGACATGTAGTGTACATGTCGGGATTGTTTTTGTTTATTAAAATTCAAACTAATCCAAGCTGCTATAACCACATAAAAATAGCCATTATGCCATAATTACCCTAAGATGTAAAGATAAATTCGTAAGATGAATGACAGGAGACGGATTCTATTCCAAATGATACCATATATATAAACGTATAATAAAAACAATAAATCATGGAGGAACCATATGAATTACTATTTTCATCCCTCACCACGCCCCTCTTCGCTTGAATCGATATCTGATGAAGAATTACTTAACATCTATAAACTAGCGGTTGAGGCACAAGCTTTACCAGATTTCATAGCGATTGTTAGAGAGATTTTAGACAGTAGAGATCTCATACAAACTGAGAAATCATAACATCCCCTGCACAAATTAATTCGCTATTTATGACACAACTATATAATTTTCCATGGCTTCACCGCGAGTGTTCTCTAGTTTGTCTTCATGTTAACTTCATAAACATAAAGAAGGTAGAGCCTCCTGACGGCCCTACCTTTTTTATATCCAGCAGTGACTACTCCCTAAAATAGGGTAATCTCCTACTCTGTAATTTCCGTTTTAAATACATTTTCCAATTTTCCGCCAAGTCTTTTCTTCAAAGGAACTTTAATATCTCTACCCAGCTCTTTGAAAAAAGTTTCTACATCACATTTCACATTTTGTGCAGTCGCAATTACAGCGCCATCACCAACAATATTTTGATTCTCATCAAGAGGAACATCAACTTCGATATCATACTTTTTGGATAATGTCTTGATGTATCGTGCGAAGATCTCCAGCAATTCCTCGTTATTAAAATTCTCTATAGCGACTTTTCCCTTGCTGGTAAACTTCATGTTAATTTTCATTATTAATATCCCCTTTTCTGTCAAACCATTTTTAGTTGTTAGTTTATGGATCAAGATGAATAGATGGCTGCAAGAAAGGGCAACATTATTCATTTTTGAGATCATTTATGAAACACACATTATTTATAAGCACCCTTTATCTGTTGTACTTTAAATTGCGTAAATTCTTTGAGCGCTTGTATGACCTGATCCTGTTCTTCTTCCTTCAGCTCATAAACGCACTCCCGTAACCACTCGCCAAATAGAAAGGCTTGACGCCCTTTCCGAGGGCTCTTTCTTAAGGAGTCGAGGCAACCCTCAAACTTATCGTTCAGGACGTCGGTAAGATTGTATTTCTCAATCTTCTCTATTACCATTCCTGCCCCATATTCCGTTTCATAAACTATGACTTCATTAGAATCAAAGGAAACGTAAGATGTTTCTTTACCTTCCTTTGCCCTGAATTCCTTAAGCTTGTTAAATGCCGTCTCATAAATGTAGTCCTGAGACTGTTTAAGCTGTGGCAGCTCATAACCATGCTTTAAGGTCTTGATATATTCAATATCTGGCATATAGTCTGCCAAATGATACATCCGATTCTTCAGATCTGTTCCAAGTGCTTCGATGATCTTGTCCAGATTGTCTTTTAGCGGAATGCTCTCTCCACGTTCGATCTTGCTAAGCTGTGAGTAACTTATGCCGCTCTTTTCTTCAAGTCCTCTTAAGGTTAACCCTCTCGTCTTTCTGATGTGCCGAATGAAATTACCCAGCTCATCGGGATAGTTCTCAAAATCATTCATGGGAGTCACCTCCCTACTATCATAACACAACATAACAATTTGTGTTGGCTTATAACAATTAATACTAGTAATTACTTGCCTCTAAAGGGTAATTCTTAGCACAACAAACCCAATATAATACTATATTTCCAAAGATCGGATAGACTTGATGCTCATCTGCCAGGCTCTGGCTTGTAAACCTTCCTTGGGAATTACAGCGAATCGGACCGAGGAGACCTTATTAAGCTAACTTCGGCCATTTTGCTCAGTGATCGGACTCAGATGCAACTGTTCATTAAAATATACTACGGTTCGGTGCAAAAGTATGACAATAAGAGTTATGATGTCCGAAAACTTGGGAAAAAAGATCAAAAAGTTGAAATAGCTGCAATACAGTCCATAACGATCCCAAACCATCTACTGTATGCAAACCATTGTGTGCTTTCAGCTAATCCAATTTGTTAAAAAAACAGCCAGTCCCAACAACCTGGAACTGGCCATAATCGTTACTCCATAACACGCAACAGATTGAGGATCATCTGTGCACTTTCGGCACGTGTGCCGTTTTGCTTCGGAGCAAATTGCGCTATAGCACGTCCCTGCATCAATCCAAGTCTGTACACCTCACTGACAGCCTCTTGAGCCCATTGTGGTGCAGTGCCAATATCATTAAATGCTGAAACGTTAAGACTAGCTACAGATACGCTGTTCTTGGCGTATGCATATGCACGAGCCAGCATCGCTGCCATCTCTTGACGAGAGATCTTGGCATCAGGTTCAAACAGTAAAGCGGTCTGACCGTTAACAATTCCAGCTTGTTTTGCTAACCCTACTGCTTCTGCATACCATTTATCAGCAGGTACATCAGTGAAACCAGCTTCTGCTTGACCTTTTAAGCCAAGCGCACGGACTAACATCGCTGTAAACTCCGCACGTGTAACCGCACGGTTTGGATCAAAACGATCCACAGCTACCCCCTGTACAAGCTGTTTTGCCGCAAGCTGCTTCACAGTAAGGTAAGCCCAGTGATTCGGCTTCAGATCATTGAATGTTTTGTCATATTCTAATACAACGTATTTACTAAAATGACTGACAGCAGCAGATAGATAACCATTCATCCATGTACTGCTCATATACTCCAACTTGCCAGCATCATCCATAAAATAAATACCCAGTAAGCTTTGCTCTACATTCGCACCGACCTTAAATGAAATCGTGATCGGCTCTGCAAACTGTCTTAATGTGAAGGACTGGCCATTCTCTGTGAGGATGCTGAGCGACCATTCTCGCAGATCACTTTTCGCTCTTAATTGTGCTCCAGCTAGAGTACCTGCACGATCCAACAGATCCACGGCTGTATTACTAGCTAAAGTGTTCAACCGTAGTGAAATCGTACTCTTGGCAAGAGCCTCAGCTGAGACTAGCTTACTTAGGTCTGTCATTACTGAAGCAGGAATCGTAACGGATAAATCCTGCATAACCACTCTAAGCGGTGCACGTTCATGTAGCTCTGCTGCATTGCCTGGTAAAAGCAACTCCGTAACCGAACCGGCAACTGAAACCACAACTTCACCTTGAGCATTCTTGTTCTCTGACAGCTGAGAGGCTGTTATGGTTACTACACCCGCTTGTGCAGATGCCGACGGAGTTAGTGTCGGTGTAGCAGTCGGCTTTGGTGTCACCGCAGGTCCCGGCACCCAGCCACCCGGCGTTGGCGTTGGCTCCGGACTTGGTGTTGGCGTTGATATTGGTTCCGGTATTGGCTCCGAACTTGGTTCCGGTGTTGGTTCATGACTTGGCGTTGGTGTCGTACCTGGCGAACCGTCGGTCACCGTCAGTACATACTCTGCGCTCACCCCGTTATAAACAGCGCTGACTTTCGTCATCCCAGTACTCAGGGCATGAAGTACTCCGTTGTCACTAATCGTTGCAATGGAATGATCGGATGTATCGTACTTTACGCCCTCGGACAATTCTTGCTTACTTCCGTCACTATACACCGCCTGGACAACAACGGAGCCTTTGCTTCCTTGTTCCAGCGAATCCGGCCCATCTATCGTTACTTCTGTAAGATTAGGAGCCTCATCATTGATTACCATGAGCTTGTATTCCGAGGCGAACTCTCTATACGTTACAGAGATCACAGTGGAGCCTTCTTGATGAGCTTGAATCAAGCCCTGTTCATTGATTGAAGCAATATGCTCATTCGAGCTGGAATAATGAAGTCCATCCAATATTGGGATTCGTTTACCCGATGCATAGACAGCTTCGGTTACTGTCTGGTCGACTTCTCCCGATTTAAGCTGGCTTTTGCCCTGAAGCTTAATCGTCTGCAGCGCATCTACAGTTATTGTACTTTCCGCAAAAATATTCGGGTAACCTGCCACTGTAACTCTTACCTTAGCTGTCCCTGGTTTTAACGCAGTAACCATCCCATTTTTATCTACAGTAACTACTGATTCTGAAGTGTCAGGAACGATGGACCAAAGTTTTGTCAGATCATTCGCCTCATCCGGCTCTATCTTGGCGTGCAATTGCAGGCCAGCGCCTGGCTTAAGCTCAACAGCTGTTTGATCCAGCGTAATGGATTCCGGGACAATCCCGATCACTAGACGGTCAATTTCAACACCGTCTACCGTTCTTGCCGTAACCGTAATCGTGTTCTTCTCAATCTCAACAGCCGTAAAGATTTGCTCATCTTCGTCATATATTTTCTCCTGCCAAAAACGTGGCGTCAGCGCATAGAACTTAGGACCTGAGGAACCGCCGATAACATATCTAGTCCCTTCGCCATCCGCTACCTGCTTGCCATCCTTCATTGGAAAAGTTCGCAAGTAAATATGATCATGACCGTTCATCACTAGATCCACATTATGCTTATCAAACACCGGCACCCACTTTGCTTGCACCTGTTCATTCGAATAGATGCTGCCATAGGGCCCTTGATGGAAAAAAATCACCTTCCACTTTTTATCTGTAGCGGATAGATCCTGATCCAGCCACTCTGCCTGTTCAGTGTATGGAGCACCTGAATGCTCTGTATTCATAACCACAAAATGTGTATCCTGAATGTCAAAAGAATAATTCGTACCTTTTACGCTCGCCGCACCGTTTTGCGGGTTATTGAATTGCGCCAGGTAATCCCCATCGCCATTGGTTCCCATCACTTCATGGTTCCCGATAATCGGAACAAGCGTGGTATTCATCAGCTGCTTTTGGGCTGCATCAAACCACCAGTTCCACTGCTCTTGTTCAAAGCCTTTATCCACCATATCTCCAGCGTGGACCAGCATTTCAGCATCCGGCATATAGGCAAAAGCAGCCTCAAGCGTATTGCCCCAAAGACCAAATCCAGCTTTAGAATCTGCTTGGGAATCTCCGATAAACAGGAATTTTGTAGAAGTGTCCTCACCACCACTTGTAACAAAAGATCCTTGCTCACTTACATTTAACTCGTTATCCCCCACACGGTATACATATTCTGTTCCAGGGATAAGCCCTACTGCCTCTGCTTTATGAACTCGCATGGTTCCATCATTATTGGTGTTGTAGATAGAACTGCTGCCAGTAATTTTTGTTACATTCGCGGCTTGAAAGCTTGTGAACTCTGCTTTTTTCACAAGTTCTACTACAGTATTCACGGTTAGCGGTTCTGTCTGCCAAGTGAATTGGCGAGAAGTCGCTGCATCCTGGCCCATCGTAACATTAACATTACGAGGAGCAGCAGTACCGTCATATGGAGCAACCTTGAACGTCATTACAGGACTATAAGTATTTCCTTTTACCGCCTGCAATTTAAAAGTTCCTTCTGCTGAAGTGACAAAGCCAGTTGTAAGTGTCCCACTTCCCCCTGAAGTTGCGCCTTGTACCTCCAATCCATCAAACAGCAGCTTCGCACCTTCAACAACACTTCCACTCAGATCTTTTACCGCAAAAGACACATCAAAGCCCTTCGCAAGATCATAATGGTTCCAAGTGAGCATCAACTGTGTCTTTACAACAGATTCAACAGCCGCTCCAATAAAAGAAATAGGAACCCCGGTACCTTCTGTCGAAGTTACAGAACCGGATGTATTTTCAATTACAAAAGGTTTGCTTGTATCCCCAGCCAGCTGCTCCTGAGTAAAAGGACCCGCATAATCATTTCGAACCGTATATTGAATTTGTCCGATGAGATCCATATCTCCTAAATTAGAGGAATTGATATTCGTTAAGTTAAGACGCACTGTGCCCAAAGCTGGATCAATGATCGACTCTATTTGCGTTTCTGATACCTTATCCCCCCGAATTACCTGCAAATCTTTAACTGCAGCCGGATTAAAAGCAAACGTAAGATTTCCTTCCTTCAGCTTGCCCGCTTTCTCAGCCGTTACGTCCAAAGTGTAAGTATTCCCGGCATATACTACTTCTGGTGTTTTGTACACATAGAACGGAGAGCCCAAATTTACTGTGAAATACCATTCTTTTATCGTCTGGTTACCGCTCAAATCGCGAATCGCAACTTTCACTTTATGACGGCCTTCTGTAAGTGGAACCTTTGGTTTATAAGTAATCTGACCTTTTGGAGGATAAAAGCCATGCTCCACCAATTGATCGTCCACATACACTCGTGTTTTGTCCGGATCGATTAAGGTCGTTCCCGGATGCACCACTGGATCATAACCATCATCCTCACCATTGACGGAAAGAGTCGGCGAAGCTGTTTTGACAATTTCGTTCACGCCAGGATAAGCATCTTTAAGCACAGGAGGTGTTCTATCCTCCTCTATCGGACCATAAATGGCACGAATATCATCAACGTAAATAGCACCCGCGCTCTTGTTAAGATTGCTTGTCTCCATATAGCGGACAGGCATATCCATCGTTAACGGGGTGGCTTTCCCCTTAGGCACGGATACTTCGACGTATTTCCAACCCGTCCAGTTCACACCATTTACCTGATCGGTAAAATCCACGGGCACTGCTGCATTATTGCCATCACGAATTTGTCCCCGCAGCCAGTGTTTTTTGCCATCTCCGTAGATCCACATACTAATTTTCTCAGGATACCCCGGAATCTGAATCCGATTGGCAGTTGAGCCTGCGGCTAAATAAGCACCCGATGTGCCCGTTTTATTAACAAAATCATATTCCAGCTTCAAGGCTTTAGCCCCATTGCGGACAAAATCCTGATCTGTCACTTCCTGAATTGTTACACTGTTAGCTGCTGCACTAGAAGCTATATATTTATCAATGCCATTCTCAAAATCCTCCAGCATTACAGGCGGCAACCCCACATTTACTTCAAAAGAGGTCTGGGCGTCCCCGTACTTAGCATAAATCTTCCCGTTCTTCCCGTTTTCACTCGTCGCTTGAAACAGACCTTTCTCATCTACAGTTCCGATCTCGCCCTCAACCCGCCATTCAAAACTATGGTTGTCTGCTTGAATTACCTGTCCATTCCGTAGCGCCTTCACAGTTAATTGCGCAGCAGCACCTGAAGAATAAGTTTTGATCTCATCAGGAAATCTAAGGTCTGTGAGCTTATCCACGACTTCGATTTCCCCACTGCCTTTGACTGCCCCAGCCTCTACAATTACCGTCCCTATGCCGGCAGTGGTTCCTGCGGTGAAGACTCCGTTCGCATCGACAGTACCAAGGTTAGCGTCCACCTGCCAATTCAAAGTACCCGAATAAGGTGCCGGATGGCCGTTCTCGTCCACTCCTGCTGCTTTGAACATTAAGCTGGAGCCTTGCAAAATACGTTCCGCATTCGGCTGTACAACCAGCTTAGAAGCTGTAAATTGCTCTGGGGCTGTGTTGACGACCAGCAAACCGTTGCCGGTTTTACGTTCATAGCCATCAGAGCCCTGATTCATCATTTTGACACCAGGTGCACCCGGCATTCTGGCCACAAAAGTAGAAGAGCCGCCTCCATCCAGATTCATGGCGTTCACTACGCCCATATCCTTCAGAATGTAGCCTAGCCCATCGGTATCTACACCTTCGCTAAAACCTGGAGATCTTCCATCCACTTCGAATAGAACGAGACTTCCGTCCGCTTTTGTCCCAATGGCTGTACGTGGATGAATTCCTAAAGGCCCTACACCTTGTTGAACTATTCCGTCTTTTACCAGCGGCCCCTCGCCGCCAATGGCTACCTTCACATCATTCCATTCTCCGCTAAGCGCAAAGGTCGCAGTAACGTTATCGCCAACCGATAACCCCTGCAGAACAGCACGAGACGTTCCGTTAGCAGACAAAACTACTTTTCCTTTGGTAAGCGGCGTATTGCCTTGATTGTTGCGAATCTCAGATACCTTCAGCTTCAAGGTCTGGCCGCTCTTCACTTCTCCCTCGACAATATCTAGAACAACCTCGTCACCCTCATTGGTCGACTTTGTAGTTGTATTATAATCTTCGGTATAAAGAACCAGCTCATTCGTATTCCGATATCGGTTGATGCTGGTTAAATTCGTTGTTTTTCCATTAATCGTTACGTTCTTGGTCAGCTTCGGCACCCCATAAATCGAGCTGCCATCTTCTTTTAAACCGAAAGTAAAAGCTGAAATCGAACTGTTCAGGATTACACCATCGTCCATAAATAATCCATTCGGAACACCTGTGGCAAAACCGGAGATTTCATAAAAATCACCGTTAATTCCTGCGATCACCCGGTTTCCAGGCGAATCCGCATAAGCGGCCATTTCTGTAACACCCTTCATACCGTATACCTTTCCATCCTTCGTACCTGCCCGCAGTTCTAAATGGCCTTGCCCTGGGTTGAACTCCACTGCATGAATCTTTTGTAAACCACGTTCATTCTGAAGATCCATCCAGGTGTACATCGCCCCAGGTGCAAGCTCTGTTTGCCGCACATCAATAACGGTTCCGTAGTTTGTTGCTGGTAAATCAGAAATGGAAGCGTGAACAAATACTCCCGGCTGCAACAACGAAATCAACAAAACAAAAATAACTGCCATATTAATTTGCCTTAGATACCTTCTCACTGTGTTGACATCCTCCCCACTTGGCTGTCCTAATAACTATTCTGAGCTTGGACAACATCATAGGGTTTATATTAACTAGGAAGCGTAAAGGTTAGATAAAATTTACCAAGGCATACTGTTAACTTCTTCTAATCCCCTCCTCAAATTCATGTTTCAACCTGTTGATGAATCTTCTGACCGTTTTCGATCCTTGTTTAGAAGCTGAAACAATGGACCCCGGAGTATTATGATCTGGTGATCGTAGCTCGATTGTCTTCATAATCTTCTGAGAACCCTCAAATGTTTTTAGAAAAGAATAATCCATCCCAATCGTGATCGCGAGTCCTGACGCCACTGCATTGTCAATGGCACGGGTGTTATTACTTGTAAAAAGAATATTCATCGGCCCAACTTTCAGTAAATAACGTTCCACAAAGTCCTGTATGTAATGATCATCGTATAAAACCAACGTCTGGCCTACTAACTGTTCGGGCGTAATTATTGTATTTAAAGCTAGTGGTGATTGAGGATGTACGCCTACAACAATCTTACCTTCCATTAATTCCTCGAATACGACCCCTTTATGTTTCTCTGATAAACCCTCTGGCGAGACCATCAGTCCGATATCCATTTCATCCTGAAGCACATTATCCAGAATTTCTTTAGGTCCCTTTTCAAAAATCTCTATATTCACATTTGGAAAATCCGCTTTAAAACCGGATACGACCCTCACGATTAGGTGCATAGGTCCCGGAATCGTAGCAATCTTCAAATGACCACTAAGCGCATCGCTGTAGATCTGTGCTTCAGCTTTTAATTCATTTACTTTCATCAAGACTTCATTTGCTTTGCTGATAATAGCTTGTCCCTCTGCTGTAGGAACTGCTCGTTGGCCTCGCGAACGAATAAACAAAGTAACTCCAAGCTCCGATTCCAGCAGTGTTATGGACTGGCTTATGGCAGACAGGGTAATATGACGATTCTGAGCAGCTTTGGTTAGTGAACCAATCTTTGCGACTTCTACGATATTCTCGCATTGCTCTAAATTCATTTGAATCACTCCCTAAGTTAATATTTACTTAATACCTATTAAATTTACTTAAATTTTAATTAATTTAGTCAAGTGCTACAATGTAAATAAGTTAGTAAATAACCTTTACACCTTATGAATCTATATTTCTAGTATAACTATATTTCTCGAGGAGGAGTCCCAAATGACAGACAAAAGAGTAGCCGTAATTACAGGTGGAGCCAGTGGAATCGGGAAACAAACCGCAATTAAATTTGCAAGTAAAGGTGATCAAGTGGTCGTTGCCGATTTCAATCAACAATTAGGTGAAGAAACGGTCGCACAGATTATCAAGGATGGTGGCGAAGCTATTTTCGTCAAAACGGATGTTTCAAAATACGAAGAGGTAGAAGCACTGGTTGAGAAAACCGTTGCCACATATGGAAGAATTGATGTTATGTTCAACAATGCCGGGATCGGCCGCGTCACTCCTGTACTAGACCAAGACCTTAAGGATTATCATAGTGTTATTAATGTCAATCAGCATGGTGTTGCCCACGGTATTATCGCAGCAGGTAAAAAAATGCGTGAGCTCGGCATCAAAGGGGTCATCATCAATACAGCTTCTGTATTTGGATTCCTAGCTTCCCCAGGTACATTCGCATATCACGCTTCTAAAGGTGCGGTCATTATGATGACTAAATCCGCAGCACTTGAAATGTCCGTTCATGGCATCCGCGTGCTTGCCGTTGCGCCAGGCGCTGTAGATACGCCTATTATCCAAGGATATAAAGATCAAGGAATGGTCGACCAGATGAAGAGCAAAGTAATGGGTAACAAATTAACATTGCCTGAACAAGTTGCAGACACTGTATACTTGCTCTCCTTACCAGAAGCTAGTGCAATTAACGGTAGTGTTGTAATGGCTGATGAAGGTTATGCTTCATTTAAATAAAATTTTTTAGGCAAAAAAGTCCAAGGCTTCCCTTCATGGGAGGTCCTTGGACTTTTTATCGTATTCAATTATTCCCAGGACCGCTCCTCATTGATCTCAAGCTTACGTTTAAAAGCCTGCTCCAGATCAATGCCTAGCTTATTGGCTAAATCAAAAATATTCCACACTACATCGTACATTTCAAATCCCAGGTTTTCTTTCTTCTCTGCACCGGGGTCGAAGGATACGGATAGCACTTCTTTGGACAATTCCCCTACTTCAGTCATTAAGTACAGCATTCTCTGCTCGATGGAGCTCGTGTCAAAACCTTTGGTTTCACTGAACTTCTTCACATACTGTTGAAACTCAGATGTATTCATTTCGTTACGCCTCGCTTTTAGGGTATAAAGTTATGTAAAGTAATTAGTTCTGCTATTTCTCTAATTATCATCCTTTTGGTCAAAGAACACAACCTCCCCAACGCGCTGATATTAACGCCATTATTGCGTCTAACTCCGCCTGATATATCGGTCATTCCACCACACAATCCGCAGGTTCGCAGCCAATTTCGTCGTCGAATGTTTGAGTACGGATAAGCCGCACCAGTAATGGCGAGACTCTTCGTCATTATTCATTTATTATTCGCCAAGCTGCTCCTTGAGCTGCGCAATTTCTGTTTCCATGAAGGCAACACGTTTATTCAACTCCGCGATATAGTTTCTTCGAGCCTCTTGGTCTGCTGCGCTTGTTAGGTCGGCCGCAGTAGTTTCCACCAGTTGGATGGCTTCTTTGAGAACTTGAACGCTTGATTCTGCCCCTGCCAATCTTTCCCGGAGTTTAGCCGCTGCAATACTTGCTTTTAGTGCTGCCTTCTCAGTCTCCTTACTCTCCAATATTATCGTCTTTCCTTCAACCGTTAACCCTGCTCCGGTCGCTTCGGACATCGTGCGCACAGGTACGTAGGCCGAGTTATTTACTACAATCGCATCTGCAATCTTCTTTCCGTCTTGTTTTATCGTATACATTCCGGAAACTTTAGCGCCAATTAACGACGAGCTCGCTGCGAATCCTATTGAACCACCAAGTAACAACGCCGCTGCTACAATTCCTACTATTTTCTTCTTCATGTCTATGACCTCCTGAATTTATTATTCTTCCAATTATAACCAATAGATTCGTAACATGAAAGATATACTAAGAGACTCTGCTACAGCCAACACAACTACTGGCCATATGTAATCTTGCTATAAGAAGCCATCTGAGTAAGCCTGATTCTATTTTTCTAAGTTGTGTTTTTCGATTTCACAAACAACTTTATTTCGAAATGATTGAAGTTGTATGTAAACAGTGTTACTCTATCAACGGTAAACTCAAAATCTATGATCTTCAATCCTTCTATTCATATTCACTAATTTAGTTATAAAGAAAGGTAATACTATGATAAAAGTTGATAACTTATCCTTCGCATTTCCGCAAAAAGAACTATATAAAAACATTTCATTTACGTTAGAAGAAGCACAACATTGCGCTTTTATAGGAACAAGTGGCAGTGGTAAAAGTACACTGATTGATATACTGATGGATCCAGAGAAATATTTGTTCGAAGGCAAGTTAGAAATTGACCCAACCTGCAAAATTGGATATGTAAGTCAGTTCTCACAAGTAGACAGAACTAAAGAAACAACCGTTTTTGAATATATAGGAGAAGAATTTATTAAGATACAAAATGAAATAACAGCTATTCTCACTGAAATGGAAACATCATCAGATATTGATTTATTACTCGAAAAGTATCAATTGGCTCTAGATGCCTTTGATTTAATGGATGGAAATGATTTTGAAAGCAATATTAATAAGAAACTAAATTTAGCCAACCTTTTAAAGCTAAAAGATGCTAGGGTATCCGACCTAAGTGGTGGGGAATTCAAGCTTATTCAAGTAATGAAGGAAATGCTGACTAGTCCAGACTTAATGATTATGGATGAGCCCGATGTATTTTTAGATTTTGAAAATCTAAATGCACTTAAAAATCTTATTAATGCTCACAAAGGAATATTGCTAGTTGTTACGCATAACCGTTATCTATTGAATCATTGTTTTAACAAAATTATACACCTTGAAAACATGGAGATCCAAGAGTTCGATGGGCGATATATTGAGTATAACTTCTCATTACTTCAGACGAAAATTGAGTTACAAGAAATCGCAGTCGCTGAACAAGAAGAAATTGAGAGATACGATGACATTATTGATAATCTTAGAGCGATCGCAACCTATAATTCAGAAGCATCTAGAGGGAGAGCGTTAAAAGCTAGGGTTAAGTTTCAAGAAAGATTGGAAGCGCGAAAAATTAAAGCGCCATTCGTTGATATTAAGCAACCGGAAATCAGTTTTGGTGTGGACAATGAAATTGAAGAAGACATCACTGTTTTAAATGTGAATAATTATAGTGTTTCCTTTGATGAGTTGATTTTAGAAAATGTTAACTTTGAGATGAAACCTACAGATAAAGTAGCCCTTATCGGTCCAAACGGTACCGGGAAAACGACTTTACTCCGAGATATCTTTAAAAATAATCATGATTCAATTGAAATAAATGCTGATATTAAAGTGGCTTATCTTTCTCAGCTTCAAGACGAAGTGCTAAAGGATTCTAATACCATACTAGAAGACTTCATCGATGCTGGGTTTGCAACTTATGATGAGATTAGAGCACATCTTTCAAACTATGGCTTTGAAGGAGAAATTCTTAATCAAAAGGTAGAATCTTTATCTGGTGGCGAAAAAAATATACTGCAATTGGCAAAAGTTTCTGCTAGCAAAGCAAACTTATTGCTTCTTGATGAACCGACAAGCCATTTAGACACCTATACACAAATCGCACTGGAGAAAGCCATTGAAGATTATAAAGGTGCGATTCTCATGATTTCTCATGATTTCTATTCTGTAGTAAATGGTATGGATTATGTATTAATCATTGACGATAAGACGATTAGAAAAATGAAAATGAAAAAATTTAAACAGATGATTTATGCTAGTCATTTTGATAAAGACTATTTAGAAGCTGAGCAAAATAAAAAAGCAGTTGAAATGAAAATAGAGTTAGCTTTAAAAGACAATAATTTTGAACTTGCAAAAGGTATGGTTGACGAGCTAGAAGAGCTGATTAAGCTGCTTTAAACTACAACCCTCTGGTGGGAAAATGTCTACAAAAACGACACTGATGAATAAGATCTCAGTGTCTTTTCACTGCATTGATTTGTTGATAGTTCTTGCCGCAACATACTGCCTAATACAAAAAACAAAACCCAATAAACCATATAGGTTTATCGGGTGATGGAAAAAGTTTATCGGTTTCAAAACAAGTTTATTGGCTCTTATATACTATACTGACTGTAAACACCTACCAGCAACCTACAATTCCTTACCACGCACTGTCCCTAACCCTTTCAACTAACCTTATGCTCA
>NZ_NFVA01000024.1 GCF_002264395.1 Paenibacillus sp. VTT E-133291
CTGTTGGCGTTGATGTTGGTGCTGCGGTAGAAGTTGGTGTTGCTGTGGCTGAAAGAGTTAGATAGTCGATATTGATATTCCCAGTATCATCCGAGTCATATTTGTAGGCGATTGAATTATTGCCTGCCTGTAAAGAGAGCGTTTCAGGTTGGTCACCCCATGCATCCCAGCTTGCCAAATTCGCTAAAGTGGTCTGCTTTACCTTTACACCATTTACATAAATGGAAACGATCTTAGCACTGCCGGACCCATTGGCGTAGTGGAGCGTGGCATTATAGGTACCAGTCGCGGAGGATTGAACACTAAAGGTGGTTGTTGCTCCTATGGTTGTGTATCCATCCACAAAACCGGTGCCAGTATATCCGGTGTGATTCGTATTTATTTTGGCGCCACCTGACAAGGCTGCGTTCTCAGCTTCGTATTTACCAGCAACCGGGACAACAACCGTCCAGTTCTTCCCTCCGTTGCTATCCCAACTATCTGTCGGGGCCGTAATATGATAACAATAAATGAGTGTGGCGCCTTCCTGAACATTGAGGTTGGCCGTAAATGTGGTTCCATTTTTAGTCATAACCGTATCGGCAATATCCGTCCAGTTATTCGTGGTCCAATGCAGTGTTACAGCAGATGCTGTGGAGTTCGTGTAGGAGACTGTATAATCAGTATTGCTGGCTGAAGCCCCGCCGGATAAACCAAATAAACTAAAAATAAGCGAAAAAATAATCAACCAAGAAACAAACCGCCTAGATTGTTGTCTTCCCAAGTAAATAACCTCCTCATTATTTAGGTGCAACCACTTGTGCAAACGTTTGCAAAAATAAGAAAAAAAGAGACTTTCTAACTTATCAAATCCCTCCTTCAAAGAAAGTATGGAGAAACTTCATTGTATGCGTTTACAATTAGACCTTTTGAGAAATCCTCAAGTTCCAAATCACTCCATATCAAATGAATTTTCCCTGTTTTTGATTATAGGCTCCAACCTTTTCCAGGTCAATGCATCTTTTAGGCTAAAAACATAAAAATTTTAAAGTCTAGATATAAAAATACAATCGTTTTCATTCATCAGTTGTTCAAACAAATCAAAATCTTAGACTACCGCTATTTAAAGAACTAGGCTAATTATATCGTTGCTGATGAGGAAGAAGCTGCTTGGTCAGCTTTTACACAATCAATTGCAACAACAAACGCAATCATGATTGCCTCCATCTCCTCATTTAGTATTTGAACCTTGTAGCTATCGCCCCAAGTAAACCACTCCTTGTTCACTTTACCTATGACTACACCGTACTGCAAGACCTGAAAATCCATGTCCCACCAGTTACCATGTACCTCAATGTCAGCCGCATGAATCGTATAGCGCGCTTTAATGAAAGTAAACTCTTTCTTAATCGTTAACACCTCTCGACCATTGACCTCAACAAAAAACTTCGGTAAAAAACTAAATACCTTCTTCGTAATAAGTCCGACTTCATCTCTTGTGGTATTCATAATGGAGAACGTCTTTGGTATTTGCATAAAACTGCCCTCTACATAATAGACATCCTGCTCCTGCTGATTCTTTACCGTAAATTTACCACTTAGACTAAATACCTTCTGCTTTATATAAAGTTGCTTCATTCCAATGCCTCCTTCGATATAAGCATATTATTAAAGCGCAGTACTTCCGAAATCAGTTCTCGGGATCATGTACTTTAGTCACCCATCCGTGTTTGGGATGGTTCTAAAACTTCCGTTTATGATACGGAAGACCCAGGCCTTCTTCACAATACTGTTTAAGACTGTACAAAAAAATAGCCCAGTTATAATTACATAGGCGATAAAATGCGGTTACATTCTCCCAATTCATCTGACGAAAAATGATTGAAGTCTTCCCGTTTTTCTCCTCTAAATTAAAAGAAATTGTCGTACCTATCCATTCTGGATCTGAATCAACACATTGCCACAAAATCTTTTTATCGGTAACAAGCTCATCAACTCGCATCTTTGTTAAGCCTTTGCCGCCGAATCGGAACTCGTTTATACAACCGATCTGATCATTGACTATTAGTTCATTTGTCCATATTTCTGAAAGTCCTTTTGCAGTGGTTAGTGCTTCATATACCGTTGAAGCCGGAACATTCACGGTCTGCAAGTGCTCGATATTTGCCATATAGTGCATTCCCCTTTTTCATAAGGATTTAATTTATGTAATTATTTGTATGCGAATATTATACCATGGTACGGTTGATTTGATTGCTTAGTCCATAACCTTTGTTAATTTTTTACCATTTGAAAACAAAACATCGATTGTGATTTTTTTCATGTGATATATCAGGATTCCAATCCACAGCAAAGGATTCATCACCGAGTTGTTTCATGTTATCTGCTCCTTATAGTTTCCCGCCGATTTCTTATAACGTCTTATTCACGAAATTACTGAATTATACTGCCTTTTACTTCAATAAAACGGCAGCTGATCCTCTGATCGGCTGCCTTCTTGTTGCGATTGAACTATCGTGTCCCGTTAGCGTAATGGATGATTGTTATTTTCGCTACGGATAACACGGAAATCACTCGCTTTATATCCGTCTGTATTAGCTTTGAAAGTAATTTGAACTATATCCGAGTTAGAATCTTGTGTCATAACTTTCCCTTCAAGTATGAACTCTTGTTGAGGATAAGAATCCGATTTCCTGATTGGTATGATATGAGCGCCGCCGATGAGATAGTTATTACCATATTCTTTTTCAAGTACGCTCATAATTTTAAGACGAAGTTCAAAAATAAGGATCTCATCCAAGCACTCCCGTTGAATGTCGACGTTATATTTAGTTGGTGACTCCTCATCGTAAGCTTCAGCACAATCCATTACTGTAAAGTTGGTGACCCCTATTATCAAAATCAAAATTAGACCTCTCCACCACATGAGAAATAACCCCTGTCTATTTTTGGTTATTTTCCCCAATCGATTATTAAACTATCCTACCCGTTGGCATAACATTAACATAGCATACTGATACATAGGTTCTATTCATCAAATGAATATAGAAGAATCAATTAGTGAAGGACGATTCTATAAAAAATGGAGTTACATATTAGTTATCTAATACGTAACTCCACTTATTATCATTAGCTTCTATTAGTAGAATCTCAAGCAATGGTCTCCATTAAAAATTCGATCACCGGGTAAGAGATCATATGCCGATCACGGTAAATCGAAGTAATTGCCTCTGGCTGTGTGCTAAGGACACCCTTTTGTAGAATGGCTGCTTGAAAACCTCTTTCTTGTGCACCGTTAATAGTAAAGGTTACGCAATGTTCTGCGGCGAATCCCGCAACGATGATGAATTCAACACCATGTTCACGTAGCAGTTGTTCCAAATCCGTTTTCCAAAAAGCATTAGAGAATTCTTTCGCCATCTGGATATCCGTGGGTGCAACTGTAATTTACGGTATACTATTTCTAGCTTCTGGATCCGTATCTGTATTCGCCCCTTCCATGTCTTGTATATGGATAACGATTTGGTCCTTCGCACGAAGTAACCCAGACACATGATTAATATATTCACAAGCCTCACTTACATTTAATCTCTCCATATGATCGTGTAAGAAAAGGTTTTGCATATCAATAATTAGGAATCCGATTTTTATTTTGAACTACCCCTCTCAGAACAAATATAGTTTCTATATTAATCTGGATGTAGATTCAGCTCAAGGGAATAAATGAATTAGACGATTTTGTACAATAGCATCATATGTTACGCCACGCCTCTTCATTTAGTTCGTTATTAATGCCGACCCCAGCTAAGGAGCCCATAGAAGCGGCAATAATGGCTTGATGAAGATGTGTTGTTGCATCACCGGCACTATAAACGCCTGGAACGTTCGTTTTACCGAGATTATCGATGATTACTGTTCCTGTTTCTGTGAATTCACAACCAAGGGCTTGTGGCAAATCCGACCCGATCATAAGCTTCGGTCTAAAAAATATCCCCGTACATACTATGCTAATACCATCCTTCAACACAACTTGCTGCACCATGCCATTGTCAGATTCGATCGACTGAATCGGTGAGTCATAGACAGGAATGTTATGTTGATTTAGCTCTTCGCGTTGTGCATCCGTCAAGTCATCAGATCCATTAGTACATATGGTTATCTTTTTCGTCCAACCAGATAACACTCGGGCCATATGCGTTGCATCGGCTCCCTTAACAATTACGACAAGAGGCTGATCTCTTAGTTCCCATCCATCACAATAGGGGCAGATAAAGGCGCTTTTACCATATACGTCTGTGAGTCCCTTAATATCCAACGGGAGGTCTTTCATCCCTATGGCGAAGAGCACCTTTTTACTTTGAAAGGTCTGACCCTGAACCGTCTTAATTTGAAAATCACCATCGGTTCCCGTAATCGATATGGCGGTATCTTCCGCAAAAGTAACGGAGTGATAGGCACTAATCTGCTCCTTCGCAATTCTCCTGAATTCGCTTGGACTTATAGAATCTCTAGTAAGAAAGCCATGCGTTTCTCGAGTCACCCTATTACGTGCGCGACCTTCATCAATCACAACCACACTTTTTCTTGCCCTGCCTAGCACCAGAGCAGCATTTAGACCTGCCGGTCCTCCACCGATAATTACACAATCATGAGTCATCCTAATTCTCCCTTTCGCTTTCAATTTATATTAAAGATATTAGAGACTTACGTTATCCATTATGGATTTAAAAAAAGAACACTCCATAATCAGGAATATTACACTCGAATCTTTAATTAAAGACTTTATGAATCTATAATAACTTCAATAAATCTAAAAGGCAAGGATTTTTCTATTTAATCATTGCCCTCTTGGAATCCCAGCTAGATTACCGCAAAAGTGTAGTAGCCCATAAAAACAGCTTGTTGTCAGGATTAACAAATCCCTTTTTATTTTTATCTAATGTCGATATTTGTTTCATTTCCTCATCAGATAAACTAAAATCAAAAATTTCCAGATTCGCCTTTAATCTTGCAGGATTAACCGATTTGGGAATAACTCCAACATTGCGCTCAATGTTCCACCTTAACATAACTTGAGCCGTTGTTTTACCGTGTCTTTCAGCAATGCTTGTTAATATAGGGTTATCGAATAAATCTTTATTTCCATGTCCAAAAGGACTCCACGCTACATGTTGGATATTCTTATTCACCATATAATTATGCAAATCGGGCTGCTGTAAAAACGGATTCGTATGAATTTGATTTACAGCAGGGACTATTGAGCCATGCTTCAATACATCACTCAGGTGCATTTGTTCAAAGTTAGACACACCAATGGCTCTAATTTTACCCTCTTTGTACAATTCCTCTAATATCAACCAGCTCTCAACATATTTCGGGGATGGCCAATGGATCAAATAAAGATCTATATAATCTGTTCCCAGTTTTTTCAAACTCATTTCAAAAGCCTGTTTCGTTCTTTTACCATGATCTGAATTCCACAGCTTTGTTGTAATAAATATATCCTTTCGATTTACACCTGATTTTTTAATTGTACTTGCAACAAGTTCCTCATTATGATAAAAAGCGGCGGTATCAATATGCCTATATCCATTTCTCAATGCCCAAATGATTGCATCTTCGTGTTCATTTTTCATTTGGTATACACCCAATCCGACTTTCGGTAACAAAACTCCATTATTTAACAAGTAATTTTCCAAAGAATAATCCTCCCATACACTATTATTTTATATCAGCAGAGTCAGTCGATTCTGATAGCATTCCAGCAGCTTCGTTCTATTCCTTGAATAAGCTCTGGTGTCTCAATTATTTTTCCATGTTGAATTTCTTTGAAGAAGCTAACAAATGCGCCATAAACAATACAGATTAATGCATTTGAAGGAAGCGAGCTGAACACCTCTCTCTCTTTGCCACTTTCTATGATTGCGACTAAAAAATTCATAAATCCATCAAACACGCTCCGGCTCTTCTCATTTAAATAATATGACTCTGCATGTGAATCTATAAATAGCAGCGCGTATATATTGCTTTTTGCAAATCCGACCATTTGATAAAACACATGGCGAAATTGCTCACGAATTTCATTTGAGTTTGGAAAATCAGTTTTAATGGTCTCTGAAAACTCCATCACTACTTTTTGAAACAATGAATTAACTAGTGACTCTTTACTTTCAAAATATCGATAAATTGTTCCCGCTCCTACTTTTGCCGCTTCCGCAATCATTGGAACAGTCGTTCCATCATAACCTCTTTCTGCAAATAATTTTAAAGCCGCTTTATAAATTTCCTCTTCCTTGTTTGTAGACAATAAGAACACCTCTCCTTCTTGCGGAATGAATATTCATTCCTCTTCACAATAAAACTCCTTTATAAAAAAAGCAATCAAAATATTAGAATTTTTTTCCTATAATTTAAAGATGAAAAGACAAATAAGGATGTCTCTGAAGTATTTGCTTCAAGACATCCTTAAGTACAATTTCATAATAAGCCCTATCAATAAGGGATGCTGTACTTTCAATTAGAGCACTACCGGCCGGATTCTGCCGTCTTCCTCATAATGAAGCTCCGTAAATTTCATACTGCGTTTATGGTCCACACCGCCAGACAGCGATGCGTCATGATAGAACAAATACCATTTCTCGTTAAATTCCACAATAGAATGATGGGTCGTCCAGCCAATGACTGGATTCAGGATCGTTCCTTGGAAGACAAAGGGTCCGCAAGGCTTGTCACTCACCGCATAGACGATCTTATGGGTTGTGCCAGTAGAGTATGAGAGATAGTATTTCCCTTTATACTTGTGCATCCATGGACCCTCGAAGTATCTCCTGTCTTCATCACCCGCAAGGATTAATTTCCCTTCTTCATCAATAATGGTGATCTCCTGAGGATCAGATTTGAATGTCAGCATGTCTTCACTCAGCTCACCCACCCAAGGACCGTAAGCCGGTTCCTCTGGGCCCTTTTCTACCGCATCTTGTTGAAAAATACCGTCTTGCCACTTTTCTAATTGTCCGCCCCATAAGCCTCCAAAATACATGTAGCCTCTTTCGTCCTCGTCCACGAATACGGCTGGATCAATGCTGAAGCTCCCTTTGATATAGCTTTCTTGAGCCTGGAAAGGACCAGACGGAGAAGTTGACGTAGCCACTCCGATACGGAAAATCCCCTCCTTGTCACGGGCCGGGAAAAACAAATAATACGTCCCCTGCCGGTACGCGGCATCGGGCGCCCACATTTGCTTCGAAGCCCAAGGCACATCCCGAAGATGAAGTGCCTCTCCGTGATCTACACAGGGAGATGTAGGATCTTCCAAGGAAAACACATGATAATCTTCCATTGCATACTGGTCACCATTATCATTCGTAGGTCCATCATGGTCGATATCATGGGATGGGTAAATATACAGCTTGCCCTCAAATACATGAGCGGAGGGATCGGCTGTATAGAGATGGGTAACTAACGGTTCATTTTTTGTGGCCATAATAGGACTCTCCTCCTGATTGAGATTACTTATTTGAAGCCAGAAGCCAATGTTATTCTTTGACGCCACCAAGCGCTACGCCGGCGATAATATATCTGGATAACAAGAAGTAAACCACAAAGAGCGGTAAAGCCGTCAAAGCCAGACCCATATAGATCGAGCCGAACTCCGTTTTGTAGATATCACCTCGGAGCAAGCTGACCATGATTGGCATAGTATATTTCTCCTTCTGTGTCAGCAATATCAGCGGCATGAACAGGTTGTTCCAGTTAGCCACAAAGGCAAAAATGGCCTGTGTTGCAACTGCCGGCATCATCAGCGGTAAGATAATCCGGTTGAAAGTGAAGAATTCACCTGACCCATCTACGCGCGCAGCTTCCACGATCTCTATCGACAGAGTTGCGAGCAAGTATTGGCGCATGAAGAACACCACCGCCGGCGCAGCAATTGCTGGTAGAATCAGCGGGAGAAAATTATTGGTCCAATGTAATTTATACATGAACTGATAGAATCCGATGGCGCTTGCCTGGGAAGGAATCATCATCACGCACATGATGAAGGTAAAGAATGGCCCCCGTAGCTTCCAGCTGTAAGTCACCAGCCCATAGGCCGCCAAAGACGAGAAATAGACCGTGCAGAGGGTTGCAGAACTGGCGATAATGAATGAATTCATGAAACCTTGAAGCGGATCAAAGCTCTTGTCGAGCAGTACTCGCAGATTGCTCATCATGTGGCTCGAAGGAAGCAGTGAAAGACCACCTTGGATTTCCGGTGTAGAGCGCGTGGCATTTACAAACATGATCCAAAACGGCAGGATACTGAGCACCGCCAAAGAGATGCAAACCACATAGATAATCGTCTTGTTGATCTTTCGGTTAACGGTCCCGCTTTTCTGATTATTTGCCATGTGTTACGCCTCCCTCACGGGCTGCTGCAGCAGCTTTTCTGTACTTTTGTTTTTGTATTTTTTTAAGTCTTGATGCATCGCGGTCACGCATCACGTAGAACAGAATTCCAGCCAATATTGCTGAAATCAAGAACATGATCATGCTCGCTGCTGCAGCACGATTGTACATATAGCTGCCCTTGAATGCTTGCCCGTAGATAAACATAGACGTGGTAAGCGTAGAATCGTCCGGACCGCCTGCAAGAAATAATTGCGGAATATCGAACATGGTCAAACCGCCCACCATCGATGTAATCAGTGTGAACAGCAATATCGTACGCAGACTCGGCAGTGTGATTCGGAAGAAGGTTTGAAAACCATTCGCCCCGTCAATCGCTGCGGACTCGAAGAGGGCAGGATTTATACCCATAACGCCAGCGATCAGGACGATCATGGTGTTGCCGTACCACATCCAAAACTGGATGAACGCGACAATGCCCCGTGCTGTCGTCTTATCCTGCAGGAAGAACACCGGAGCGTCTGTCCATCCCAACATTTGAAACAAACTGTTTACAGGACCCATCGGGTAGGCGAATAAAGTGCTGAACAACACGGCAATCGTACTAGCAGTAATGATATTAGGCATATAGAGCAGAACCTTGAACAAGCCTTGTCCCTTTATGTTTAGACGCTTATTCGTGAACCATGCAGTTAGCAAGAGCGCGAGAAGCATCTGAGGAACGAAGTTAGTAATCCAGAGTAAGCCGGTGTTGAATAAGGACTTCCGGAACGAGGGATTATCAAAGAGAAGATCTTTGAAGTTCTGAAAAGGATTATCAAGGATATGGATCGGTTTGGGTATGATTCCTTTCATATCGGTGAATCCAATAACTGCGGTATATAAAATGGGATACAGTGAAAAAATCAGAAATGCAAGAACAAATGGAAAGGTAAAAATATAACCGTATTTCGCATAGTTCACATTTTTGCGGCGCATGCTCTCACCTCTTTAGTTGATATGAAGGGGCGGGATTACTCCCCCGCCCCTCCGAATCCTTCTTATTCGCTTTCAATGCCAAGTTGGTCTTTGACTTGTTGCTTAAAGGTTTCGATCGCTTTGGCACGGTCCTTATTGCCTGCGGTGTATTCGCGTACTTGATCACGCCAGAGCTTGTTAATTGTTTCGTCGTACTGGGTCAAGTTCTTACCTGAAGCGTTAGCATTGGCCGGTACAAACACGTCGAACATGTTCTGGCCGCCGAGCAGCGGAACTTCGCCATTTGATTTGGACATGACAACGGAGGATGCAACGCTATCCTTCGTTCCTTGCTCGCCTTCCTTCATAGTACCGTTAGCCCAGTAATATTGAAGTCCCGTTTCAGAGGTATCGAGTGTAACCCACTTCACAAAGTCCGCAACAGCCTGTTTCTTAGCATCGTCCTTGGTCACGTCTTTGTTGGCAAGCAGCCAAGTACCGCCCCAGAAGAAACCTGTTGTTGGTTCGGATACAGCCCAGTCGCCATTCGTGTCTTTTACTTGACCGTTCATCACATAGTTGATGAGCCAAGCAGGACCGAAGAATCCGAAGATCGGTTGAGCGCCGGCACCGGACATATCCGCATACCATGCTTCCGTCCAGTCTGTCGTATCATTGTGATAACCATTGTCTTTCAGCTTTTTAGAAAGATCCAGGAACTCTTCACGCTTTGGATCGATATGAAGCTTGCCATCAACAATCCAGCCCTTGTCAGAACTGTTCTCGATCGGGTGCCAGATATCGCCGTCGCCAGAAACGATGCCGTATCCTTTAGCTTTCAGCTTCGCGGCTGCATCGTAGAATTTATCCCAGCCTGGTCCAATTTCATTTTTGATGGTGGCTGGATCGTCTGTTCCAAAAACATCCTTCGCAATAGAGCGGCGATAGATAAAGGCACCGCCAGTTGCTTGATAGCCGAGGGCTTTTAATTTTCCATCTAAACTGCCGATATCAACCGAGTATTGCGCGATGCCAGCGTCCTTAACCATTTGGTCATCAAGACCCATATCAGAATAGTTGGCTGCATAGCTGGATGCATCGCCTTGGGTATACTTAAGCACGAATGCTGATTCTGCAGCATAAATGTCAGGGGCATCTTTACCTCCCGCTGACAGAGCCTGATCAAGAGCAGGCTGATAAGCGCCGTCAGTGGTAGCGATAACTGTAGTTTTGAACTCTACATTCGCATCAGGATGGGTTTCCATATACTTCTTGGTCATGTTAGGAATCTCGTCCGTAAAGCTCCAGAGATTGATAGTGACTTTCTCACCTGTTCCTTTTGATGGAGCTTCGGTAGCGTTGGCTGCTGGTGCAGTCGTTTGACTTGGGCTAGATGAGTTAGAATTTGAGTTCCCACCACATGCTGCGAGAGCAGATGACATCACAAGCAATGTAGAGATCCCCACTAAACTACGTTTCATACTTTTCATATCTTTGCCTCCCCTTTTGTATTATTACTCCGGTTTTTTGTAACCGCATACATAATTATAGATCCTGCAATCCTTAAGCATAAGGACACCCTCTTTAGGAAAACTTCCACTATTTTTAGATTCAGTTCTATAGAGCGCAAAAAAAGAGACATCAAAGGATCTATCCCTTGACGTCTCCATGATCTGTTGATATTTCTGAACATTACTTATCCGCTTTTAGCGCATCATCCTGTTTCTTGATAAATTCTTCTGGCGTGACGGCTTCACCGAACAATGCCTGAATCTGATTCATGTGTATAGCAGATGCGACTGGCTTCATTTGTGTATCCAGATAAAGAGTTACTTTATTAGCCTTATTTAACTCGTTTAATAGATCAATGAACATTTGCGGTAGCTTGATGGCTGCAGTATCTACTTTGGTAGCCGGGATTACACCTGCATTGACAACAGAATGCTCTCCCCACTTTTGAACGAAAAAGCTCACGAATTCTTTGGCCTCCAGAGCATGCTTCGAATTTTTGGAAACGAATAATCCAGTGCCCGGACCACCGACCCAATCATCCACGTTGCCTTTACCGCCTTCAACTGTCGGGAACTTGAAATACCCAATGTTGACTTTAAATTCTTGGGCTATATTTGTAGTGGTCGTGAAATCTGGCAGCTCCCAAGTCCCTGTAACGAACATGGCTGACTTACCGTTCATGAACTGTACCTTGGCTTCATCATTGGATAATCCGTTGTAGCCTTTGATGAATGTGTTCAGGTTTACCAACTCTTGCACTTGTCTTGCAGCCTCTAGCAAGGAAGGATCTGTGAAATCCTGATCCGCTACAGCTTTATCCATCAGGTTAGGTCCCCCAATACGATCAGCTAGATACATGTACCAGAAGGAAGCCGGCCAACCGTCCTTACCGCCAAGAGTAACAGGTGTTATGCCATTGTTATTCAGTGTTCGAATGATCGCTTTGAGATCATCCAAGGTTTGGGGAGGCTGCAGATTAAATTCTGAAAATATTTCTTTATTATAGTAGACCGGAACTATGTTTAGTTCGACAGGAAGGGCATACGTCTTCCCATCAAAGGAGTACCCCTCCGTCGTACCAGCTACGAATTTTCCTTTCAACTCATCCTGTAAAAGATCGTCCACGGCTGCAAACTTATCTCCCCTAACATAAGGATCCATAAAGCCTGCTGCCCAGGTGAATCCGATGTCCGGTAGATCGTTAGAAGCGGCAAGTACCTTCAGTTTGCTTTTATACTGCTCATTTTCAAGAACTTCCGTCTTGATGGTGATATTCGGATTAGCTTCTTCAAATTCTCTGATGATTTCTTTTACCATTTTGTTTTGCGCGGAGTTATTGCTATCCGGCCATAGATGCATCATTTTTAAAGTGATTTTCTCGCCGTCGCTCTTGCTGCTATTCCCCTTATCCCCATTGCAAGCAGTTGTTATCAACAACAATGTTAAGAAAAGGGTAATGGATAATCCGATCCTCTTCGTAGATATTCCCCCCTTGCCGAGCCGTTATTGGATATTCGCTTCTATACCATTCCTCATGGAAGAACGATACTGCCCTGGACTCATTCTTTCGTATTCCTTGAACAGCTTGTTGAAATATTTAACCGTCTGGTAACCCGTAAGGCTGGCAATTTCCGCTATAGGCAGATTCGTTTTCAGCAGTAATTCCTTCGCTTTCTGCAATTTTCTACGGGCGACGTATTCGCTGAAATTCATCTGGCATTGCTCCTTGAAAAGAGAACTGAAATAGCTCCCGTTCAGATGAACAAGTCCGGCTACTTCCTGTAGACTGATCGCCTCTTCTATATGCATTTCCACGTAGTCTATCGCCTGACGGACCGGATCGCTTAATGCGGCATCTTCATCTCTTATGGCCATTAATTGTGGATCAGCCATCTTTCGCATGAAGCCGATATATTCCTGCTCCTCCCCTGCCTTCAGGGCATTCTCAACAGATGCGATTAGCTTTTCCCGGCTGGCTGGCTTGAGCAAATATTCAACTACGGACAACTGAATCGCTTGCTGAGCATACTCGAACTCGGCATGACCGGAGATGAGAATAACGGATGGCTGACGCTGTATTTTTTTATCCCTTATTTGGCTAACTAAAGAAAGACCACTAATTCCCGGCATGCGGATGTCCGATATCATGAGCTCCACTGGTATTTCCTCCAGAATTTCAATAGCCGAGATCCCATTGCTTGCCGTAAGGATTTCATAATGACCGGCTGCCCACACCTCTAGTATTTTCTTCATTCCTTCTCTAGATCTCGGTTCATCGTCGACAATAAGAATTGTTCGGCTTCTCATGGCATTTTGTCTCCTCGAACAGGAATTTTGATGTTTATACGGGTGCCTTGACCTTTTTGGCTATCGATGGTCATTGCCGCACCCTGCTCATTCTCTCTCGAAAAAAATAGTTGAAGCCTTCTATGCACATTAGCGATTCCGACTCCGGAATCTTTTGAAGAAGATACCTTTCCGCTATCCAGCCCTTCCACAAGAGAGCGCAGCATCTCCTCGTCCATTCCCATCCCATCATCTTCCACCGTAATGGTGACCCATTCTTCATCTCCAGCAACCGTTAGCTTTATCCATCCCGGTTCTATCTTGCTCTCCACCCCATGCAATACAGCATTCTCTACAAGGGGCTGCAGCAGCAGTCGGGGTAACTCCACATTCGAAAATTCAAGAGGAGCCTCAATTTCCCACTCTAAGCGATCTTCAAATCGCATCTTCATAATAAGCAAATATCGCTTTACATGCTCGAGCTCATCCTGTAACTTCACCCAACCACCTTTACTCGAGCCGGTGATCGTATAGCGGAATAAATCAGACATGGCGACAACATACTCCGCCAGTTGATCCTCATCCCTATCCAGCAGCGACCAGTACAGAACATCTAGGGTATTGAACAAAAAATGCGGATTAATTTGCGCTTGAAGTGCCTTCAACTCCGTATGACTCCGGGATAACTCCTTCTCATAAACCAACTGGATCAGCTCGTTGATATTATCAACCATTTTGTTATAGGAATAATTCAGTTCCTGAATTTCCATAGTGGATGATACGTTTTCGATAGGCTTCAGAATGCCTAGCCGGGTACTTCTCATAGCTTTGATCAACCTGAACACAGGTCTGGTAATAAGTATAGATAGAAAAAAAGAAAGCAAGGTGAACAGTAAGGTACCCATCAAAGCCGATACGACAATGGTCGTCCGCAAGACCGATATCCCCTTGGTGATGACGTTAACCGGGGTTAAGATGAGCAGCGTCCATCCTGTCACGGAAGACCGCTGTTTGACAACGATAAAGGACTGCTTGCCGATAGAAGCAATTTGTTCGTCGGATTCTTCTACCAGCTTTGCTGCTGTCTTTTGTGAAATCGTGTCATCGTTGGACGTGATGAACTGGCCATCCGGCGCGAGGAGCAATACTGTTTCTCCGTCCCCCTCCCCGGATAAGGAGTCTTTGAGCGCAAACTTGTCACGGTCTGAACGAATGAGTAAATACCCTCCAGTTGTGAAATGCCGATCAATAAGACTGATCTGTCGAATCGCTACAAGCGATGTAGAATCGAGCGGATCAATACCGAACCAAACGAGACTGCCATCCTTTCTCGTCGCCATTTCAATCCAATCCTCGGGTACCTTATCTCTAAGGGTGCTGCCGTCAAGAGGATACAGCCTCACTCCGTCTTTATTATAAAGCTCAACAGATTTGATGCCGTCCGTGTAGATTTGGACCAGATTGATAATAGATGGCAGGGCTTGCCGTTCCGTAAAGGTAGCGGGATGACCCTCTATATCGCGTAAAAGGAGTTGCTGGATATAATCGTTAGTAGATACCAGTGTCGTCAAAGAATTGATCTGCTCGAGAACGCTTTCTAAACGTCCGTTAGCTTGAATCGCAGTCTGCTGAATATGCTTCTCCGCATTGTTCTTGAGAAGCGTTGAGACTGAATGGAACGTAATCCCTCCAACGAACGTCAGAATGATGAGCATGACGGCGAGGAAACCGAGCAACATTTGATTTCGCAGCGTATTTAACTTTAACATCGACAGTATCCGCCGCATGCAATTTCTTCCCCTCTTTGTCATGTGAGCATGAGATGATCGCCCCTAACCGCTAAAAGTAAGGGCTTTCAACCTTTTCAGTCATTATATTAGCATGTTTGCTAATGATCCGCTAAGAAAGAATTATGGATTCGACAAAAAGAACTGATATTTTCGCTCCCAATAACGACTAGCAAGCATATTAATCCCATTTCCAGTAACCCTTTATATAAGAATGTCTTACTCCTAATTAAAAAAATCCCGATGATGTATTCATCATCGAGGCTAACTACTTTTTTTATATTTTATTTTCGCCAAAAAGTTGAACAATCTGCCTTGTCCATAATGTTAAACTCGATCATTTTCTCAAGTAATGAGAAATCAACCGGGCTATCCCACCGGATCCGTAACAACTGCTTGGTGTGATCATAGCCTGCCTGTACAATTTCATCAGAGAAATGATTAATCCCTGCGATTTCAGGCGCAACAGCCATATGTTGTTTGGATACGCTAAAGCCAATAATATAGGTGTCATGATCGGTGAACATAGGCTGATTCCACGCAATTTTTGGTTTTAAATCTGTGAATTTCTTAGTTACCCAAGCCAACACCTCTTCCATTCGCTCCCGATGCTGCGGGTTATCAATTTGCGCTAAATAGTCTGCAAAAACCTCCATGTCGATCACTCCTAACCTCAGAATCGCCTTTTGTTCAGGCGCAGCTACAAAAAAACACCCCGTTAGATAATCATATCTAACGGGGTGTTAGGGTGCAACTTTTTATAATGTTACGATTGTTCAGTGACAATATAGTTGGTGTCTGAAAAAACCTGTAAAATCAAGGATTTTTTTTATTTTACCTCTTAATTAATTTCACAATATAGTTGGTGTCTAAGAAAAAGACATAACCTACTTGATGACATTAAAGTTTGTTTCTAATTTTTACATTAGAGTTGGTTCCTAACATTTATTTACGATTGAGAATTTTACTTTTCCATAGTTTCATAATGTACGAAATATTGTAAAACCTCACCTGAAGTAGGACATCATAAAATACTTTCTCTTAATAAATATCCATGTATAGAACCTCGTTCAATCATGAATTCAAGAATCGGAATAATCTTGTTTTTCAATCTTATTTCTTGTTTGATTTTCTGTCTATTAATGAAGATATATTTTCTCAAGAACATTTCCAAATAGTATAAGGTATTAGATTCTAAATCATCAAGATTTAAAGACTTGTTATTCGCTACAATTGTATGAAGCCACTCAATACCTTCATCTTTAAAATTGCTTCCGATTGTATTCAAAACTTTTACAATAGAGTACATTACAGATGGGATATTCCCAATTTCTTTAGAGGCGCTAGTGTAGAGAGTCAAATTTTCCTTTTTTAAGCTACGCCATTCTTCAATTCCTTCACGCCACCAACGCCATGCAAACAAGTAATTTATTATGATTTCTTTTAAATGATAGGCACTTGGATTTGAACATAGTTCTCTTATTTTAGGGTAAATATTATTCCATACATGCCAAAACTGTTCATAATTATTCAAGTAATCTTCCGCACTTACTAATGCTTCAATGAATGAAGCTGTTTCTTCTGTTGAAGAAAACGAATCAACAAATGGTTTTAGAAACACATCAATTTCACTTTTTTCTCTTAGTAAAATGAAATAAGCAAATCTTTTGAAAATATGTCTGCGTAACAAGTAAATGTTAGAGTCGTCTCCCGAATCATCTTTGTAACTTCTTCTGTCTTTAAATAACTGTGCAGCTAATAAAGGTAATGTTTCCGTATAAATGTCTAAGTGAATTTTATCTTTCGTCTCAGAGGGAATTAACTGAAGTACTATTTCCAAGTCATGAATATCAAGTAAGGCAATATTATTTATATCAAATAATATATTTTCAAAAGTGAAATCTTCATCTATTTTGCCTAATCTTTCAAAAATTGAACTTTTAGAAATTCGCCCCCAACCTTTTTCTTTCCTTATTTCAGTAATAATATTTTTATAGATAGGTTTGATTTTTATATAACCAAACAAAATTGATTGTGCAACATTTGTACTATTTTCCCATAATTTTGATTTGTGAATTGCTTCAATAACGTAGTCACATATTCTCTTGTAATTCCCAATTGACGTTTCATCTAAAAGTGCCAAAACCATTATCGAAATATAATCTTCTGTTTCTTCTGGATTTTCAAATACTAATGCTGGAATTGCATGAACAGCTGCTTCAACTCCTTCACTTATTTGATAACCATAATCATCTGCAAAAAGATAAGATATTGTTGCAAGAACCGTTTCTTTACAATAAGCTTTATCTTCTTTTGATAGTTTGTCTTTGTGCTCAAGTAATAATTTGGAACACGAAAACGCAGGTATAGAATAATCAAGCATACCTACATTTCGTCCCGCTTTCAGTTCTTCAACAAGTTGTTTTGTTTCGGATAAAGCTAACAGCGGATTGTCGTCATATTCCTCTTGTTTTGTGTTTTTAGTTTGATTTGTTGTACCAATCAAAAAATCTGCCCACACTCTTAGCGAAGAATATTTAAAAACATCTTGATAGTGATTTAAGGTTTCTTCACTTTCCTTTTCAAGCTCATCAGGAAGCTCCTTGGGACTAAATTCTACTAGAAAATGGTTGTCGTCGTGTTTTGATATTTTTGGTATTAAATTCCTTCTGTCCATCCTTGCTAACAAAATTCCATAAGATTTACTTGTTGAGGCGCTTGATTTATGTTGGTCAATTATCTCATACAATTTTTTGATAAATTCAGTGTTTTGCTCTTCTATAAAATCTTTTACACCAAAAAGCTGATAATTCAAAAACAATGACTCTAAATTTGAGTTTCTATGTTTATCTTCGCAAGTGTTCAATCTTTCATCTGTGTATAAAATATCTTTGATTTTATCCATTCCATATCCTATTGAATACAGCGATTTTGTTTGAAATTCATTTGTGGACCTGAATGTATCCATATGAAATAATTCTATTGTTTTGAATAAAATCAAAGCAACATCATAGAACTTATCAGGTTTTGCAAGCAAAATACTACAAACTATAGAAGTAAGAGAAGCTGATTTGGATCGTTTCAGAATTAGTAGAAGAATATCCTGAATTATTTCAGAATTTAGGATTTGAGAAAAATCCAGAAGAGTTTTTTCTAATGCCATATGTATTGACTGCAATACGTTTGGCACACTAGGGCTTCCGTTTCCACGATACATATTCCATATAGCACCACTCAAATATTGTGTTACTTCCCTTTCATTAATGTGTAATGTAACTCCTACGACATCTTCTTTTCCATAATCAGATTTACTATAAGATTCAACAGCCCTATTCGTAAAATCTATAATAAAATCAAGCGTTTTATAGAATTCAATTTGTAATAACCATTTTATTGGTGTTTGATTAGCACTTGAAGGAAAATATTTAAATTCGTGTTTTCCTGATAGACCATATCTACTTTCCATTGTGTCTCTATCATATCCAAACCTAAATCTGTCTTGCTTTTCCGGCTGTTTTTGCCAAAACAAATCACACAATTGAATAACGGATAGCGGAAGCGTTTTAATTAATTCGGTAGCTATGTATGGTTTCTCTAGAATTTTTGAGCAAAGTTCTTCGTATGGATCTCTGTGTTCAGTCCATTTATTAAATACTACCTTGTCAAATATATCTTTAAGTTCTGATTTTAGTTCATTGGCTGCATTGAAAACCACTTTCATTAAATTTTCTTCTTTTTCTTCTTGTATATAGAAGTTTTCTTCAGTTTCAGTTTTTTGAATTACGCTCAATGCTAATAAGCCTGCGTATCTTGTTGTTTTTCCTGTTTTGTTAAAATCGCACCAATCGGTTAAAACCGGTAAAATAAGTTTTAAATTGTTATCAAAAAACTCAGATTTATGTTTGTAAATAAGGGTAATTACTTCTTCCCAACCTTTACCTTTAGGTTTTATAATTTCAATATTTTGAATCGCTGAGATATCAGTGCAAGCAATTCTTAGTAGAAACAAAATTCTTTTTAGTATTTTAAAATCGTCAGCAATTATTTCCTTTTCTAAAGTGTTGAAAAATATCTCTGAATAATCAGACAATAAAACAGAAACTAAAATTTCATCTTTCCAAAATTGTGTTATTTCAACGTTTGTGAATGCGCCTTGAATAAAACTTTCTATTTCTTTACTGTTTTCAGATAAATGGTCTGATAACCAAAATCTAAATGCTCTGCGAATTGGCAATGAAATTCCTAAGTCATCAAAAAATTCTTTTGTGTTTGTATAATTCGAAAAACTGCGGGAAACTATTTTGTCCAACGCCCATTCTTCATAAATATCATGAGTAATAAAATATCCGTAATGTGTGTCGTCATATCCAAGTATTTCGTCTTGCTTTAATTGAAACAATGCTGATTGTGGCAAATCATCTGCATTGATATAAAATCGTCCCGTTTCACATCTTTGTTTGGCAATGCTGATAATACAGCGTTCTCTTTCAAGATGAAGGTTGTCTTTTTGAACAATATCTTGAATTCTTTTTTTCCAAAGTAAGTCAATAAACCCATTATAGTTTCCTTGTTTGTCAATGTTTGAATATTGTTGAGCATACTCTCTTAGATAAAACAAGTTTCTAAGTCGTTCTAAGAATTTTTGATTATCAGGAAGTGAGAATTCGTATTCATCTGCTATTGATTGCAATTCACTAACACTAATCAAAGAAACGTTATTCACATCAAAAGGCAACTGATAACTCTCCTTGATGTGAAAAATCAAATCATTAAGATAAGCGTAGCGTGTTGTAAAGATTATACTCCAAGCATTCTCTTTTAACTTTTGTATTAGAGTAGTGAGAATGTCATTGTTAGAAATCTCTGCAAGTTTTTCTGCGGAATCAATTACAAATATTTTAAGTGGTTCATCTTTGTAAGCATTGAGAAACTGTGCAAAAGTAAATTTGTGGTCAATGTGAAATATGTCGTTGATATGATTTACATTCAGTTCATTTGCTTTAAACACAGAAATCGGCATTTTATTACAATAAGAATTATAGAACTCTTTGAAAATTGCGGTTTTACCGCAACCGCCTTCACCTGAAATAATTATGTTTTTTTTCTTTTCACAAGTGGTAGCTAGTTCTTTAACCACAGAACTTCGGTCAATTTTAATCCGTTTATCTCCAAATGATATTTCTGTTTGAATTGCTTGTAAAATATTCTCGTTGTGTTTAGAAATTTCATCAAGCAAATCTCCTTCGTTCGGTTCAAGACTAAAAAAAATATCATTGATGTATTTGTTCTCAGGCAAAGACAATTGTAGTTCAAAATGACTTGGAACTCGCCATTGGATGTTAATTCCTTCTGTCTTAGCTGCTTTCTCAATGTCTAATTGGTATTGAGGCTTCTTCTTACTTTTATTGGTGCTTTCGGAAAGTTCTTTATTGATGTATAAATGTAATTCATCTAATTGTTTGTTTTTGGTTTTGGCTTTCTTGATCGAATCAATAATGTCGTCTTTGTTGTCAGCGATTGCTGTTGTATAATATTTAGATTGAAAACCATAATATTTGCCGCCTTTTTCGATTGGCTCTGTCTCAATTCCTGTTTGGTTTTTATAGCGAAATAATCCAATTCGGTTATTAAACTCAGCACAGAAAAGCAAATAAGACATTTGTTCAAATGCCCATGTCTCCTGATTGTCGTATTTCACACCGAAAATTTTCCAACTCATTTATCTGCATCCTTCCTTGTATGTTATAGCCCGCCAGAGAAGGCGAGCACCTTTGGGAGGGGATTAGGAATTCTTCTATTAACACTCAATATACATCTCACTGTCTTGGCGCTCTGCCTTTCAACATTGTTCCATTCACGATGTCGATCCTCTTGATAGCTCTTATGGGTTGACATTATTCAATTCTGATGGCTGCTTGAGACTCATCTTGATATATTAATTCAAATCGCCGAATATGGCATCAGTAAGAAATGCAAGTTTAGTTTTAGCTGTCTCTACTTCAGTCTCTGTCATACCATTTAATATAACAAAAACTTTAGTCCCTTCATAAAAGGTCATTCCTAATGTTTGACATTTGAATCCATCAACTTCGCTAAATTGGTATGTAAAAATATCAGGATTATTCCCTTTTAAGTCTGACTTCCAGTGCCTTTGTTCTGACTCTAAAAGATTGGATGACCGTTTGTTGAATTCTGTTCCGTTTGGATCATCAGCATGATCAAATAATGTTGATACCACCATGCAATTACCTTTAAAAACATCATTATATTCATAGAAATATAAAGCTCTTGCAATAGCCTCAAATGAATGCCTTAATTTAAGAGTATCAACTGTAATCCAAAGAACCGGAAATTCTTTCTTCTTCAGTTTTAAAACTGCTTTTTTATCTATCTGAATTATTTTTGGATTACGTAATCTACTACGGCTGACTTTCGTTGCTGTATGCACATAGGCTACAAAGTTATTACCTACTTTACCACTTAAATTGGCCATCAAGTATTCATCTAAATTAGACTTATTCAAATTATGTTCATCACAAGAAGGAACTGTAATCAAGTTATTTCTATAGGTTTTATTTAAAATATCTTTCACGTCTTTCTCTTCGGGAAAAAGGCATTTCGGTGGAACATGCTCCATTGAATTAGCTTTATTACCGCACCAGTAACATCTTTCATTATCCATAATTATCTATTATCTCTCCATTAAACATATGATTTTTGTATTGTTCTTAGTCAGTTTTGTATTCATGAACCTGAGAGGCTTAAGGCGCATCAGTAACGGGCTCACAGATGTTATTCGCATAAATCAATTTCAACTTTCAGCAGCACTTCCAACTTATAGCGGATGGATCGTCCCGCACTTAGTGGCTGTAAACAGTAGACCAGGAACCATAAGATTCCGGTAGAACCCGTCACGGTGCCCTGTTCATGCGACCCAAAGCATCGCGTTTAGTATTTCCCCGACCTGACGGCAAAATTTGAGTTTCATAAGTATGTTCTTAAACCAACAAAGCTATATGTATACTAAGTGTTAAGGGCAGGAATACACCACTTGAAAATAAGGCATAACACTCTGTTGGTAAAGAAAAATCAGGAAATATTAACCTTAGACTTATCGTCTTCAATCGCTTGTTCTAGTTCATTGTAAATAGGGAAGTTATCGGCATACTTTTTCATGAACCACTTCATTGTCTTCTCGTCTTTCTTGACAATCCAAACGTTCTCTATACGGTATCCAATAAATGCTTTGTTTAAGAACGCTGCAAATATCCAAATCAAAAAGAATAATAAAGAAAATGAGTAGATGTACGCCTGATATGGAACCAATAACGCCGGATAGTCATTGGAAAACATGAATTTTCTTTCTATTTGCTCAGTTAAAGTTAATAAGCAAAGGCCTCCACCTATCATTGTAAATCCCGTTACTGATACATAACCTATACGAAATGTCTCACATAGCAGTCTTAATATAGGGTTCAAGCGATCCATTCTATATTTCCAATCATAATGTTTAAACAAAAGAACTCTGTATTCTTTGATCTTAATTGAAAAAGATTCTTGCAAAGCTAAAAATGAACTCCATAAAAAATTATGATTCTCATGGGTAGGATTGCTTTTGTAAATCATGTATGAGCTTTTTAATGCCTTAGTTTGAGCAATAATTTGCTTATTCGATTCAAGAAATATTGGCGAGGAAGTTCCACCAAGCTTTTTAATAAACAATTCAAGCGATCTCATCTGGGACGCTGGATGCTTTTGCTCAAATATAGATTCCATTTCAGAAAATAATGGCCCACACACATCTTTTAAATTCATCTCTGTTTTAGCGAGAAAAATATCATGTAATTTCTGAGAACGATTTAATAAATACGTTATGAACCAACCTATAACAACTACGATCGCTGATACTAAAGGGATCAGATCTTTCAAAGTATAATCATCAAATAATTCACTCATGCATATCTCCCCTGCTCTTTATTAAGTTCTGCCTTCCTTATAAACTAATCTTTTATATATTATCTAATCATTCATAATTGCCTGGGTAACGACATGGTGAGTGTTTATGCTTATTAAGCATGAGTGACCCTTTTTCTGTAACAACTTTATTTTCGTAAAATACCACTCCTCCATCTATCAAAATTTGATATTGTTAACAGCAGTATATTATTTCAATTATTAGTTCCCATCTTTGTTTTGGTTGTACAGCATATGTAAATGTACTCGACCATATATGGTTTTGTGTTTATTGATAAATTCCAACTTTTCTACACTATCGAATCCCTTTCTAACTGCTGAGGAAAGGCTGTTCATCAAGCTTTTTTCAAGGTCTTCTTGTAGTGAAAAAAGATCGAGTTCCTCCACCATTCGAGAGACTACCATCATAATAAAAGAGAGCCCTCTCGGAATAAACGTAGATACCAATTCGCGAGCACGCGGACAAATTCTTGCAGTATTGGTGGCACCGTCTGGGTCACCACCTAACATCTGTTCAATTTCATTTAGTGGTCTGCCACTGATCCAACCTTTTATGCCAGGAAGAAGGTTAGACAGCGTAGTCTCGTCCAATGGATAACTGGATGGTTTACCTGCAGCTTTAAGTACGGACCTATAAACATCTTGAAGCAAATAAAACCTAGATTTCTCGTCTTCGATAAGCCATTCAATGGTCCAGTTAACCCAGCCGTTAATCGTGGTTTGTAGATGACCTGCATTAGCTAGCAATCTAAATCTCAATCGTTCCAAGAGATCTATTGGTATACCGCTCTGAGATGCAAGCTTAATTTCAATTATATCAGTCTTGTTCTCAAGTAATGTGTTTGCTTCATCCCACAGTTTCTCAACTTTTTGTTTATAATTTTCTTCACTACCCATATTCTTCGCTAAAAATGCACCGAATGATCGTGATATAAAGTCTTCTGATAATGTCTCATCCGCTTCTGCTTTTAGAGCGGCGAGACGATTTATAGTATATTGGACTTCACGATCTTCCAGACTTCCTTCAGAAACACGTTCAAGAACCACTTCTAGTGGATCACCAATGGTCACACATCGGTCATCTTCAGGCAGTACCGACAATAGTTTTTTTTTCAATTCCTCTGTAGGGGGATATCCTTGATTAAACGTGACAATAGGCTCTGGAATTAGTATAACAACACCGTTTGCAAGGTGACCTGCTCGCCCGGCTCTGGCTGCTGCATTTAAAAGCTCATGGGCCTCCAATTCTTCTCGTTCCTGGTCCTCACCGGTGCGTTTGTCACCCGCAAGCACAGCAAGATGAGCAGGAAGATTTAATCCCTGTGCTAGTGTTGGTGTTGCAACAATGACTCTGGCTCCGTCGCTTCTTCGAAAAAGTCTCTCTGATAGCATTCGTTCCAATCGTAGCATAGATGCATTGTGTGGTACGGCAACAAAATTGGAGCTACCAAAGATCGAGTGTTTCGAATGACCCAATTCTAGCACCAAACTTTTCCACAATTCATTTTCAGAATTATTTAAATCGACTGTTCCCCCAAGGTTATTAATTATATTCCGTGCAGTAATCACTGCATCATCCTTAGTGTTGACGAAAATAATTGTTTTAAGATTAGCTCCATCCGCTCTTATGGCTATTTGAGATGCAATGATATTTGCATTAGGACTTATTCCTATCCCTCCAAATCTAGTTAGCTTACCGGCAAGTGTTACAGGTTCATCCATAATTTTTGTAAAAGCAATTGAATTAGTAGGTAGCCAGTTATGCTGTAAACCCCATACTACATGAGGAAATGCTGTAAGCTCTCGTTTAGCTGACGCCCGCAAAGTAGTAGCATGTTTGCCCTTCTGTTTATTAAGATCACGTTGTGTCCTAATAGCTCGCCTTTTAGCCGAATTGATCTCATCTTCGTTATAAACAACCACCCCGCGGGCCTGACGGCTTGGCTTCCATAAAAGTTCAACAGCATTACATGGACGACCAGATAGATCAGCGATCCAATTCGCAAATTGCTTACCATTTTTAAGCATGGCCGATAAAAATAACAAATCTGCTTCCGGAGAAGCAGTACAAAATGCTAAGAGACATAACATACCATCTAACGAGCGCCTGATTTTACCCGACTGTGGGCTTAGGATATGACATTCATCAAACACCAATAATCCAACATTTTCAAAGGATGAAGGGGTAAACGATAGCATTGCAAGGCATCGTTCTGGAGTCATGACCTCAATATCCTGAAGTTGAGCACCCTCCATAATTAGAGAATCGAAGTCGCTCGATACATCCAGTCCAAATTGTTCCTTTGGAAAAATGGATTGTAAATCCTCGGTAAGTTGCTCAACAAGTGCATGAGTAGGCACTAAAAATATAACTTTTTTTCCTCGAGAAAGTGTTCCAGCAATTTTCAATACACTAACTGTTGTTTTACCAGCACCTGTTGGAAGAACCAGGACCGCAGATTGGCCGGTTTGATAAAACTGATTCTTAATCGCTTCTCGATGATTTGGCCAAAGGAAGGGCATTTCATTCGCACGGAAGCGCAACCACCTTATCCAAAAATCATCATCCGAACCATCAGGTGGAGGGAGTTTGGTCAGGGCTGCTTGTTCAATTGCATTAGCTGAAGAAAGCAGTAATGAAGCCAAGTGAGCAGGACCTGGATAAGCCGTGCTTAATTGAACCTCTCTAAGCTGAGATTTCTTGTAAGATAATTCGATTACATGGGCAAAAGCCTCTTGAGCGCTCGAATACTTACCTGATACCGTCTTAGGAATGGGCATAGACATCATATGAGCGGCAAGAAGCTCAATACCTTCCACAAGCACTGCAGTTAAAGAACAAAGTGCACGCTCTTGCATCGTTCTGCTTTTAGGATTTACATCTCGCCACTTAGTTGCTCGTATTAAAATGTCATTTAGTTTGCCTGTGGTGAGATCTTTTATATGTTCGCCCAGAACTCTGATTTCTTGGGGACCTCTCGGTTTGGGATAAAACTAACAGCTTCAAATGCGTCAGCGTATTGTTCTGCCGCAAGGAACAAAATAGCTGCTGCAGTAGAAGGATCTAAACTATCACGGTCGATCGGAGAAAACCTTTCCTCACTTGATACACTCACCCGACCTCGCGAAATAATGAGCCTTGCTGTTCCTGCAACAAAAGCAGCTGCTTTCCTAAGCGTAGGGTTCACTTCAATGGATGCAACCGTTTCATAAACATCTGCTATACGATCCAAGGGCCATTGCTCATCCGGTTCTTTCATCAAAAAAATTCCATCTGCACTCTTTAACCGGGTAGAGACGAGTTCCGCATAATGGCGGGTCAATAATGATGGAAGAGTATGGGCATCCAAGTCGGGAAGACTAGGTGCCTCGCTCAGTAACATTGAAGTTCGTGCATCAAACATCGGAACACTCCCCTGCTTCAAATTCATCGAGAGAATTGATTACTCGATCCGCCAACTCTTGAAACCATTCCCGCAGATCACCTATTACGATGAACGTTGCACCAATTCGTTGGAGCTGTGAAATATCTGTCAACCCCTCATATCCCTTAAATAACTTCTGCCGCTCCTCAGCCGTACTAATGTCCGAGTTGACAGTCAGTGCAGCTCGGTAGCTTCTGTATGTTTTATCATGAACTCTTGCCGCAGCTAAAGTTGCAGCCGTACCTGTCAACCCGCTTTGTTTGATAAGAGTAATTGCATTTGCCAACAAATCACGTCCACGCTTATTCTGATGATGTTCTTTAAATGCAATCATAACTTTGTTTCTAAAGGTATCTCTTGGGTTTTGTGTGCACTTATCCTCACAAATTGTAGTATGAAGGACTATCTTCTCTACTGGATCCATTTGGATGATCAACCCATCAAGCCCTTGAGTTGTTGAGCTAATATGAGGATCTTTAAGGTAAGTATTCTCGTCTGCTACCTGACATGCCACTATCCATGAGATGCATTCAAATAAAAAGCCATCCCTATGATAGTGAGAGACCTCTATTTCCTTAGGAGTATTTCCACGAATTCGTAATTGTTCACGAGCTTCTTGATAAAACTCTGATATCGTATGTACAGGAACAGTCAAACCAATTTGACTTATTATTTCAGCTGCATGTTCAGCTTGACCTAGAGCGATCAACGCAATAGTCTTGGCAAGCTCATGAATCTCATCAACTGTCCATAAATGGCCGGCAACATTATCATCAACATCTACTAATTGCGAAAAAATACCAGTCATGCTCATAACCACCTAAACTGATAGAATGAGAATCATATATGAAAATGAAGCTTTATCACACTAGATATACACGTATGTTTTATTTTTCTTACCCTTTAGTCAACATATATCCCTGTACAGGGGTTTTTCTGATTATTTCTGGCCGTTTTTGATAAATCACGCGTATATTTTCCTTTCCCCCTCATAATACTAAATATTCCATCAACCCAACTGGTTAGTCTCCTATTATCTTCTTAATGAATTTCTTTGTGCACTCCTTAGTTCTTGGTGCTTATAATGCATTGCTTTGTTGCTGCCAAGCTTATGATATTAGAGGTTTTGAATATATCATTTCACACTTCTGTTTCATTAGATATCAAAGTAACCTAATGACCCAGGTATCATGCTTTTACACAATTGTATCCTTTTTATATAAGTTCAGTTTCCTGATCATAATCTTCAACAATGTAATTGATGCATATTACAGAGGGGGAAGGGATGATGACATAACTTGGCTCGGTCACTTTCTGTTATACTCTTCATGTCGAAATTCATGTTCTAATGCGAAAGAGATTAGTGATTTTAGTTGAATAACAAAAACACAAATTATTGGGTAACCGTATCCATTTTCAGAGCACCACAATACCTAAATACCTATATATTCGACAGCGAAACGGTTTCCCCTGTCATTAGTCCCAATTTTATACACAAATAGACAAATAAAAAACGCGAGAGCTTAACATAATCGCGTTCTTGTTTACTAAATTAAATTTTTTCGAACATGGTAAATTCCGATCATCTTCGTTGTCCTCGCGTATGTTGCTCTTATTCTGAAACCTTTACCGTACTTATAGAAGTTCTAGATTATTACCAAAACAAAAAAGGATTTTGCGCTGCATCACTCACTTTTCTCATAAAAATCAACTGAAACAATACTTCCTATATCAATCGCTTTTGTTGATTAACAATTGTTTGTGGATCACACCCCAGCAACTCAGCTTGTTTTCTTAAAGACAGATTTTGAAGCGACAGCTCTGCATGTTTTATTCTCCACATGCTGCCAAAATCCTTAATCCTTCCGATCTTAAATCGATCCGTGTCCGCCTTATCGGGTCCTTTGCGTGAATATATAAAACCGCAGTCACATATGAATGTACCGACGGGATTGCCAGAGCTCGAACATCTGGTAATCTTACAGGACACAATCACCGGTTGTCTGTAATGGTTTGCCGCTTTATTAAGACATGGCCAAGGTCCATGCCCGAAGGGTTCATAATATATTGTTTTTTCCTCTGCTAGATTATTCATCATGCTCTCAACAGTTTCTCCTAAGAAACCAAGTAATAGAATATGTCGCAGTGGATGGCACGAGACCCTTGGCTTCCTCAATATTTTATGTAACCAGCTATCCCTTTCTCTTATCGTTCCATTTAGTTCAGTCAACAGCCTATCACCGTAGTGAGACCTAAACGCAGAGACCAATCTGTCCCATTTAATTCGATTGCCAGCACGACATACATAACCCTCACTACGTAACTTAGAGACATAGTAGGATTGTATTTTATTAAAACCCACTGAGGGTAATTGTTTGTTTAGTAAATAAAGCGATTGAACAGCTATATATTGGTAGTGCTTTAGGTAAGAGATATCAATAATAGCAGAACTCCTGCCAGTATCAACTACTGATTTCTCCAAAGTAATGAAATGAAAACGATTCTTTTGTGTTTGATGAGATATATTCGATTGTGTAAGCAAAGAATTATGTTTAGGGCAAATATATACACCTTCCAATTGGTGACAACGATGCCAATATGCTTCTCCAAACAACGTTCTATCTTCATCTACACACTCTGAACAATACATTAGTTTTTGTTTTGGTTTGACCGATAAAGCAGCGCGTCCTAAAATCATATTAGCTGATGAAGCTATTTCTGTTTTTACCATTTCGATTAGATTTGTTGATCTCTCATGAGGGATAAATGGAATAAAGTAAGGAAGCAGTGTATGGTCTCGGATTAAGTCTTCAGAGTTGTATACGTGCCCTGGAATCTGACGGGTAAGCTCATCTAATTGAGAAGGGAACCAAATGGAGGAGCAAGTAGAGGGATTTGCAAAAAGTTCGTTCATTGTTTGTTTACTACCTTCATTTCCAGAATTACGATGATATCGGGCAAACACGCTATATAGTAATTCATTCGGAAAGATTGTAGGGAAGAATATCAAAGGGATTCACCTCTTTAATAATTCTTCCCTACTTTGAAAGACTATATTCATCTATCTATCAATACACCTTTCTTCTGAAGAAAATTACGTATATGTTTATCTACATCTTCATCCCCATGCAAATGATAAGAGATCGATGCCTTTACTTTAAATTCTTTTACTGTCATCGAAACATAACCCAGCTTTACAAGCTTCGCATAATTCCTAGGAATACTCCGAATCAAAAAATCCTTAGAACTTTCAACATACTTGTTTATTTCCATCTTAGATAATGGCAGACGCTCATGATAATGACGAAATCTATTAGCATCAGATGGCTCCAACAAATTCAAAATGGTAAGAGTTTTTATAGGACGTTTGTATTCTAAATCTAAACGAGACACTCCATTACGAATCTTTAGTTGCAATTGCTTATCTATATCTTTAAAATCAAGCTTCACCATATCTCGAGGGATTTTAGGAGGTATCCTCTCTTCTAACCATTCCTTATCATTTTTTATTAACCAAAAATAAAGATAATCAGCTTTCTTAATAATATCTTTTCGATTTTGAAATAAATGATTATTTAGCAATTCGGTCATTTCAGCTCTTTTTTTATTTTTCAAAGCTGTAATGTCAACTCCAACTGCAATCTGCTTATAGGCAAGTGTTGCTTCATTATGCATTAAAGATCCTTTTGATACATATTCATGAGATGTAAGTAAAGTTTCCAATTCAGGAACGAAGCCCTGAATTAAACTTTCATATCCACAACCTTGACAATTGTATCGAATTAAAAACAAGCCAGTACGATCATTTGTTTTTCTTGTGCATGTTCTTATAATGGGCTGCCCCTTATTATTGCATTCAGGATTAAGACAGGTCCAGGGCCCGTGTCCAAGGGGAATACTTGTTGCATATGGTTTCTTGCTTAACAATATCTCTCTTAATGAACTATTCAAAAACTTAGCCAACAATAAATAAAAATTTATAAACTGAGGCATACACTCTGGTTTTAGAAACGAGTTTTGAAAATACAAACTGGATAAATTATTCACGTCAAAAATATCATTATACGGAATCGTATGCCAATTCTTATAATCTTCAAAAAGCTTTTTCTTTAGAAATGTACCAGAGATAGTAATATAGCCTTGCTGAAATAAATGTTGATAAAGCTTTATTTGGATTTTTAAAGCCGTCAAATCTTTATAATGATATCGAACGTATAGTAATTCTTCCATAAGTTCGATCTGAAGTTGATATTTCGCCTGATTAATATCAATATGCTCGGCAGGAAAGGCATGTCCATTTTTACAATATGGTTGCCGTAACAGTTGACCAGTCTCATTGGATCCGTATAGAACATCACACTCACGACATTTCGCAATCAATTGAACATTGTGATAAGGGCAAAATTTCAAAAAAGATATTTGATGCTGTCGATGTAGATAGATTTCACCATACTGTTCATAATCATTAAAGATGCATAGAGGACAATACTTCATTTCTGAAGATATTATGGAATTAGCGGTGTTCGCTGGCTGTCCTTTAGAATTCCTTTGATCGGGTGAGCTAGCCATGATTGCTTTAAGCATTATTTTATGCCGCTCCACTGTAAAGAACGCACGATACAATCCATACCAGGTGTAATCGTTTAGTATTTGTTCTAACGAAAATGGATGTCCTTCCGGTAATCTATCAAGCAACACTTGTAAATTCTTAGGAAAGAACGTGTGCTTATAGGAACGAACACCGAATAAATCATGTTTACTTTGCATGATCTCACTATTGCCAGATCGAAGATGATATCGATATATAAGGCTTCTGAAGTCTTCATCCGGCAGAGGTTCTGGAAAAGTGAGTAATTGTATCATATATCCCCCCTTTCAGGAAGTTAAGTTGCGCAATTCATTTATATCTCGTATATAATTTTTTTTCTCAAGTGCCTCTTCTGTGGTTAGTCCCTGCTTATGACCTTCAGCCACTATATATCGAATATCACCTGAAGAAGCCGATCGCTCGACTTTTTCCTTTACAGTTTTTCTAGAAGTATGTTTACTTCCCTTTGATTCATTCCCTTCATACTCTTCTTTGCATACAAGTTTCTTTGCAATTTGAGCATACATTAGAGTTAGATCACTTAATCCTTTGCCGGCTTCATAGACTTCATTAATAACACTCGTCAGTTTTGTAGATGGCTGATCAAATTGCAAGGCAAAACTATTCAATTGCAATAATATTTCGTCTTCTTTCTTCTTTTCAAGTACTCGTGAATGCTCTTTAGCAACACTTCCTTGAACGTTTATTTGATGTGATACTTGTTTAAGATATCCGTTCAAAGGTGCCCAATCCGGTTTAATCTCGTCTAAATCCTTATAAACGGAATAGTCTCCTGAACGGATTTTTTCAAATATAGGCCGAACTAAACCTAAACTGATTTCTGCAACCTCTCGGATAAGACCTACTGTAATTTTTTCATCTCCCCCCTGTACTATAGCTTTTGATTGTACGTGCATAAACAATTTAACTGCAAAATCTGGTATGCCCATTGAATAGAAATACATTGCCTTACAAAGAGCAGGTGTGAGTTCTGTATATGTTAATGTGTATTGCTGCTCCCAGAGGTTCTCAATAAAATACTCCCACTCCCAACTTTCTTCAATCATATGTCCCGATATATTCTCAGAAAACCCATTTGGTATTCCTCTTCGAGTGTTAGCCAACGAATCCTTAAACAGATACAACGCTTTAAAGGATCCTATCAAGATCGTTGGAATTCCTAATGTATTAACAAGTTGAGTAATAAAATCGATCATATTTTCTTTCCCGCCTGAGTATGCCGACTGTATTTTTTGAATTTCATCAATGACCAGAACTCCCAGATTAACTTGAGAGGCAACTTGAATCATTCTCATTACATGTTTGTCGATGGTTCCCGGCCTCTCTCCCCATTTTTCATAAAAAGCTGTACCAAGTGCCTTGTCGACCTCAGCATAAAAACTTTTTATAAAAGTACCTACTGACTTGTTATACGGACACTCCACTTTTAACCACACGAGTTGAGTGGTTGTTATCAACCTTTCATGATACTTATTATGATGAATAACCTTAGGAAACAACTGATTTAGCATCCGTTCATATATTTGTGACTTTCCAAAGCCATTAATAGCAATCTCCACTAAGCTTTGCGCAGTATGAACGTTACCTGCCAGATTTCTCCCTTGATCATCCACACCTGCTTTAAAAATATTATCAAGTCCGACTGCAAACTGACGATTATATATCGCTTGAAGTGGATTACGCGATTGATAACCCAACTTTATCATTGAATACAAATTTCTATACTTATCGTAATGCGCAGGGAAAGGCAGCCAAAAATCAGGCTTAATCTGCTGAACAAGTTCTAGCCTGTCTTCAGCAGGCAATTGTTTAAACTTCAAGTCTTTCGGTGGTTCCGAATTCAATGTATCAATAAAAGAATCAATATCGATTCGATCTGGTAAAGCCTCAATAAAGGGATTCTCACGATTTTTGGGATTAATCTGCTCTGTGTAATGAGCAGCTACATGTACTCCATTATATCCCGAGAAACCACCCTTATTGATCTCGCTCATCACGTATCCTCCGCTCTTGGCTTTTCTTGGTAAAAAGGGACTGAATCTCCGCATTGCCCAACGTAGATCCTTCTTCTACTTTATTTTGAAACGAAATAACTTTTGCGGATGCGGGTGCATCAGCTAAATCAACAGAGTTGTTTACTTCAATAGGGGCTATTGCTGACATTGCTCCCCACGTGTTACTGTCTTTTGCGCGTGTTTCACGCATATTTTGCTTTCTTGAATAAAAGCTTGTTTCTCGTGTAGCTTCCTTCGTCATTCTTGAAGTCAATTTATCAAGCTCAGCAGTAAATGTATGAAGTTCAGCCTTGTGTTGCTTCTCGTTCTTCTCCTGCTCCTTTATCTGGTTGTCTCTGTATTCAAATAGTTTATCAATTTCGTTAAAATGGTGTCCTACAAACTCCTTGGATCTACCAGTAAGTAAACAAGGAATTAGTTTTTTGCCTCGTCTTATAAAAACACTGCTGCAGTTTCTCGGATCATAACTTATTTCCACTTCGCGTTTTCCATCTATCCCAGTACCTTTTCCTTCAAACCAGCCTTCTTCCAGCCCCAACTGAGAAGTATAATATAAGTTTTTGAATTGTATTCCAAAGCGGGTGACTTTACCAATTTCTCGAGGCAATAGATTGTATCGAAGCTCATCTTGACTCTTCTCATGTAGTAATCTTCTGCCCTTATCCCAGTTCCATATTTTTAAAGGAGTCAACTCCACTTGATCCATAAACATATCTTTGGTAGGAACAAAATCTTTGCTTAATGCACTTGCATTATAGGTAATGAAATATACGATCAAGAATCTGTTGAATTCCTCAATCGTCCATGCTGACTCACGAGAAGGATCATAATCCCCTCTATTAATCTGTTTCGCTTCTGTAGAACCTGATAACAATTGACGGATTGTTTCATTGTTAATGTGAAAATGAGACTCAACATATGGTTTCAAATCCCCGCGGTAAGATGGTGCATTTAGAACGTCTACATTCAAATTCACAAACCTTTCAGACATTTGAGCTTTTAGTTCTCCTCTATCGCCAATCAAACTTTGAGGTAACGCATGACACGGCCAATCATCTTCTTTAATATGAATACCATAACGTGCACAACTTTCAACCTTATTTGCTGCAGCATGCTCCACTGCCACCATAGCCTCAAACCAAGATTCAGATGCTAAACTAACATGATAACCAACGATAAGCCTACTGAAGACATCGATTACAACATACAGCGTTGGCTTTCCTAGTATGGTTCTACGGTCAAAAGAAACCAGTATAATGTCGGACCGCGTTGCATCCACCTCAAAAACAGCCCCAACACAGAATGCTCTTTCCGAGGCGTTTCCGATTAATGGTCGAACCTTCATAGTGGCTCTCCGTTTACCTCGTTTATTAACCTCACGTCCAAATTCTGATGAACTGTTTTTGTACCAATATCGAAACTGACGTAAACTGGGGGCCCGGTCAAAATCAACTATAGGTACGCGTACACCATATTTCCTGTAGTAACCGCGTTTATAGAAAGTTTCACACATCCTTTCATGTGTCGTTGAAATATTCATTCCTTGGCGAATGTGAAATATTCGAATAGCGGATTTAAAAATCTCAATATCCGCCTCAGATACTATATATCTATTCGCCGAATAAGGACCTGGTTTTTTTATATATTTCCGCTTTGTTCCCACTGCTCCACAGAAGATATAATTATCCAATAAAGCATTTTTAGATTTCCCATGAAACCAGTATTTTAACAAGTACTCACGTATTACTTTCTGAGATTTCCCTGTATCTAAAAACGCTTCTTTTAGTAACTTCCCTCTAGTTTCAGGGAAATAAATATCGGGCTCGCATTGTGCAAGTCTTTTAATCAGCTCCCATCGTCGATTGCGATTTTCTTTGTACTTCTCTAAATAATTATGGTTAGGTGATAAAAGTTGTATCTCCTCATCAAACTCTATAATCCTGCTGTGGCCCTCATGAATTTCGTCAATTAGGATAGCGTAATTAACCCAATAGGGGACTCTCTTCCGCTTATAGTCTTTAATACTCATCACAACGACATCTTCCAAATTTGCATCAATCCAAAGAACTCGCAAGATATCTTCAATTTTGTAATCTTCAGATAATCTTTCAATCACAGAATTAACGATTAGTTCCACAAAACTCACGATCCTTTCATTATGCAAATTGACTGGAATACCCTGTACTGCGTAAATCCGATATGATTAGTGGCTCTCTTTCTTTGATTATTTTCTTCTCCATATCCGTTCCCCATCTCTTGTTGGCTAAATTATGTTGAAGGACGAACATTGAAGTGCCTGCCTCTAAACCAAATCTCCTGTCCGCACTTAAACATAGATTCGTTAAAACTGTTTTTCCAGCATCATCTAAAAATAATTGTAATAGTGGTTCAGAAACTAGGTTCACTAACTCTACATTGACCCCTTCTCTAGTCTCTAAATACTTAGCACTTGCCATCCACTCTACGTTTTTCACCAATATATCGGGAATCTTATCTTCCGTGATAATGCACCAATCAATGCCTGCTTCCGCAAAATAAACACGCTCAATTTCAAACAACTCTAAAGTTCTGTAATCCAATTCACTTTTAGGTTTGACTGTACGAATAACATCAAATTCACATTTTGAAGAAGATATTGTAAGCCTAAAATCAGTCGTCATAACTACAGGAGTTCCGTCAAGATTAGCATGCTCGATTCCCAGTTCATTTGCAATTTCGATCGTTTTTTCAAGAGGCAGTAAAGGCCATTGCTCTCTGATATCAATAACCTCATCTAGCCATTCACAGTAATATAAGTACTTCCGTTCATGCTCAGAAAGCGTATGGTGGACTCTTTGGGTCTTCCAACCTTTATGTCGTGTAATCCAGCCCTCAGAAGCAATCTTATTGTCATGCCCTTGAATAAAGGGGCTGTAGTCAGCACCTCTTCCCAATCCTCTACCCTTTTTAATATAATTCTTTTGAAGTTGAGCCATTCGAGAGCTACGCTTTGACATCACCCACCTCCAAGGACAAATTCACAGTCATTTGATATATTTTAATCTATATATAAATGATGGCTCCACCTTATATAAAGGGAAGCCATCATTTTACTTGCAAATATTATATGCTGCTCTTCCAATTTATACAAGGATAGTATTTGATTTTTAGAGGCTCTGTTTCGGCTCAGAGTGGGTACACAGCCATGAATTTGAAAACCTTCCACCTTCATTATTATCTATTTTCGGATACTTATGCAGCGTAAGCTTGTCCGCCCAGTTGTTTCCGAGGGCAACCTGAAGTGCGGAGCTGCTGCCGACTCCCCAGCAAACGAAACTCTACGTTTGGTTAAAATGCGTGATAATTCTTTTATTTGTATTTCTTCTGATAATGCTATAAATTTGTTATGTACACCTTGTGTGCCGCCGGTGTAGGTTCAATTCCTTCGCTCTCCTACGCGATGCTTCATTTGCAAAACAACTGGTTCTTAGGAAACCTCTTTGCAGGTCTAACAAGTACTTCAGTTGCTATTCTTGCCTCTTTACCTAAGAAGGGAATGGTGCTTATGAGCTCTATCATTATACTGTTGTCCCTGGTGGCTTGCGGAGAGTTGGTGTATGGATTGCATGGTTCATAGTAACCCTGGGGCAACGCTCAAAGAATAAAGCCGTCCACTGGACGGCTTTTTGTATGCCAAGATTTAAACTTGATTCTGTAGACCTTTAGATGGGGATTTTATATTCACAAATGACAAACTTATCTTATGCTCGACATGTTGATAGTCTATTCAGCTGCCCCAACGCGTTTTTTTCATCTGGATACATGCCGTTAATCCTGAGCAATAGCTATTGTAGTGCCACGGTCGTTTACCTAGAGTAGCTGTTGATTAGAAATCTACTCTCGGCAGGCCACGACAGAAAGAAACGCTTTGCAAACCGCACCTGCCTTCAATGGTCAGCTTCAAGCCGAATCCTGCAAGTCTTTGGCTAATCTACAATTTCATCTCCTTAATCATCAATACTCAGTTTAATCTAAAGCAATATCTGACCATCTTTCAATTATTGAATCAGTTTCTTCCCATATGTTGTTATAGGTTTCGTGTTCATTTAAAAGTATACTGACTAATCCATCAGACGGATCACCCATTGAACGTGGTAACTTGATAACCTGATACTGAATTATTGTATGTTTCGGGAATTTTTTCGGTACTTCTGAGAACCAAAAGCTAGTAGGCGGATTGAGGGCTTCATTTACTAAAGGTACAATATATCGAGCCAAATTGTCTAAATCGATCTCTTGGTTTCTTGGCGGTATATACAGGATTGTAAGACTTAAGTTCGCTAATAAGGGTGTTAATAAAGGATAACGTTTGCAGAATTCATTCATCTTTTGTCTAACAGTTTCTTTAAATACTCCCGTCTCTCCTTCCTGGGTTGGAAGGCCAAATGGTTTTAATTCATTAAAGGGTGAAGAGATAATCCAGCTCCGTCCTTCATTAAATAAACTGTCCATGATATCTCCTAACCCGGATGGTTGGGTAAAATAGATATAAGCAAGATCACTTGAATCAAATTTATTTAATTTTAAAAAAGCGGCCTGTGCATCTCTAATTAAGATGTTTTCAAAATTAGCTTCACTGTATTCCTTACCAATGTCAGACAAAAATTCACGATGATCTAATAACCGATCATATGCTCTCTCAAATTCGATATTCTCCTTATCACGATAAAATATTTCACTGGAATCATAACTATAGCACCAGTCATCTTCAGTAAACCTGTGTTCTGATTTAATTAAGCTTAATAGCTTTAAATCTTTTAAGTAGTCTCCCAGCGAAGCCATGGATATTCTAATACTTGGATTCTCTACTGGGAATTGTACGTGATAATTAACAATTAATATACTGATTTGGCGATCATCATATAACGGAAATCGCAAACGGTGTTCTGAGGATCTTCGGTATAACAAATCAATATAGTTTTTCGGGAGATGGTGAATACTAGGCGGGTTCCCTCTAGAAGGGAAGAAGTCCATCTGCATAATGACTGGCCCTCGAAACGGTCCTCGTCTATTTATTCGCATATAAGCATCTACTTGTTCATGAAATACTTTTTTTTCAGGATCGCGCATGCTCTTTTTACTGTAAGGTTCCTGGTCTATTCTGAGACTAAATCGCCTTCCAAAACGGTCAATGTGAGCTTGGTAATTACCTTGACTTGTATTTAATAAATAATCGAGTCTTCTCATATTTCTCCTGTAATTAATGGAATTTAATGGTATTATCTTACTTATGCAAGGGAGAGAATGGCAACTTAATCAATAGTTTGTACTTAACCCTCCTGTCAGACATAAAAAAAGGAGACAAAAAACACAACTATCTCGCGAGTATAAAGTCTCCTTAATTTTCACACCCCCTCCTTTAACATTATTTGTAAAATACTGACCTTTAAATTTAACTGTATTAATTCCAACGCGGATCAATATTTCTGCTCCCTCATTAGAAGTAATATACACGCATGCCCCGTTCGAAAAACGTTTGAAACCATTCCGTCAACAGGAGAAGTTACATCTCCGATGATTGGGTCAAGGGCATTCCGCCTTTCATTGCTCCCGAGGAAAAGGCTGAATCGCAATAATGAGAAGAAGCTAAGAAATATCATGTCCATATCTATAGAAAGAGCCGTCCTCTATAATTCAAGGACGACTCTTACACTTTTATATCATCATACACCAACAATAATGTTCAGACACCAACTTTTATGTCTAGGGACCAATATTAATGTCCAGACACCAACTTTATTGTCACCAGACACGATTTTTGGGGAAAGGATATAACCTACTCCACAGTAACGCTCTTCGCCAAGTTACGTGGTTTATCCACGTCATGACCCAGCGCAAGAGAAGCATAATAAGACAATAATTGCAGAGGTACTACAGACAACGCTGCTGTCAGCATAGGCAATGTCTTAGGAATAACAAACACTTGATCGACTGATCTAAGCAGGTCAGTCAAATGCTCTTGGTGAGTGATTGCAAGCACGTCTGCGCCGCGAGCTTTCACTTCTTTGATGTTGCTGACAGTCTTCTCAAGCACAGCTTCCTGAGTTGCCAAGGCAATAACCGGAACGCCTTCCTCAATCAGAGCCAACGTACCATGCTTCAATTCACCTGCAGCATAAGCTTCGGAGTGAATATAAGAGATTTCTTTCAGCTTCAAGGAACCTTCTTGAGCAACTGCGTAGTCTATACCACGGCCGATGAAGAACAGGTTCTTGTGCTCAGAAATTTGTTCTGCATAACCCTTGATCGCTTCTTTTTGAGCAAGAATCTCTTCCACTTGCTCTGGTAGAGCTTGCATAGCTGCTAGAATTTTAGCCACTTGTGCCTCAGTTTGTGTACCACGTACCTCAGCCAAGTATAGAGCAAACAATCCGAAGGCAATCAATTGTGAAGTGTAAGCTTTGGTCGACGCTACAGCAATTTCTGGACCAGCCAAGGTCACCAAAACATCATTCGCTTCACGAGCGATAGAGCTGCCCACTACGTTAGTGATCGCCAATACATGTGCACCGTTAGCTTGAGCTTCACGTAGAGCTGCCAAAGTATCTGCAGTCTCACCGGATTGGCTGACAACGATAACCAAAGTTTCTGGCGTCACGATTGGTGAACGGTAACGATATTCCGAAGCGATATCATTCTCTACTGGAATACGAACCAAAGATTCAATCAAAGAGCGTCCTACCACGCCAGCGTTGTAAGCTGTTCCGCAAGCAACAACTTGGATGTTACGAATATTCTTGATTTGTTCTTCAGTCATGTTTAGTTCAGGCAAGACAACCTTGTTTCCTTCGGCATTAATACGCCCCCGCATAGTGTCGCGATAAGCCTTAGGCTGCTCGTGGATTTCTTTCAACATGAAATGCTCGTAGCCGCCTTTTTCTGCGGTAACTTCATCCCAATCGACAGTAATCATTTCCCGAGAAATAAAATTGCCTTCAATTGTCATCAGTTCGACAGCATCTCTTGTCAAGACTGCCATTTCGCCGTCGTTCAAAATATATACGTTACGGGTATATTCAAGCAGTGCAGGAATATCTGACCCGATAAAGTTTTCTCCTTCGCCAAGACCGATGATGAGCGGGCTTGCTTGACGCACAGCGACCAATTTATCTGGTTCATATTCAGTCAGGACGCCTAATGCAAATGCACCGCGCATAAAGGTAATCGCTTTTTGCACAGCTTTCACGATATCCCCATCATATTCGCGAGCAATCAGATGTGAAATAACTTCTGTATCTGTTTCGGAGACAAAGTGGCATCCGCCAGCGATCAGCTCTTCCTTCAGATCCAGATAGTTTTCGACAATGCCGTTGTGAACAACCGAGAACTTCATGCTGTTATCCGTATGTGGATGGGAATTCTCATCGGATGGTTTACCGTGAGTTGCCCAGCGTGTGTGTCCGATACCTGCGCTACCTGCCAGTGGGCTGCCTTCCAGCTTCGACTGCAGATTCGCCAAACGGCCTTGTGCTTTCACTACTTGCAGTCCTTCGCCGGTGAATACAGCAATACCAGCGGAATCATATCCCCGATACTCCAGCTTCTTCAATCCTTCAACCAAGATCCCCTGCGAATTCTGATTACCAATATATCCTACAATACCACACATTATAATTTCCCCCGTCCGAGTTATCGTAATGTGGCGGCATAAGGAAAGAAACGTGCCGTGCGGCATGTTTTTGAGAAAAAGCAAATATTCTGTTGTATTTTGGATCAACAAAATAAACTGTCACTTACATCTTATGTTTCATGAAATGCACAGCCTTCTTCTCTGCCGTGGCAGAACTACCGTGTTTCTTTACGATGCGCGCACACATGAATTTTTATATTTCCTATGCACCCATGAAAACGTTGTGTGAAAGGTCGCCCTTCCATTTTCCGTCTCCATTTACGGCTCTGGTGCATCACCGGGAGGTCCCCGCCGAACATTTCGAACACCTCCACCTCGTCAGCTTACGTCTGCCGTGATCCGTTCAAGCCTTTGTCTACATAACCATGTAGCAGCTTTCCCTTCTCCCCCGCGCTCGACCAAGCTCTGGCGCTTGCTATTGCAAACCTCACAATCCCCGCTTTCCTTCTAGAATGACACTTAATCTATTATATGCACCTTGTATTACTTTGGCAATGCTGAATAACCTAAATTTCACAGATCCCTGTTTAGACGATCCATTCAAGAAATAATAAACACCGGTGTAATGATCCCGATACGATCTCGTTCATCACACCGGCTATAAAGTTATAGTAATGAATTATACCAATTCACGTTGAACAACTTCTACAATTTGATTCACATAAAGATCTAGATCTGCCTTATCAGGGCCCTCTGCCATGACGCGAATCAGAGACTCCGTACCGGACGGACGTACAAGCACACGACCATTGTCGCCTAGCTTGCCTTCTACTTCAGCGATAGCTGCTTCGATAGCCTGGTTGTTAGGATAATTCGTCTTATCTTGTACACGAACATTGACCAGCACCTGCGGGTATTTCGTCATCATGCCCTTAACCTCGCTAAGTTGTTTACCAGAAGCTTTAAGTGTATCTACCAGCTGGATAGCCGTCAGAATACCATCACCTGTTGTATTAAAATCAAGAAAGATAACATGTCCAGATTGTTCTCCACCTAGATTAAAACCGCCACGGCGCATTTCTTCCATCACATACCGGTCGCCTACAGCTGTTTTAGCAGTGTTCAGGGATAATTTCTCGGTAGCTTTGTAGAATCCGATATTACTCATAACCGTTGATACAATTGTGCTATCTTTCAGCTTACCAGCACGGTTCATTGCATCTCCACAAATACAGAGAATAAAGTCTCCGTCCACTTCATCACCTTTATTATCGATCGCAATCAATCGGTCAGCATCTCCGTCAAAAGCAAGTCCCAAATCCGCTCCATGACGTAATACTTCCTCACGCAAAGTCTCTGGATGTGTCGAACCAAATCCAGCATTAATATTCAATCCATCAGGCTCAGCACCAATAGAAATAACCTCAGCGCCCAGCTCTCTGAACAATCTTGGTGCAAGTTCATACGCTGCGCCGTGAGCACAGTCGAGTACAACCTTAATACCCTTGAAATCCTGAGAAATGGTTGTCTTCAAATACTCCAGATAGAGGTACTTGGCGTCATTATCAACCGTAACCATACCTAAACCAGAGCCGATAGGACGAGGCAATTCATCTACCTCAGCATCCATTAGTTCTTCAATGCGCAGCTCAGTTTCATCCGTAAGCTTGAATCCATCTCCGCCAAAGAACTTAATGCCATTATCCTCAACCGGATTATGTGATGCCGAAATCATGACCCCCGCATCTGCCTTTAATAATCTCGTAATATAGGCAACAGCAGGTGTACTCACTACACCTATACGGATTACATCTGCCCCAATAGACAGCAATCCAGCAATAAGAGCCGATTCAAGCAATGGTCCGGAAATACGTGTATCCATCCCAATGACAACCTTTGGTTTATGCACGTTACCCGCTAGTACATATCCTCCACAGCGACCAATGCTATAAGCCATTTCTGCAGTTAATTCACGGTTTGCTACTCCCCGCACACCGTCAGTTCCAAAATACTTCCCCATTATTTTTCTCCTTTGAATACGCTACATTAGCTTAATGTTCTATCCTATGATTTGAATACTATTTTGGTGTACCTTTGGGACATATCCTAAAAGACGTATTTCAATAAAAGGTTACGTGCCCCCTGTACCTACAGGATTTTCGGAATTCGTACTTGTGTTAGCTGTGCCATTATTCTCAGGACTGCTATCCGTGGGGACAGGCGTCGCTGTAGCTCCAACTTCTCCGCTATGGGTAGGCTTCTCAGTGGCCTCCTCATCACCTATAACAGGTTCAGAGCTTGGCTCAGGAGTAGGTACACTACCCGTGTCTGGATGAGGCGTAGGCACCGGCGTTGCAGGTGACAGCAACTGAACAGTTACCGTAAGCGGCACACTTGAATTAGCCAGTGCGATGAATTTAGGCAGTGATACCCGTAAAGAAACCTCGTGAGTTCCGGCAGTAAGGCCAGTCACATCAGCCACAACACCTATATCGTCTTTATTTAATTGATTTAGCAAAGTAGGTGCACCTGTTAAGGTAAGGGCTATATCCTTGCTTGTTGGATTAACAATACTTCCTTCTAACTCATCACCGACACCCTGTAACTTGATGGGTACCGCTTCAACCGTCCGTTCAGCAATTTCTGAAATCGTTAATGAAACGCTCACGGTTTCAGGCATTACTTTCTCAGTTCCTGCCGGAGGTTTCAGTTCTACCTTCAGCTGCTTCGTTCCTGCAGAATCTATAGCGCTAAGATCGACAGTTGCTTCATAGGTAGATAATGCAGCTAATGCATTGGCTTGACCATATACCACGACTGATTCCAGCTCAGGTGTCACATTTGATAAGACAAGGGAACCCGGAAGTTGTCCGGTAAAGCCGATATCCAGCGGTAAGCTCTTAAAAGGCAAGGTAATTGGCAATTCCACCGAAACGGTAGCCGGCTCAATGACGGCATCCTTCACTTCTTTTCCTTCGTTATCATAAGCATGCAGCTTCAATTTCTTCTCTTTAAAGGTTTCGTTCTCGCCATTTAGCTCAATAGTGCCTTGTACCTTCACCACTTTGCTTAACTCATTATCTGGCAACGTAACCTCAACAGTATCCGTAGGCTGCAAGACTGGGGTACCTAATTGATACCCCGCTGCTGGTTCTCCCTTGGTAACCAAAGTTACGGGAAAAGACTTTGTATTTCGCAGCTCTACATGTACGTTGACCTCTTTAGGAGTCATTCTTACAAGAGTTACACCTCTAGGTAATGAATACGAGAGTGGCAGCGTATTATCTCCAGGCTCAACCTTACTTAGATCAAGGGTCACTTTATAGTCGTCCGAGAACTGAAAGGAGATATCGGAGTTCTTCCCCTTAACCTCCATACTGACACTATCTACATCCTTGTATTCCAGCACATATTTATCTTTATCTAGACCGATCTCTTCGATCTTTACATTCTCAATAATCTTCGACTTAGTATCGACCGTGGTCTGTCCAACAGGTGCTGTGTCGACACGCACCATTGTAAACAGAATAATCCCAAACACAAGGGCAAGAATCTTATTGAAATTGTTATTGTTCATCCACTTATCCATGATTTTTGTCCCCCTTCCGTTTCCAGAAAGTTGAACCTTTCTCCTTCAGTGATGAACTTACGCTCAGCTCTTGATGGAGCTTCGAAATCATTGATTCTTCCTTAATGTCCCTTACAATTTGACCATTGATGGCCAGAGAAATCTGTCCTGTCTCCTCTGAGACAATGACAGATACTGAGTCCGCAACCTCACTAATCCCGATAGCTGCACGATGCCGTGTCCCCAGTTCCTTGCTAATAAAAGGGTTCTCAGACAAAGGTAAATAACATGCAGCCGCGGCGATCTGGTTCCCTTGCATAATAAGGGCTCCGTCATGCAAAGGGGTGTTAGGTATAAAGATGTTAATCAGCAGCTCAGAGCTGACCAGAGAACGCATGGCGATACCCGATTCCGTATATTCATTGAGGCCTGTCTCTCGCTCGAATACGATTAATGCCCCTATTTTTCTATGTGATAAATAATTTACGGCTTTAATCACTTCGCCAATTAATTTACTGAGTTCTTCATCACTTTCCCCAGCCCGTCCGAAAAACCTACCTCGTCCAAGCTGCTCCAGTCCCCTTCGTAGTTCTGGCTGAAAGATGATAAAGACCGCCAGTACACCGAATGTAAACATTTGATTCATCAGCCATTTGAGCGTATAGAGGTCTAGGATGGTACTCACAGCCCAAATCAAAACCAGGACCAGAATCCCCTTCAGCAGCTGAATCGCTCGAGTTCCGCGGACCATATTAAGCACTTTATAAATAATGTAGCTGACGATCAGTATATCAACAATATCTTTAATGGAATCTTTCCATGTTAAGTCTGTAAAATAACTCATTGCCTAAAACCCCCGTCATTTCATATTAGCTGGGTTTATGTAAAATGTCTGTTAGATCTGTATCAATATCTAGGTTATAACGTTCGGGCTCCAGTTGCAAGTTTAGCCCCTCACCCATTTTCTAAATTTTCTAATTTTAGGCAACAAAAAAGCGCCATCTTTCCGGAAAAAGAGGCGCAAAATAATATTCCAGCTCAAGGTAACCACTGTCGCTTTCTTTAACGGTAGGCAACTTCAGAGAACATGTTCGTCACTTTATACCAGAGCCAACTTACCGCTTGGTCTATGCTTTTGACTTGCCCGGAAATATGAGCTGTTGAAGCCTGATACAGAGAACCGTCAATGACTGTTACGTTGCCGTTCACTTCCCCATATACCTGTGCTTTACCATTCTCTATGGTAAGGTCACCGGTAATAATCTTGCCGGAAGGTACGATTACAGTATCCCCTTTGATGACCACTTGATCCAGATCTGCACCTCTAACTACAAGTTGTCTATCTGGACTCCAAAAGGTTACGGAGCTCATCAGCATTACGACTAGAAACAGAGATGCCGCTGTAAGTGCAGGGTGTCTCTTGATCCAGGTAACAAAAGCATTTTCTTTCTTGGTCTTTGGCAATGAACTCATTATCCGGCTCACAAGATCATCTGAGGCAACAGGATTCTGATGCATTAGGGAGAACATCAACATATCTGTCTGTTCTAATTCTTTAAACTTTGCACGGCAATCTGGACAGGATAGAAGATGCTCCTTCAATTCCCTCTGCTGCTGATCGGGCAAGTCGTCATCCAAGTAGTCGTGCATCATAGAGACGGCCAGTTTGCATTCCATAGGAGCCAATCCTTTCATGAGTGCTATTTAATTATCCTAAGACAAAGGGTCAGGACACATAAGACTTGCTTAACTTACATACGTCGCTCTCCCAAAGATGTTTCATAAAAAAAATCTATTTTTACATTTTAGGGCCTAATTTTTTACGTAAAAACTCACGACCTCTGTGTACACGCGTCTTAATCGTGGTTACAGGCATGTCGAGCACATCACTTATTTCCTGAAGCGATAAATCCTGCAGGTATCTAAGAATCATCACAGACCTGTATTTCACAGGCAGACTGTCAATGGCCTCGTAGATTAGCCCCTGTGTCTCAGAGAGCAGTAATTCGGTCTCAGGTGTTACATTATCACTTGGAATCAACGAATAGCCGTCAAGGCCCTCCTGATCGTTCATATCTGCATCGAGCGAATAGGTTGGTTTCCGTTTGCGTAATCTATCAATACAGAGGTTCGTTCCAATCCGATAAATCCAGGTAGAGAACTTCTGTTTGTCATCATACCGATCCAAGTTTCTATACACGCGCAAAAAGGTCTCCTGAACAATATCCTCCGCCTCATGGCGATTGTTCAGCATCCGGTACGCCAGATGATATATTTTGTCTTTATATAGTTCCACAAGCTCGGCAAATGCTCTTTGGTCGCCTTTTAAGGCGAGCTTTGTCAATCTGCCTTCCAAATTCTCCACCTGTTAACTCCCCCAGACTTGCCGCCCTTGGTATTTATTTTCAAATATCCACGGTACAAGCAATTAAATCGTAATTCAAGTTTGTGTAAAAATCAAGGATTGTATTGTAACCTTCTCTGTAAACTGAGTTAATTTCTAGGAATAAAAGATAGGGTGAATACAATGACATTCCTAAGAATGTTGGACTTTCGGTCGCTGTTATCCTCTGATTTCCTGATTATAAACCGCATATAGCGGTCGAAATCTGAGGATAAAGGCGATCGCATTCGCTCCTACAGTTCCAAAATTCTTCTCCATGCCCTCTTTCACCCGAATTTATTATTCTTATCATTTCCCTCGGACTACATCTCGGTTACATCGGTGGTGCAAGAAAGATCAATATTGGGCAAAGCACCACAATATTTTTCAGGACAAAAGAATCACTTCGCAGCATAATATTTAGTTTTATGAGCAAAGTAACTCGTATTAGGCAACAAAATCATCCCGTCGGTTGAATAGGCTTCTGTTAGTTTAAATTTGTCGCATATGGAGCAGACATTGTTGTACTTTCCGCAGGGTTTTCGGTGATTTGGCGTGTATGGACTCCAATGTAGGTTGAGGATTTCATTTTGATGGAACGAGTTATAGGGAAAACCTCCCTATAAATTAGGTCACAGCTGTTTTATGACCAAGTTATAAGGAATTTCTCCCTGTATATTGGCCAAATTCAATTAATTACACCAAGTTCAGCTGATATAAAGGGAACAATTCCCTATATTTTATCGAAATGACCTTATAATACCGATTTACGGGTAATAATTCCCTTTAATTCAGCATTTTGACCCTAAAGCAGAGAAATATGAAACTTAAAAATGTTAATGTGTGCGAGCAGACAGTAATTCCTATAAAGAAGCAAACAAACACGGGCTCCGGCGCTCCTTTTGTGTATCCTTTGCACACATTCATGGCAAAGTCCATAACGTGTGTGCCATAGCGCATCGCTTTATTTCGGTCTATAATGCTTCTTATGAAGAATATTGGTCAGATGATGACCGTGCATTTCCATGAATCCATGAAAGTAATCTTTTAGAATCTGCCGGATACTGCATAATTTCCTATACAAGCACAAAAAGTCCGCCCTAATAAAGGGCGGACTTTTTGTGTTAAGACTATATCAGCCGGTATTCCGAAGACCAGCGGCAATGCCATTGATGGTAAGCAATACTTCGCGGAGCAACTCGCTATCGTCTCCATCGACTTCACGGAGCGCTCTAAGCTCAGATAGCAACTGAACCTGCAAGTAGCTAAGTGGATCAACGTAAGGATTGCGGAGTCTGATCGACTCCTGAATCACAGGGACGTTATCCAGAATATCCTGCTGGCCAGTAATCTTCAGGATCAGCTCAGAGGTCAGTTTGAATTCATCTTCAATCTGGCCAAAGATCCGTTGACGCGCTTCCTCGTTCTTGCCCATGCTGGCGTATTCCTTAGCAATGATCAAGTCTGCTTTTGAGATAGCCATTTGCAGCGTATCTATCAGTGTAGTAAAGAATGAGAAGTTCTCATACATATGCTGCATAATCTTCAGATTCTCTTCCTTACCCTCATAGAAACTCTGCAGTCCGGTTCCAGCAGCATACCATGCAGGAAGCAAATAACGGCTTTGTGTCCATGCAAATACCCACGGAATGGCACGCAAGTCTTCAAAGCGGTCACTGTTCTTCCGTTTAGAAGGACGTGAACCAATGTTAAGCTCTCCAACCTCAGGCAGAGGTGTTGATTCTTTGAAGTACGTCAGGAAGTCCGGATCACGGAAAATCAAATCCTGATATTTGTGAAGCGAAACTTCAGAGATACGGGCAACAATCTCATCCCACTTCTCTTCATATAGATCCGCTTGCGGAATTCTTGCATTAATCGCTGCAGTCACAAGCGCAGATGTCGCTTGCTCTAGACTGCGGTAAGCAATCCCTTGCATTGAATAGCGGGAGGAGATAACTTCTCCCTGCTCTGTGATCTTAATCCCGCCGCCAATCGTTGAGGCTGGCTGAGCAAGAATGCTGCGGTTAAGCGGCATGCCACCACGTCCGAGCGCTCCACCACGTCCGTGGAAGAACTTCAGCTTGATTCCGAACTTATCGGCTGTAGCTGTAATCTCTTTCAGAGCAACACGCAGTTCCCAGTTCGCAGTGACCACACCGCCATCTTTGTTACTATCTGAATATCCAAGCATGATTTCCTGCAAATCATTCATTGCTCTTACTGCATCACGGTAGATAGGCATGCTGAGCAATCTATTCATAATTTGTGGGGCTTCATGCAAATCATCAATCGTTTCAAAAAGTGGCACAGCTTGCAGCGTGCATACGACAGTACCGTCGTTATCTTTGCGGAATAGTCCTACCTCTTTGGAGAAGACCATAACCTCCAGAATGTCGCTTGCCGCTTCTGCCATACTGATCAGGTAACTGGTGATACACTGTTTGCCGTACTCTTCTTGCGAAGCAAAGATCGTCCGGTACACAGCAAGACATTCCTCAGTTCCCTCACTATACGTCTGATAAGAAGAAGTGATTGGACGTGGATCATTCAACAGCTTCTCCAGCAGCTCAATCTTCTCATTCTCAGACAGTTTGGAGTAGTCCGGTGTAATATTCATTTTCGCCAGAATTTCAGTCATGGCATTCTCATGTTCTTGACTGTGCTGACGCACATCAAGTGTCGCCGTATGGAAACCGAACAGCTCCACTTGGCGGATCAATTTCTTAATATAAGTGTCGGCCACATAATCGGCATAGTGATGCCGTAAGCTGCGGTCAATCACGTTCAAATCATCGATAAACTCTTCAGGTGTAGAATAACGCTCAGGAGTATCTTTTTTCTCATCATCCAGAACATTTTGTGTCTTGGAGATCATATAGCTAAGTTTAATACGGTAAGGTTCATTGTCATTGCGCCATTCTTCCATCTTGCCAAGATTAATGATCTCACGATCAGCTTCAATGGATGCGGCTAGCTCAGGCGTCACCTTAACAATACTTGTGCTAAAGCTTAGATATTTCATGAGTTCACGCATAATCCGTTGATATTCCCGAATCGCCAGCTTACGCTGCATGCGCAAGGTCTGTGAAGTAACTGTAGAAGTTACCGAAGGGTTACCGTCACGGTCTCCACCAATCCATGAGCCAAAACGCAAGTAGGTTGGTACATGCCAATTCTGCCCTGGGTAGTATTTACTGAGACAACGTTCAAGTTCCTGATAAACATCGGGCAATACATGGAAGATCGTCTCATGGAAATAGTACATCCCATTACGTACTTCATCTAGTACGGTAGGCTTACGGTCACGCAGTTCATCCGTTTGCCATAGCGTAATCACTTCATTTAATAGCTTCTCACGGAGCTGTTCACGCTCCCGGAAGGTTAAGGTAGGGTTATCCAGACCCATAACATCATCAGATATCCGCTTATGAATATCGAGAATAGCACGGCGCATAGCTTCCGTTGGATGTGCCGTCATTACAAGTTCCAGAGATAATCCTGCAATAATCTCGTTAACTTCCTCATGAGAGAAATCACGTTCACGAAGCTCTTTTATCGCGCTTTCTATAGAACCGGGTTGGACTGTCTCCCCAGCTGAACGTTCATAATCACGTTTGCGGCGAATCCGATGGTTCTGTTCGGCAATATTCACGAGCTGAAAATAAATAGCAAACGCTCTTATTACCTGATGACGGTTCTCTGGATCCAAAGAATTGATTAACTCCTTAAATTCACTGTGCAGTTCAGGTAAAAATAGTGAGCGCAGCGATTTACTGGTTTCGCGAATTTTCTCCACGATCTCTAGTAGTTCGTTACCGCCTTGGTGAACCAAGACCTCTCCTAAAATGTTCCCCAAGAACCGTACGTCCCGTCGCAGCAGATTGTTAGAGTTGCTTTTGCTGACGGTAGTCGTAAGTTCGGTCATGCTGCTCCCCCCATTCTCTTCCGGATCAATGTGTTAATTATTGTCTGTCTAAAAATCGCCTATTAAAGCTTTCCTCATATCATACAATAAAACTGCGTGAAAATCTCCAACTATTTTGCGCTGTAAAGCGACACAGCATCTAAGATTATACACCAATTTCTCAATTTATACAGTCCTTATATTTTATGTATTCTTTCTTATATATAATGGCTCTAGCATACCTTCATTATGTGTATTTAAATACGGAGCGTTCGAATCTGATCGATGAACAGGCCAATAAGCGGAGAATAATGACGATCACGGTTATACGAATAATAAATATGTCTTTGAAAATTATAATCTGGAATGGTGCGCATTAGCAATCTTCCTCTGGCTACTTCATCCTCCACAGCAAGACGCGATATAAACGAAACGTACCTTCCACTCATAAGCGATTGCTTTATGGCCTCCAGTGAATCCAGTAAAATATAGGTCCTCGGCTCATTCCCCTCCCGCTCAAACCATTTATCCGTCAGTTGGCGTGTACTTGATTCCTTGTCATGTAATATAAAACTCGCTGAAGCAATCATAGCCGGGTTTAGATTAGAAAACGAAGCAAATTCATGAGATGGCGCAAATACAAGCACGAGTTCGTCCTCACACAAGGCTTGAGTATGCAAATCAGGCAGATAAAAAGATTCTGTAGACAAAATACCAAGGTCAATCTCATGGCTAGCCAGCATTTCTTTGATTACAGGGGAAGGCTTAACCGATAAAGAGATCGTAATCCCCGGATGTTGTTCTCCAAACAGCCCCAATATTTTTGGAAGAATATAAGTAGCTGGAACGTAACTCGCACCAATCTTAAGCGTTCCGCGACCCGCCTGACTGAACTCTTTTACAACCCGCTCCGCTTCTGCAGCGAGTGCATTGATTTTAGTTGCATAATGAAGAAACGCTTTTCCACTCTCCGTAAGAATCATTTTATCCATTCTGGATTCAAATAACTTCTCCCCCAATTGCTGCTCTAAATTCTTCAAATGGTACGTAACAGTGGGCTGCTTCAGTCCGAGTTTATCGGCTACTGTAGTTATTTTCTTATGTTTATTTAGCAGTTCTACGATTTCCAGCTTGATTAAATTAAGGTTCATTTTTCTCCACTCCCTCGCCTATTCCCTAAACGGTACCATAGAAGAATTCTATGAATGTTAAAATAAATCGGCAAAAAAGTTAATATCACAGTTACATTCAGCAAATATAGCGGGAATTCTTTACCTTTACACTAAGAACAAGCTTAAGAACAGGCAGGTAGATAGAGATGAAGGAAATTACAATCCACAGTTTGGAAAAGAAATTCGGAGATGTGCATGCTTTGAAGGCGGCAGATCTGAAGATTCCCGCTGGAAGCTTTACGACATTACTCGGTCCTTCAGGTTGTGGAAAGACGACACTACTCCGTCTGATTGCTGGGCTAGAAACACCGGATGCGGGAGAAATCCTAATGGATGAGGAGTTTATCTTCTCAGGCAACAAAAGAATTAGTCGCCCGATCCATAGCCGCAACTTTGGCATGGTCTTTCAAGATTTCGCACTCTGGCCGCATCTGACTGTCTTCGAGAATGTCGCCTTCGGACTTCGAGCCTCTAAGCAGAAGAAAGATTTACGGATTAGGGTTCAGCAAGCCCTTCGTTCTGTAAAGCTGGAAGGACTCGAGCTACGCTTTCCCCATCAGCTGTCCGGTGGACAACAGCAGCGGGTTGCTTTTGCCAGAGCTGTAGTTACTAGACCCCAGCTCGTATTGTTCGATGAGCCTTTAAGTGCGCTGGATGCGGTCTTGCGAGATGAAATGAGGCTGGAGTTAACCTCCTTGGTGAGGAACATGGGCATTACCGCTTTATATGTTACCCATGATCAAACCGAGGCGATGTCTATGTCAGATGAAGTGGTCGTTATGCAGGGCGGCACGATTTTACAAACAGGCTCTCCTGAGGAGATTTATCAGAAACCAAATCATCCCTTTGTAGCTCATTTTATTGGAAAATCCAACTGGATCGTTCCTGATAAGCAAATGCTTCGTCCGGAACATTTACGTTGGTCTCAGGAGGATGCTTCCTCTCTACCTTTTACAGGGACTATTCGACATGTGAGCTATATGGGTGACCGTTATGAAGTCATTCTGGACATGGAGAATGGAATCACTTGGACCGCTTATCATGATCAACGTTTACCTGTTGGAGAAACGATCCAGATCTATGCTTCTCAGCATCAGATCCATCATCTGAATTAAGCGTCCACTGCATGGAATAGCTATGTTTAATGCTGTTCCATGCAGCAAGATGCACAAAAAAATATTTGGGAGGCATTCAAATTGAAAGCAATGAATAACACTAAAGGACTTAGCACACTTCTTCTAACAACTATAATCGGTGCGAGTTTAGCTGGCTGTAGCTCCTCTAACACGCCTGCAGCTAACGCAAGTAACCCAACTTCAAATGCTAACACTACAGCTCAAACTGAAGCACCACAACCAACAGAGAAATCTCTGAGTGGCAATCTTGTTGTCTACAGTGCAGGTCCTGAGGGTCTAGCCAATAAAATTAAATCAGGCTTTGAAGCCAAAACCGGTGTTAAGGTCGAAATGTTCCAAGGCACTACCGGAAAAATATTAGCCCGTATGGAAGCTGAGAAGTCCAACCCAGTTGTCGATGTTGTCGTTCTTGCTTCCCTTCCGTCCATGCAAGGGATGAAGAAAGATGGATTATTACTTCCATATAAAGAGGCGGTTAACGCAGATAAGCTCGTTAGCGATTGGTCAGACACAGCAGATGGAAATTATTTCAGCTATAGCGCATCCGCACTAGGGATTGTCTACAATACCAAAAAAGTTAGCACACCGCCGACCTCATGGGATGACCTCACCAAAGCGGAATGGAAAGGAACCGTTAATATTCCAGACCCTTCGCTATCAGGCTCGGCTCTTGATTTCATGACTGGTTATTTAAGTGCTAAAGGGGACAGTGGCTGGGATCTTTTTAAACAATATAAAAGCAATGAAGTAGCGATGGCGGGCGCCAATCAAGAGGCACTTGATCCGGTGATTACCGGTGCTAAATCCGTCGTTGCCGCAGGTGTAGATTACATGGCTTATAAAGCAAAAGCTGACGGAGAGCCTGTAGATATCGTCTACCCTGCTGAAGGAACCGTAATCAGCCCTCGTCCAGCTGCGATTATTAAGACAAGCCCGAATGTAGATAATGCTAAAGCTTTTATCGACTATCTTCTATCCGATGAAGCTCAAGCGCTTGTTGCCAAAGCTTACTTGCTGCCAGGCAGAACCGATGTGAAAGCAGAGAATCGTGCAAATCTCGAAGAAATTAAGACATTTGATGTGAAATGGGAATGGATGAACGAACACAGTGATGAAGTTTCCTCAACATTCACACAAATTTTTAAATAAGCGTAATGAATATTAACTCTTTGCGCTCATTTAAATGGGTGAGCGGCGGACTTGCTTTATTTATACTGACAGTGCTTGTACTGCTGCCACTCCTGCTCATCTTCTGGACCAGTATTTATCCGAATGAGCAGCTGGAGATAGCCGCGCCACTACGAACTATTATGGGTAGTCATGATCTGGTAGAGGTACTGCTGAATTCTATCGGGCTTGGGGTAAGCGTCATTCTACTAACTACGCTATTTGCACTACCTCTGGCGTGGATTATGGCTAAGACGGACTTAGGGCATCATAACTGGCTCGATGTCGTGCTGTTAATCCCGTTTATGACACCACCATACATTGGTTCTATGGGTTGGATGTTGTTTATGCAGACAGGTGGGTATATGGAGCAATTTCTACCTGTATCCTCCGTGCTGACTCCGTACTTCTTTAGCTATGGAGGGATGGTGCTGATCATGAGCCTGCATTTATTCCCCTTCCTGTATTTACTGCTGCGTAATGCACTTTTGCAGATCGGGGGCAATCTGGAGGAAGCAGCCTCTGTTCATGGTGCTCCGTTCTTTTACAGATTTAAAAGAGTAATCATTCCCTTGCTATTATCCAGCTATGGGCTTGGAGCTCTTCTCATCTTCGTCAAAACGATTGCCGAATTTGGTACCCCTGCGACCTTTGGTCGTAGGATCGGCTTTTACGTTCTGACCTCTGAGATCCATAAGTATATCTCTAGCTGGCCGATAGATTTTGGAAAAGCTACTTCACTAGCGTCCTTGTTGCTCGGAGTTTGTCTAGTCATGTGGTACATCCAGACTCTAATTAGCAGCCGTTTCTCTTACCGCCTAATTGGAGGAAAAGGGACGCGCACTAAACGTTATAAGAGCACGGGAATCGTAGGGGTTCTTAGTTGGGGGTATGTTATTTTATTACTTCTATCATCTATCGGCATTCCTTATTTCTCGATCATTACAGCCTCATTATTGAAGCTGCGCGGAGAAGGCGTATCTTGGAGCAATTTAACCTTCAAACATTATGCCGAGCTGCTATCACCCGGTTCTCAAGGTCTTGAAGCCTTATTAAATAGCTTCACATTAGCTATCGTTGCTTCTAGTATCGCGGTTATTCTTGGGACTTGGTTTGCTTTAACCGTAGGAAAAGGAGCTACATTCAAGCAGAAAATTACAGATCTGTTCAGTTTGCTTCCCAACACTGTTCCTGGAATTGTAATCGTAGTGGGATTAATTCTGCTTTGGAATGCTCGCTGGATGCCTATCCCGCTCTATAATACCTACTGGATGGTTGTGCTAACCTATGTTGTGCTGTTCATCCCCTATACCGTTCAATATGTAAAAGCAAGCTACGGGCAGATCGATTCTTCCCTCATGCAAGCGGGACAAGTATTTGGTGGAAGCAAGCTTTATGTGTTCCGCCGTATCCTGCTCCCTCTCATCCTTCCGGGGATGGTGGCTGGCTGGATGATGACCTTTACCATTTCCAATCGGGAACTGGTAGCCTCCTTACTCATTCTTCCACCTTCAATGCAGACATCGGCGACCTATATTTTTGCCCAGTTTGAACAAGGTGCAGTAGCGATGGGGATGGCCATGGCCGTAATCTCTGTAGGCGTTACCACTATATTACTACTAGTCTTAGAATATTTAAGCCCAGATAGAAAGCGGAGACAACAATGAGCACACTAACGATTTGGGGAGGGGCCGGAGAGCATGGCCGTTCCTCCTATCTTTTGCAGAACAAGGGTGGGAAAGCTGGGATTCTACTCGATTGTGGTGTCAAAAAAGAAGGCCCAGGTGAATACCCCCTGCTAGATACAGATATCATTCCTCATTTGCAGGCCGTATTTCTGTCTCATGCGCATGAGGATCATTCCATAGCCCTTCCCCTACTATATAAGTACGGATATTCAGGTAAGGTATGGACAACGAAAGCTACCGTTAAACAGCTACCCGATTATTTCGAAGCTTGGGATAAATATGTGGCTGCTCAGTCCGCATCATTACCTTATGGAGAAATAGATAAGCAATCTATTCAGTTCATGTATTTGGAGGAGCATATCCCCCCTCAGACTTGGCTGAGGGTTGCACCTAATCTTCGAATACAATGGGGGCGAAGCGGACATTTAGCAGGTTCGGTTTGGCTGATCCTCGAATGGGATGGAACAATCGTATTTTTCTCAGGGGATTATACGAAGGAGTCGCTGCTGCTCATGGCAGATTCACCAACGATTGTGGAAGCCGGAGCTAAAGATGCCGTCGATCTATCCATTATCGATGCCGCCTACGGCGCGGATCCTGATGAGCAGCTTGTAAAGTTACAGCAATTAGAGTCAGCTATCTGTAGCACTCTGCAAAAAGGGGGTTCAATCCTCCTTCCGGTACCTCTCCATGGCAGAAGCCAGGAATTGATCGTATGGGCAAGCGAGTGCTTCCCCGATGAGCAGCTGATCGTCGAAGAAGAGCTCGTAGCACCGTTAAGAGGTTTGAGCGATAAGGCCGAATGGCTGAAAGAGGACGCTATTCAGCGCGTAGATATGCTTTTTAATAGAAAGAACTTGTGTATTGTATCTAACCCAGACGACCGCGCAAAGGCATTATTGAATCTCAAGGGCGCAATCGTATTTACCAATGATGGGATGATGCAGTCGGCAAAAGCACAAGAGTACTTTCATCAGCTCTCTGCTTCTCCTGACAACCATGTGATTTTTACGGGACATTTGGCGGCGGGTAGCTTTGGGCACCATCTCGTTAAACAATCTAGGGTAGAGGAATCTAGCGACATAAGATGTTCAATTTCACTCATACGCTATAAAGTCCATCAAGGCTTGCCAGACATTCGAGACATGCTCCAAACGCTTCCCAGCCGCCGGACGGTACTCGTTCATGCTCCCAAATCGCATATCGATCATGTTACTTCTATATTAGAAGGAGAAGGTTTTGCAGGACTGTACTCTCTACTTCCGGGTAATACGCTTTCGTTCTGAAGCTTAACTATGTAATCTTGTGATGGAAACAATGGGGCTCTTCCTTAGGTCTATTCAGACTTTTTGGAACAGCCCTTTTTTATGATTTGAACCTAATATCCATCTATTCTTTCGTCGTCCCCGGACGATCCTTAAAAGCTAGCTCAAACAACCCCGTCGCAGATAAACCAGCCAACCCCCCAGCCCAAAGGCGAAGGACGATATCCAGTTCGGTAAAAGGATACGCTGCCGCTCCGATGAGCAAACCTATTAATAGTCCGATAATTGGGACTGCATTACGCGGGATGTTGATACTATTTTTGACCAATTGAACCAGAGCCAGTACGAATACAGCTAATATAGAAGCAAACGCCATAACATCATCTAAAATCTCTCTAGTTTCCATGATATAACCCTCCTTAGTGGGTACTTGTAATCTCAACCGTTCTAGTGGCGGAATTATAACCTACCTGTGCGCCTAGCGCTTCTGCAATAACACGTACGGGAACGTAGGTTATACCTTTTTCAAGCACTCCATCTGCAATCTTAACCCCGTTAACCTTTACGACAGCAATAACCTCGCTCTTCAATTCTTCCTCCACCTTCCGATTGATGATCTTGTACGCGGCCTCCACTGCGGATATTGAGGGCTTGCCCCCTGCACGTAACTGAGTGAGCGTTAAGCCAAACGTCATTTGAAAATGTGGGTAGTCCTTAAAGCTCGTCCAATCGCCACCCCACTCAAAGCCCAGCGCCTTCGCCTCTTTCGCAACCTCCTGCCAATCTGCGATCTGATTGTTATTGCCGTCCCGGCACATATCCCATGACACACTCGATCCACTGGGTAACAAAAGAGCAAAGTCTACGGCCAACCCAAAATTATGATAGCTATACCCACCCCGCGCATTGGTGACAATCGCTCCCGGTTTGGTGCGTCCTTGTGCGTAAAGAGCATCCTGCTCGGCAATTGTTCGAAGTCCCTGTGTAATGAGAATGGGGATGTTGAGTTTGTAGCAACGTTCGATTAGAGCAGTAGCAGCGGAACGGACTACGGGGTGTAGGTTGGTTAAGCGTTTACTTGATTTTTCTTTAATTTGGGACAATGTGAGCATCTATACCCCTCCTTTAAATAAAAAGGCAATAATAGCAAAGATAGTACCCGCCAGAACGTATTTAAGTAGATCAACAAACACTTTTCGTTCGCTCTTACTGTCCGTCTGAGATTGTTGCAATAGCTGGAACACACGTGAGTCTAAAGTGTCCCAACGCCTCATAATCTCGTTAAATTGAATTTTCATTTCTATTGTTGATTGTTTAATTTGCTTCACATCTTCCTCATGGCGTGATTGTTTTTCTTTTAATATTAGAAGCTCATTACTAAAACTTAGATGTTCCGTTCCAAATCTAAAAATCTCGTCTTGGATGACTACAAGTCTATTTTCAACATCTTCTAAACGATGCTCAATGGGCGCTGCTTCAGCATCGCCTCCTCCTGAATTTACTCCCACAATGGTCATATAACAGCCCCCTTCTAAAGTGATAAATAAAACAGCCCTCGTAGCAGATACAAGGGCAAAATAAAAGCGCCTACTATATGGCGCTATCTGTAATCTCTATAGCTTGCTCTGATGTGATCTTGTTGGCAGTTACAAATACTTGAACTTGATCCTTTGAATAACATCCTGCGTCATAATAGCTTTTAATGATTGCGTACCAATCCATTATAATACACCTCCCGTTACAAGAGTACGCAGCAAGTCGGCGTGGTCTTGTTCCGCCTGGTTGAGTCTAGCCTGTGTTTGCGCTAGTTCTAGCGTCAGCCCGGCATTATCGGACTCCACAAGCTTGATACGCTCGGACATAGGTACTTGATATATAAGCGCTTGCGGCTCGTCAGGTTCGATGTTAGGGTCAGGATAGCTAAACTCCAATCTTCCCGTTTCGATGCTTACCTTGTAGCCGCTGCACGCTGCAAAGTCTTGCTTGTATTGCTCGTAGTCAAGCTTTAAGCACCCCACCGTTTCCGCTACGCGTTCGGCTAGTGCTTTATAGACTGTTAAATCCAACGCCTGTGTTGTCTCCACCACATCGCCGGAACGCTCTCCGGTATCAACTAATACGTTACCTGTGGCGTTATCATAATAAATTTTTCTGCCTATTTGCATTTATATTCACTCCCTTTCTTAGCCCCAAGCCACCCATTTATATTCTTGAGCTACAATCTGATTATATGAATTAGTTACGGTAATACCGCCTGCAGTCGTTGTGATAGATCGCGTAAATTGTTTTGATGCTGTTGTATGCGCAAAAGTACATTACTATTTTCCTCCTTCTAATTCCATACCGCGGCTCCGCGTGCAGAGGCAGTAGAGTAACCTCCGCCGAGCGATGCTACTACGACGTGAACCAACATTACCTCACCATCCATATTGAACGGCTTCGAGAAAGATCCGTCCGCCGCAATGTCCCCATCGTGACCGAAGCCCCACATATATTGGGTACTAGGCATTGTAATTCGCCGCGACCGCTTATCTACTATTAGCCCCGTAGCTTGCTGTGTTGTGCTCATCGACCATCCGTCCACAAAGTGACGAATTAGCACTAACCGATTTCCATGGATATCCTGCAGCACGATTGAATGATCCTGGTGGCTGTTGTTGTTCGACGTTCCGAAAAGAATCGAGCCAGCAAACGATCCGATAGTGAACCCGGCTGGAAATCTAAACATTTCCTCAGTCTTACCGTCAGCCCCTGCCTGCGTTGCAAAGTCAACCGATGTAAGCCCACCGACCCAGGGTTGGAGTGTGCCAACTAAGGTTCCTATAGAGACACCCGCGCGGACGTTACTAGGTACGAGAGTTGGAAATGTACTTTTTGTCCAGGTAACCCCATTATAGTAGCCAGCTTGCGGCATTAAGAACACATCGCCTGTCGCCCATATCTCTGCGGCATTTGACGGAGAGTGATTATTCTCCACAGATCTATTGACTATCGCGCCATCCTGCCCAAACATTGATACCCCTCGTAGCCAATTTGCAGGAATAACGTTAGGATCAGTGACTCGTATTTCGGGGTTTCCTACCGCCGTAGTTTTCAAATATGCCCCCGCTGGTATTCGGACCCAGCATCCACCACCCGCTGCCCATGCTGTACTAAGGGAATTAGTATATCCGTCCGTAGCACCTCTTTGTACTATCGCGCCATCAATTAGCCCGCCCTCTGTCCCTATCGTCTTACCCGCTAGCACGTCCGCTGCTGTCGCTGTTCCATAATCACCTCCTTCACCCTGTAAGATAAAAGCCGTCCCATCATATACAACCGTGTAAACTCCGTTCAGGGCAAGTGTTGCCGCATTTCCATTGGGTTTCTTGATTGCTTTGGCCCCTAAAGTATTAGGATTGAGTGTAGGATTGGCTCCGCTAGCAATATGTGTTTTGAAACTAAATTTAAGTCCTGCTATCAGCACCGTAGGTGCTGGGCTAAGTGTAAGGGTATATGCGGTGGCTGTACCAGCCGTAGTACCGAATCCAGTGTTGTTATTCAGTAGTGTCTTGTCCGCAGCAGACATCAAGCCATTCGTAGCAGTTGTAGCTACGGCGGTACCGGCTTTAGCATTCCACGCCGTCTTTTCAGCATCCGTAACAAACCGATTACTCGCATCTTGAACAATAATAGCTGGTGGGTGAGTAGCTGGGTGAGTATAGTTGGTCGCTCCTGTAGCAATACCAGCCAGCTTCGTTTTCTCAACTGCGGTGTAATCGTTCGTAGACAGCTGTTTGCCAGTAACTTTATCAACTTTGCCATTAACGGCATTATCCAAGATATCCATATTCCCATTCAGATCAGCGATATCAACGATATCTGTTCCCTCTGGCTTCTTTAAGCCCAAATTTCCTGTCGTTTGCATGTGTCACTCTCCTATCTATAAGTTCTTAATTCGTTCCATGTCTTACTGTGAGCATTCTCCCAGGTCAAAACCTTAACGGAGTCCCACCAGGTATAGCTGAACACAAATTCATAAGCCAAATGCGCAGGTTTAATCTCTTCGATGATTTGAATCAACCCTGCCATATTGGGAGGAATGCCCAGCGTACTTACAAAATGGATCTCAAAACGATACTCATCAGGCACTTCTTTCACTTCAACCACGCCACCCGAAAAAGCGGACGCCGTCCGCTGGATCATCTCCGGCGTTGTTGTCCCGTTTCCACGCAGCTTCGCCTTAATCATCTCTCGGCGTGTGGCATATGACTTAGATGAATCAATATTTAGTCCAAGCTCAGCTTCCCAACGTCCAAGGCTTACTGTTGCAGTTTCAACAAACGCCTGATCCAGTACATCTATAGTGCCTACCTTCAGTCCACCAATTTCTAGCCCGATGGTCTCCTGAAGCTTCTCCATTTCGCGGACATCTTTATAATAATCCGGCAAATACTGCATTAGATCAGGCGCCTCGACTTCACCCGGATGATTCGAATCTTCATCTGCGGAATACAATAATTCGCTGAATAAAGAGCTGCCGTAACTCATCCTCACACCCCCTTCAGTTGATTCCAGGTTAGGGGCCCTTTGGGCAAATAATCATGTGTATGCGCCGCCGGAGGGAATACCGCTGGTTTACCCGCTACCCCCGCCCAAGCTACACTATCCGCTTGTTGCGCAAAATCCACCTTGCCATTGTTATTCGTATCGTAAATGCTTTTCAGCATGTCCCCAGTACTTTGTGCCGCAACTAGCAAGACATTCCCAGCAGCAGAACCAATATATAGCTTGCCAGTGTCAATACAGTAGCCAAGCTCACCAATAGCCAGTGCGCCAATCGCACTTTCCAATCCGCGGCGTATTTGAATCAATGTCTTTAAAGCCATTGTCCCGCCCCCTAGAATGTTCCGCCATCAATACTGGCTACAGTAAGTTTATTGCCATTCGCAGCATCATAAATGATGCTGCTTCCATCCACACTTACAGCTACACCGGTTCCATCTACAGTGATCCCTTTTCCAGCTGTAACCGCAATCGCGTCTGCAGTAACCGTGATCCCGTTGCCTGCACCAATATTCAGCGTCACAGCATCGGCCTGACCACCACCAATCAGTCCGTTTCCAGCTGTAATGGTCTGTAACGCACCACCCGTGCGAACCCATGCGCTGCCATTCCAGCTATAAATCTTCTGCTCATCATCGACATAAGCGGTCCAGCCTACGGCAGGAACATAAAATACCCATGCAGCAGATTGGTACTCAACAATTTGATTCGTTTTCCCCGCCCATGCCCCGGTTGCCCCTGCTGGAATAATATATCGATCCCCCTCAACCGGACTGGCAGGTGGAGCCAGCAGGTTCTGATCTTTTACCGACGCTTGCGGTTCGATGTTATGCTTGGCCAGCTCAATTTCATTTTTAATCTTCTGTGCAGACCACAAGTCTGTAATCGTAGTCCCGGCATCATTGATCGTCCGATGCTTGGTCACATCGTCAATGTGAGTCTTAATCTCAGCCGCAGTCTTTACGTTCGTACCATCTGATACTTTGTTGATATGTCCCGCACTAATATCCGCTTTAAGCACCTTCCCATAAGTTGCTCCATCAGCGATATCGTCAATTGTACCTGTCAGATCGCTAAGCTTCTGCGCGTTCACTCGCCGCCAAGCTGCCCCATCATCAAAATATAAATATCCGCTATTGGTACCCGTAGTCACGTAATACAAACGGCCAAGGGCTCCTGCAACCGGACGCGAAGCTTCTGGACCCGATAGCGCCCTTCCGACCATGGAATTAGACGTGCCGTCACCAATATAAACTTCCTTAGTATCACTGCAAAAACCAAGCTCACCCGCCTTCAAGACTCCATAACTCGTTAGTTCAGCCTTAGTACCCCGCTTTATTTGTATGGTCTGAGCCATTTTACACCTCTCTTCTAAATGATCCTCCGTCAATCTGACCCTTGCTCTTATAACGCTCTAGTTCACTTTGTACGGCTGTAAGGCTACCTTGCAAACCATTAATATCATCCGCTTCAACGGTATCCCCGGGGGTTTCATAAGTTACATATACCTCGGGCACATCGGCAAAAATCTTAATCAACCGCCGCCACGGCGCCTCATCCGGAAAAGACACAGTGAAATTGCGTAGCTCGATCCCGGAATACTGTGACCCCGTGTACACCGCAATAGTTTGGTTATTAATGTTGTCATGTGCAAGCAAACCACTGTAAGCGCCATTTACAAGCGATAATCTCTCTTCGATAACATAGCTGCTACCATTAGCTTTTTTATTTAGCTTGTCTTGAAATATATCAATTTGTTCTGGATACCCCATGCTACACCTCCAGTAAAACATTGCCGAACAACGGTACTTCTTCTTCGTTCAACATTACGTTGCCCGCTCCACCGTTCAGCTTCAGCTCACTGTAATCCGCGACTCCCTCAGTAGCTAGCAATAGTGCCCCGACTACAGACTGGCTAATATAGGTTGCTGAAAAAGCTTTCTCCTTGCGATAACTCTCAAGAATCCCCTTGAATTCATCATTTACAGCTTGCAGTGCATAACCTGAAGCAAGGGTTACTTTTGCGCTTATACTAATACTTTTTCCCGTTGCCGATGCTACTGTTACAACTGCACCTACGGGGGCTTGTCCCTCACCCGCTCCAGAGACCGGATCAATGTAATGCTGAACCTTAGTCACCAGCAGCTCAGAAGCAGGAAGTTTCTCGGCATCCACAACAATCACTTTCACCGTCTTAGGGCCGTCCCATAACGGAAAAACACGTGCACCTCCCACCCCCACAACCTGCATCGCCCACTCCATATAGTGATATTTATTGCCGCTAGTAGCTGGGCGCCTGGCTGAATCCAAATAACGTTGGCGTAGCGATTCATCGGTTTCTTCGTTCTCTCCGGGAATCAATAGAGCAGCTATTTCCCCACGCGCAAGGTCTGAAATATAATCCACTGGCAGCAAAGAGCCGAAGTATCGACTTCCTTCTTCTCCAGCAGTTTCACTTTCCAGCCGATACACTCCAAGAGATAACTTCTCCACGGCAATATAATTCAGCATATCGAGAGAGAAGCGGCTGCCTAGAGGAACATCCACAAATCCTCCATCCGCTTTATAAAAAATCCCCTTCAGCTGCGCCTTACTCGCTTCACGCCTTACAATTCCTGACCAGGCGATACTTCTCTCCAAGTACTCTCCGGTAGCCGTATCTGCAAAATACAGATTATTATTCACATCCAGCTCAATGTACATCTGCGCAAGCTCTGCTGCTGCTGGAGCAAACGCGTCATAAATGATGCTGCCCTCGCGTTTATCCAAACCTGACGGAACCCGGTCCAGCATTCGCTCCAAAAGAGCCTCATACGTCTGATCCTCATACATCCTCATTCCACTCCTTTCTCAGCTGAAAATTGCCATAACGTGTGACCACCTTACAATCAAAAGTTAGATTATCCCCGTTAAAAGAAACCTCAATATTTTCTAAACTAAGGATTCGTTCATCCTGAAGTAAGGCCTCACTAATGACACGTCTGATTTCAGCTCTGACCAACAGCCGATCCTTACCCAGAACCAGCTGCCACTCTGTTCCGTAATCCGCACTGTAAATCAGATGTTCAAATCTATCGGTTCGCAGAATTTTGGCCGCTGCCTGCTGCACGGCCTCAAGTCCATCCGCTTGGCCAGTAATCCTTCTTCTGTCCCAATCCATTCGGTAGGTTAGACTGGGGCTTTCCCCACGCTCAAGGTTGACCTCGCCTTCAAGAAGAGCAGTTATCGGTCCAGCTTTTCCAATCGCAGGAATCATATCGGACTCACCAGCCGATCCAGTACAATATAGCTTTGTCCACCCTGCATCCGAACCATCAGAACCCGATCACCAGAGGCAAGTCCTCGACGCACTACTACTTCTCTACCCTCTAGCTCGATTTTGCTTTCCATTACCGATTCAGGCAGTACTAGCGCATTCCCCGATAAAATAAAACGTTGATCCACCTGGATCTGCAAAGGAGCTGCCTCCGTTACCGTCCCATAAGAAAAAGCCACGGGATTTGTATTTCCCACGGCTCCTAAGCTTGCTTTTTTTATAATATCCAACATCATCTCTACACCACCTTTATATCGAGGGACATCGTATGCTCCCCACCGGAAATCTTATGACTGCATTGATCCACCAGAAACACCTGAGTCTTAAATTCATCAAGCAGGACATAAATGAAATTACCAGCCCTTACGCGCATATCACCAATCGCCTGTACGGAGAGACTAAGCTTTTCACGGTTGTGCATTTTCAGCAGATTATTTGCCTTCTCCTGAATTTGGGCAGCATTCGCTTTGTCATCAGCCTTCTGATACAAGTGGAGGATACCCCAGCGTTTCACATTGTCCTTATCGCTAACCGGAAAGAAATCACGCTTACCAGACTTCTCATTATCCTTGTATAAAAAGATCGTGTTGTACGTATCATCATCAATACTTTTTTTGAGCGAATAGTCATACAGATAATGCCCCGCTCCCAACACCAGATTAAGCAGCATAGACTCCGGTTTTCGCAGCGTTAGCTTACCAAAATCATCGTAAAAGGCCATCAACCGCCCCTTATACTGAAGCTCACTGCCGATCGCTCCCATAATGATGTCCAGCAGTTTTTTGTCATCTTCAATTAATGAAGGAATTCGGTACTCTGTATTCTCCAGCACACCTGTCTGCAGGCCGTAGTCTTGCGTTATTTTTTTTATAACATCATTAGCCGTAACATCCTGCAAAACATAACTGCCATTGCCCAGCAAATAACGCATCTGATCATAGGCAGTCAGCTTAATCTCCTGATCCGAGCCTGTATCAATACTGAACACAAACCCGTAGAATACATCCACATTATCTTTGCTGAACTGAATAATATCACCGTTGCTGATACCGAACTTAGGATGCTGATAGATTCCACTGTCCACAAGTGTTAACTCTAGCGTTGCCGGTTTTCCTGAGCGGGCCGTTTTCCAAGAAATATCGGAGACGATGCCAGAAATATCCCATAGATTACCTTCCTTATTCTTCACAAGCAGTTCCATAACATCCTCCTACGGCAGCTTAATGACCTTACCGATTGGAAGCTTCCTCAGCTCACTATCTTTAATGCCATTAAGTTTCTGGATTTCCCAACACCTATTACCATCTCCAAGGATTTCTTTAGCGATTTTCCATAGATTATCTTTAGATTTCATGATATACGTTTTAGGTTTGGGAGTTTCGTTCGCCCGCTTCTGTTCTACCTTCACTTCATCCTTGACGACTTTAACAGCTACCGCCTGATAAAATACATACTTTTTGAGAGATAACGAATATTCAATATCCCCTGATGTACCTGCACTGAGCTTCCAAGAGAAGCTTTCAATACTCATAGCCATATTCACACCGAAATCAATCTCTATGGATTTATCCTCACTAGTCGATGAATCCTTTAACCATTTCTTGGCGTCGTTTAGCTTCCCATCGGCTTTTTTCAAGTCATCAGTATAGCTCACCCCGGAAAATACAAAACGAATAGGTCTGCGACTCGTCATCCACTTCTTAATCAGCTCCACATATTCAAAGGGTCTCTTCAACCCGTCCTCTTGTACTAATACAAACGGATACCTTTGTGCCGGAAAAATACTTTCGATTGTGATCTCCGTCAGCTTCGGATAAGCAATCGTATTAATCTCACCTAGATCGATAATGGTATAGCTCTTCCCATCCCCGCTTTCCTTGATTTCCAAGGTCTCTGGATTGACTGGCAGTCGGAATGCTTCCGCCTGATTATTAAAACCAAGAAATATCCCGTACTCTTCCACGTTACGTATACACCCCCTGCGCCGTAGAGACAAACTCCTCGTTCAGCTTTTGCCCAATCTTGTTGATAATCGAATCAATGTCTCCGGCATTATTAATATTTCCAGTCGTCACCTGGACCGTCGGCGTCAGCTCCACAAAATTCTGGATCGCCTGAATCTCCGCCAGCTCCCTCAGCATTTTCAGATCATCGCTAGAGATGTCTACAGTGTCGTTGATGGAGTCGAGTTGTTTCACGCGGTTGACGGTGTTGAGGTTGTTGCTTTGGTTAGCTAATAGTCCTGATTGTGAGGTTTTTGATCCATTAATTTTCCCGATGGGATTTTCTATTAATTCTTTCGCTTTCCTTCCCATATCATTAAATTTCCCAGTAAACTCCTTCCCCCTTCGGGTGTAATCATTAACAGTATCTGCATATTCTAAGTACTCTTTTTTCTTAGAATTTTTTACAGCCTTATCACTAGTTGGGGCAACCAATTTGTCCTTCATACCTTTAATCATTCCGCTCACAGCATGAGGTTCTTCAGGATTTAGATACTCTACTTTTACATTAGCTAATCCCTCTAATCCTGGTACTTTACTCAACATGTTTAGCAATTTCTTAATACCTGGTAATATTTTATTAATCGCTTGTGCTACTACTTTCATAAATCCGCCCGCAAAGTTTTCAGCACCAATTGCCATTTGATAAATAAGATCCAAAAAGTGAACTGCTAAGTCATAGAAGAGCTTTCTAATAGCATAAACAGGATCTATAAATAAATTTTGAATATAATCACTGAACGTAATAAATCCATTTTGCAAACTTATTACAACATTCTGTAGATGAACCTTCAACCACCCAAATGCTCCTGCTATAGCTACAATCACCTCTCCCGCAGATATACCTAGCATCTGAAAAATTCCAATTAGTACTGCAATAATTGCAATAACCACTAAAATAGGCCAATTTGCTACCATCCATGCAGCTGCAAGCGAATACACTTGCACAATCATAGCTGCTAGATAGACGAAAGCTATTGCTAAAAGGATCGGTTCAATCCATGACCAGTTTTCCTGCACTACTCCCACCAGCCATAATAAGCCATCGACTACCATACCAATCACATTAGCTATGAAGAGAAATCCATTAGCCATAGCATCTATAATCGGCATTAATTGACCTGAAGTTAGTGCTGTATTCAAGGTATCCATTACAGGTCTTAGGGCACCCATCGCTTTCTCACCGATTTTCCCAAGTGCAGCATCTGTATTCTTGTTCAGTGTATTCCAGTCTTCGATATCTCCAGGTTTTGCCGCTGCTTTTACAGCTTTCTCCCCCAAAGACTTAACCGCGTTAAATGGTTTTACCACATCTGCTGTCTTAAGAAATTTCATGATTTTTGAGTCAGGGGATGGTGGAGATGGTGGAGTCGGCGGTTCCTTTCTCAGATTAATTTTAGGAGTAGGGACTGGATCAGCCTTCGTCTCGGGCTTTTTCTCCTCTTCTTTCTTTTTCTCTTTTGCTTTTAATCCCTTCCACCAATTTACCTTCTTCGCTTTTTCTTCTTCTTTCTTGCCCATTTGCTCACTAGGGGAGATACTTAGCGTTCGTAGAGCTAGCTGTTGTGATTGCCCAGCTTGTTGGCTTTGCTCAATAACTATATCCCTGGAAACTACAATTTTAGGAGGGAGACGTTTAAAGCCCTCAAGTAGAGTATCGTTGATGTCCTGCAAAGACTGGTTTACTTGATTCAGAGAACGGCTCATCTCATCATTTGACCGCTTAATAACCACTTGCATTCCCTTGACCAAACGATTAACGATATCCAGATTACTGTTTAGACGAACACATTGTTTATTAACACTCTTCCAGATTGCCAGGGATTTCATCGGTAGCATTACGGCTTTAGATGCTTCTATCTTCATTCATTCACCCCCTCATCTCTTCCTTGCTTTACTCCTCGCCTGATCCCGCTTCTCCTTCTCCACCCGAACAGCGATCATCGCATAAATTGCGGCGCGTTCACGTGTAGACAGCTTCATCAGCTCATGTGGTAAAATGTGCAGCTCGTGGAGGGCGTAGTAAGCCAGGTTGGCTTCACTGTCGCCCCCGTTGATTAGTTTTTTACTTCATCCACCAGCTCGTTCATATCTGTACCGAAGCCATTCAAGGCCTGTACCCGTTCACCCAGCGCAGCGAATTCACCTGGAAGCAGCATTTTACGCAGCAGCGTTTCGGCACCAAGAACACCATACGAACGCTGCAATTCAGCATTTTTCAGATCCGGATGCACCACACTTGAAGTCATCAGCTTAGCCATATAATCATTCGGTTCGATCTCGGAGGTATACACTCCATTTTTCCCTTTGACCTTACGGGTAGCCGCTTTACGGCATTCCTGATTCTCATCCTCGTTCATACTGCGTAACTTCCAGGCTACTGCATTCCCTTCCTTATCCTTAAAACGCTGCGATACCACAAACTCCTCTGTCGTGTCACATGCTACATTTTGCGCAAAAAACAAACTTAATTCACTCATTGTCTTCCTCCTAAAATAATTTAGTTTCTTCTAGTACTACTAAAATAGACAGAGAAGGGACCCGCCGCTAACTGCACGCCCGGGCCTTACTTGCTCCTATCTAGTTGTCTTTATTAATTTCCGGAGCCAGCCGGAGCGCCAAAAGCTTGCACAATCTGCACGTCTTCAAAGGTAAAGCTCACTTCTTCTTCCAGCGCATCTGATTCTGTATCAAGAGAAGCCATGATGACACTATCAAGGTTCACGCCCTTTAAAATAATGCGTTGGGCTCCCACACTGGACGATGGGTCTTCGTTCGTAACCTCAATATCGAAATACTGGTCGACACCTGTATTCATATAATCAAGCATCATCTGGCGGAAACGGCTAGTCATATAAAAAATCGTCATCGAACCGCTGCCCGACCATCCAGTCGCTTTATGCTGAACACCACGTCGGCCGAGTGTCTTCACTTCTGCCTTTGTTTTTTCTACCGTAGCTTCAAGCGTCTTCACATAGAACATCTCTTCAGCTTGCGTACCAATCACGGCATACGCACGGCCCTCCTGGCCGGAAATCGTATCACTAGCTTTTAAAAATGCCATCTTAAACCACCTTCACTTTCATATATACTTTTTCTACGGAATCTACCGGTTTCACAGCCACATCCAGCACGATACTATCACTATCCGCACCAGCCACAACGACAACATCTGTCTGCGCGTTAAAGCCCTCAATCGCACCCATATCCTGCAAATCATTCATATAAGTCGCACATTGTGACCAGAACAGAGCCCGTCCATCTTCATTATTGGCTACTTTACCAATGTAGTAGTTCTCAAAAATACGCTTCAGATCATTCGCAATCCCATCCAGCACACGCAGCACACGATTTTTGGAGAACGCTTTGCCTTTATCCGGAGAGAATGCCGTAAACGTGTTAATATCCTGTTCCACCACAGCTCGCCCTCCACTGTAAGTAAAGAGCAGTTCGCCTTGCAGCAAAGCTGCTGTCGTTTCAGAATGGCTAAACCGCACATCAGCGTCAACGGAGTCGTCATATCCCTGATAAGTCAGCGATTGATTCACCGCAGCAGCAGCCGTAGCACCGGCCACCCAAGCCACAGCATTGGTCTTATCAATCGTAGTTCCGTCACTCAGTACTACCCCATTCTTCACGCTGATCACACCCTCATGACCCGCAGTAGCATAATCCGATAGTACAGCCTGCACTTTCTTACCTTCCGTATCCCGTAGTCGTCTTACCCAAGAGCTATACAGTGCCTTAAGCGTACTATCCTGCGATACTAGTCCAACCGTTTGGAACTCAAGCACCTCAAGAGCAGACAAGAAATCGCTGTGCGCACCATTTGTCACCGTACCATTAGCTCCGCCAATAAGCGGCATCCCTGCGGTTAGCTTCAAGCCTTCTGCGCCATTTTTCTGGAATTGTACATAATCGTTAGCGACCAACTCTTCAGCCGTTCCAACCGTTTGCTTATTCAGTTCAGTTCCACTAAGCAAGGTCTTCACATCAAAAAGAGCATTATTCTCAATATTCTTCTCTATAACAACAGATAGATCGTTTCCGCGTACACCGCCGTATTTAGCAGTTACCTGAAGACCGCTATTGGTTACCGCCGCTTTAACCCCTTCATTCAATCGATAAAGCAGCAAGGTTCCTGCCCGTTTCAGTGCTTCACGTACTGGTAACAGTGTAGGATGCTCCAAATCAACACCTAGCAGCTTTTTCACATCGTCCTGCGGGGTAAGCTTCATGATCACTCCAGCTTCTCCCCAAGATAAGGCTAGTGCCAAAGCGGTGATCCCGCGTTCTCCCATTTTGCCGATAGTCCCTTGATTGGATGCCACATTTACGTATACCCCAGGGCGCACTTTATTTTGCGTTGTCCATGTTCCACCTGCCATTAGTTCATTACCTCCTTATTTTTAAACAATCCCATAGATTGCTTTGCTTCTTCGATCGTATAACTCTTGTCATTCTGCAAAATAACGTTCAGCACATCCTTTTCCTTAGCCGTAAAAAGCGATGAATTCACAATCTGCTCTTTACCAAAACGATCTCCACTACTCATCTTTGTGCTCATTTCAGTCTTTCTCCTCCTATCATTTGACCCATATTAATGGGGTCAGGCTTCTCACTTTGCAAATACACCATATAGTCCGTTGTAAAAAGCGGCCCATGCCCCTCTTTTCCAGCTTCCCAAGCTTGCCTAGCTACACGAAAGGCTCCGCCATCCTGCTCCATCCCTGCCATTGCCTCACTCAGCTTATCTGCCATTGTCTCAGCTTCCAGCAAGCTGCCTTGCTCATAACGGATACCAAAACGGTACACCGCTAAATATCTGCCTTCTCGCTGGCGATCCAGTGTCGCTGAAATCAGTCCGGGATAAAAATAAGCCGTCTGAGGTTTCTCCCCATCCACATACACAGGCACATTTGGAAAATATCGTTCCAGCGTACTCGTAATGTGTTTTCGTAATTGTTGTACCGACATCACTCCATTCCTTTCTGAAGGGCGACGATTCGCCGATCCTTGATGGTGTTAACCTTCAATCGCATTAACATTAAGAAGACACCCCCTCTACTAAATTTAAGAACAAAAAAGGATACTATCCGCTGTTGGATAATACCCTTCTACACTAGGCCCATGCCAAAAGAATCTTTCACCGCTAGATTTGTTCTTATCACCACTAGGGCGGAACGATTAGCAGAGCATTCATGCTCTTGCGGTGTTCTTTTTGCTTCATTTGCCATGTTATAAATATACACCCCTATTTGCCTTGCAGAGACGGTAGACCGACGAGGTTTACGCTAACTTTGGGATGGTATAGGGCCGTTTTTCGGAGAATCGTTCTATCCATAAAAAAAGACCGCATCATCCGCTCGGACGATACAGTCTTAAGTAACCCTCTATATTTCTTAGGTAATACTAACCTTCTCTTTTTTCACTCTAGGTGCTGTTATTAAGGTGTTAAGGGACAGTAGACCGAGATCCGTTAAAGCCAAAGCCATCTTGTAAAAAGCCTTCGTGCGTATCTTCACGTAAGTGTCCTTACTTATCGGTGGATCAAACACATGATTGTAGATCGTATAATCGTATGTTTCATCTCTTTTCATATAACGCTCTCTTACTAATTGCTGTTCCCTCGTATCGAGTCTCTCTACCACAGAGTCCATTGCTGAACAAAAAGCTCTTCTAGCAGTCGGTACATCCACATTATAAGAAGCTAACGCAGCAGTCTGATCAGTAACTGTATTCGTAGGGCCATGAAATCTTTCTGTGTAAGAATAAGTAGTACTGGCTTCCTTAGCTTCAAATGTAACGGTCTTAAAAATACGGTATTTCTCTAACATGCTCTCTATAGCGACCTGGGTTCGGCGACGGTCCAACTCTGGTAAGGCGGATAAGTTCATCATTTTATGCACTCCTTTAGGTTTGACAGAATGAGATTAAATTGCGGAAGTTTCCTAAGCAATGTGCTAAAATATATTAGTGTTCGTATTCTGTTCGTATTTTTCTATAATATACCACTTCTCTACCAATCTCGTAAAACCCCGTATTCGTCTGTTTTGGGCGAAATAGAATAGATTTCCCTCCATTATCTTGCCTTTTGGCAATAACATGCGCTTTGTTGTTTACCAATTGGCAAAAATGACTTATATTAATAATATAAGCTATCATTCTATAAGGAGTGGTTGAGATGACAATAGAATTTGGGGATTACATGAAGGGACTTCGCGAAGCAAAGGGATTAACGATTAATCAATTGGCAGCAGCAGCGGGGATTAGCGGTTCACAAATTTCACGAATTGAAAATGGTCTAAGAGGCGTGCCTAAGCCAACTACTTTACGCAAAATTGCTGAGGCTACAGGCGTCCCTTACGAGGAGTTAATGGATCAGGCAGGCTATTTACAGGAACATCCCCTTCCAAGCGAAGAGATTGTCCCAGAGTGGGCTACAAGCAAGGATAAGCGTGACTTTCGCAAAATGCTGGAGGATGATGGAGAGCTGATGTTTGATGGAATTCCATTAGACAAGGATGACAAGCAGAGGATAAAAGATGTACTGACCGGATTATTCTGGGAAGCCAAACAGATGAACAAGAGAAATAAATCTAACAACACTTAATAACTACACTAACATGCTGCAGGTGAAGAATATGGATGAACTGATTAATAATCTGATTAAAAAATATAAAACCAACTGTCCATTCGAGCTAGCCTCAGCGCTAGGTATTCACATTCGTTTCATGAACCTTGGGACAGGCACAAAGGGATTATATTACCGAAAACTAAGAAGAAGATTTATCGTCATTCATAATGAGTTGCCAGTTGAGTGGCAGCGCTTCGTTTGTGCGCATGAATTAGGTCATGATCGCCTTCACAAGGGGATTAACCGCTTTTTCCTGGAAGAAAGCTCTTACTTCTCTCCTGGCAAGCTTGAGCGTCAAGCTAACGTTTTTGCTGTAAAGCTACTATCCATAGGCAGTAATCCTGAGCAAGAAGAATCCTGTAAAAGTTATTATCTACGGATTGGCATTCCATCAGAAGTACAGTTTCTTTTGGAAGAATGATAGAACATATGTTATATGAATTTATGCGTGTTTTAATTCTATACATAACAAAAAAAGCTCTTACCGAAGTAAGAGCTATCTAAGAGCAATTAAGCTGAGTATCGGGATGACACGATTTGAACATGCGACC